>NZ_JBAKAS010000016.1:0-111387 GCF_038155025.1 Marinomonas sp. TI.3.20 | reverse complement strand
TACACCGATTGCAGCGTCATTAACGGTATTCTGTTCAGAGCCTAATTGACTGTTCAAGAACAAACGCGCCGTATCATCTGTGTGCGCTTCCAATTCCTGAACAAACTTAGTTGCCACAGCATACTGGCCACTACCTTCACTGCCACCTAGTGCTATTTTGAATTGTTCTGCAACTGCTGTCATCGACATAGTACAAGCCAATACACAACCAATAACTAACGATGGAGCTTTAGATTTAATCATTTTCATATCCTGCCTCTCATTTGGAATTTTGGTAACGACGATAATATTTATTGTTTTTAATTTTTATAAAATTACTATTTTAGTATTTCTAAACTGACGTTTTATTAATCAGATTATAATTTTTCATAACATCACATGACGAAGACTTGCTTATCCTTTTCCTCTTACTCAGTGATTCCTAGTCATTATGTAACCCATACCTACACACAACCTCGGCAAAACAACCAAACATCAACGAGCAAAAAATATATTTTTTATACCTTTTGCACAATATTGATACTTTCTAAGTAAAGCACAATTTTGCACAAGCCACTTAAGTTAGCCTATGCCGTATGCAGCGTAGTCATTTTCTGGAACCTACTTTTAGATGAATCAGTGCCCATGATCAAATAAAAAGTTTATATTCCATCCTTCTGGACCAAAAGGAAAAACAAATCTGGCACCATAGAATTTATCTCAATTTCTGAGTTCCATGCTTTACAATAATGCAATAACGACACTTATAAGTTTCTAGAGCAACAAGTGCATTACCTTTGCAAAGCCATTGAATAAAACCGTAATATCCGCCTATCTTATAGGCCCAAAATAAAAATAGAATAAGACCAAGAAAAATACACTTAGATATAGTGCTAGAACTAAACTGGCATAAAAATAAAACATCATAACAAAATTAAATCCAATAAAAACAACAACTTATGAAAATATTAAATCACAAAAACCCCTTGACTAAATCACCTAGAAAACGAAGAGTAAAAACTGAAAATTGAAAAACGGCGAGATTAACAAGGAATTAATTGATTAAAGAGTAAAATATTGATTATAAATCCACCAATATGATAAGAGAATATTTATAACCACTTGGTTAAATAAACTAATATTTCTGGAAATATAAGCAATTCAAATTTACTAATACTCCATCTATCAAAATAATAACTAAAAATAAAGAAGCCCCTTTCTTTGCAGGCTAACAACAAAAAATAAGCAGAATGCTAGCAACCTACTTCGTATTCAAAAATAAATAAATTCTATTTTCTCAGCTTAAACCATCAACTATGATATCGTTCAAAAACCAACTGAATTAATGATTGTATTCGAGGGCTGCTCTCCTCTTTCGTTTTGTATGAGTACCCATTTTTCATCAATATTTCGCAGGCTATCCATAACATCGAAGCGCTTGCTCTGAACATGAGAATTTTGTATATGCTCCAGCTTTTTCACCTAATCCAAGATAAAAATATTAGCCTGCAAAAGCAATTAAGAGAGCAGATTGCAAGCGCAATTATGAATGGAAATATGCCGCTAGACACGCCTCTCCCCTCTAGTAGAAAGCTAGCAAAAGACCTGAACATTGCTCGAAACACAGTGGTCTTGGCTTATGAACACCTTTTAGATGATGGTTACCTTGTTGCTCGTGAACGTCGTGGATATTTCGTTAACCCTGACATTCTAAATGGCCAAGTTGCGAGCCAATCTAATCAACAGACTACCGAGGGCAACCTTCCAGATTGGCAGCGCCGATTCAAAATCCACCCCAGCGAGCAAATCAATATTAATAAAGCTCCGGATTGGCAAAGCTATCAATATCCTTTTATTTATGGCCAATTTGACGAGAAAATATTTCCGACCGTTAACTGGCGAGAATGCTGTCGTGATGCAGTCAGTGATGCAGCGGTTAGTGGCTGGGCCTCAGACAGCTTAGACCACGACGACCCTAGGTTAATTGAACAAATTCGTACTCGCTTACTTCCTCGTCGTGGCATTTGGGCCTCACCAGACCAAATACTCGTTACGGTCGGCGCTCAGTTGTCTCTCTATATATTGGCGCAATTACTACTGGATAGACGATCTACCCTTGGCATAGAAGACCCTGGGTATGTCGATATCAGGAATATCGCCAAACTACATGAATGCCAAATTGAGCCATTGCCCATCGATAAAGACGGACTAATCATTGGCGAACAACTCCGTCACTGTGATCTCATTTATACAACACCTAGTCATCAGTGCCCTACCGCTGTAACAATGCCACTAGAACGACGTTACGAGCTATTAAACCGAGCGCATCTTGATGATTTTTTGATTATTGAAGACGATTACGAAAGCGAAACCAACTTTAGTAGCAAACCGAATCCAGCACTAAAAAGCCTAGATAAGAGCGACCGTGTCATTTATATCGGGAGTTTATCGAAAACATTGGCCCCAGGTCTGCGTCTGGGTTATGTCGTTGCATCAAAAGAATTAATAAAAGAAGCTCGCGCCTTACGACGCTTAATGATTCGCCACCCAGCATCCAACAATCAAAGAGCTGCGGCCATGTTTCTAGAGAGAGGTTATTATGATGCGCTAGTCATGAATATTAGTCGTAATTATCAAACCCGTTGGCTCGCAATGGACCAAGCTCTCAACAAGTACCTGCCTGGCAGCCATGACGCACCGACTTTTGGTGGTTCTTGCTATTGGGTGAAATGTCCCGAAGGATTAGATACTTCCGAATTAAAACAACGCGCGATGGCGGAAGGTATTATTATCGAACCAGGGCACATACATTTCTATTATGACGACAACGCACCTCGTAATTTTATTCGCTTAGGATTCTCTTCCATATCAACCGATCGAATCGAACCCGGTATTAAAAAGCTAGCTGAGCTGATTAACGCGATGAGTGACGAGTCGTCAAACGAAAATTAAAACGCTTTCGGGGAATAATAGGATAAATTTTTACAGAAGAACCAGTAACTAACCCATTGCCTAAGGTCAGTTACTGAATCTAACAAGAGATGACATTTAAATAGCAACCACAACTAACAGTAAGACAATCGGCTGCCTCACATTGCTCTTAGAGATGCTCTTAGAGATGCTCTTAGAGATGCTCTTCAGACAAATGCTCTAATACATAATCAGGTAAATCTGCTTCATTAGGAATTGGCATTGGAAGACCCTCTTCATCAATAGCAACAAACTTAAATGTTCCTTCTGTCACTTTTTCACGTTTACCAATGCGTCCTCGTCTTACCCACGCTTCAACACGAATATTCATAGACGTACGACCATGAGATTCAACATGAGTATAAATACCTAAAATATCACCCACCTTCACAGGCCGAATAAAACTCATCCCATCAAGGGCGACGGTCACCACTCTCGACTGAGCTCTTTGGCCTGCACAAATACCGGCCGCGATATCCATTTGAGAAACAACCCAACCACCAAAAATATCACCTGCGGGATTTGTGTCACTAGGCATTGCAACAGTACGAGTCGTTAAACGCCCTTTTACTTTTTCTTCAGTTGCTGACATAGACTGTCCCTTTCAAATATTCATTACAGATAAAATTACACGATACTTTTAGACTCACTTTTCTCTCAGAGCCTAATCGTCGCTCTGAAAACTACTCACTAAAAGCATATAAACTAAAAAATTAAAACACCCACAAACGACACAAAATCAGCAGGGTTAAGTATTCACACAAAATACGTCGAATATTTAAGAAAACTCACTTCGCAAATAATTGGTTAATTTTTGAGAAGAGCGAACATCCTGAAGAAACGACAATTTAAGATAAGCTTCGACAGCACGAATATTAGAGTCCGTTATCCACCCTCTTTCATTATAAAAAGATTGAATAAATGCCAAGACTTCAAATCCATTATTTTTATCAATTTCAGTATTTTCTGCATTCGAATGCTCGACATCCCAGTTATAAATACCTTTTAAATCACTGCGTTTAACTTGATAGACCATTAATATAACCCCTTCTCCCAGCATAACCCCTTAAGACTAGACGTTATGTAAACACTTTTCTGAAGGTTTTATTTATACAGGGAAAGCACGTTAGGATTGAGCAAAAAACCGTCACAAATACGTGAAATTTAAAATGACAATCATTTAGCTAAATTAACAAAGATAAAGTAATAGACAATGTAAAAAAGAAGGGAGTTTAGTAATAGATAAAAGCACCATCAAAAAACATTATTTCTTTAAAATCAGTCAATAAAATCAACCACTTGGAACAGATTTTCTACTACTTCCTTAACCTTCCAAACATAGTATAGACTTGTACCGACCCTGCCAAGAAAAATAGAACCCAAAATACCAACAAAGACACAACGGTAAAAACACCACTCTCTTAAAGCAATACAAGACTAAAATCGCCTATTTTTGCTTTGAATCAGTCCAGCTGTGTATTTCTTGTTCCATAGGTTTCCCTTGAAGAACATAACACCATAAAAATCAGATAATGATTTTATCTCTACCCGTATTTTTAGCTTGATACAACTTCTTATCGGCTTGCTCTACTAATTCTTCTGCAGAAATATCGCCACCTTCATCCACATGAACGACGCCGAAACTCATAGTGATATGTTGATCATTAACCACAGGATGATCTACAAAGCTTTGCCTAATGCTGTTCAGCCTTGCCATTACTTGAACAATATCAGCATTAAGAAAGACTAGGGTAAATTCTTCACCGCCGTAGCGCGCAACGATATCAAGCGAAGACCGCACATGCTTTTTAAGGTTCATCGCTACAGAAACCAACGCCAAGTCACCAACCGTATGCCCGAATTTATCATTAATACGCTTGAAATGATCAATATCACATAACACAAAGGTCAACTGTTGCTCTTGTTGCTGGGCGCGAGCCAAGGCTTGCTCGAATACTTGGTTAAACCCACGCCTATTATATAAAGAGGTTAATTCATCGGTTAAAGAGTTCTCGAGTAAATGCTCATTTTCCCCTTGTAGATAAGATGTTCTCTCCGCTACTTTTTCCTCCAGATTCTGCATTATGTCGGCAAGATTATCGGCCATCGAACTCAACCCTCGACTAAGGGAGTTAATTTCACTGACCCCACTTAAAGGGTTTGGCAGCATTTGGACAGCCTTTAGATCTTTTTCATTGGCAACCTGATTAAGACGCTGAATCGGCTTACCTATGTACCAAGCAATCAAAGAACCAACACCGCCAATGCAGAGGAAAAGCATTAATGTAATAAACACCGTACTTTGGGTATAACTGGCCAAAACACTCTCATGATAAGAGCTGGGGATAAGCACGCCTACTTGCCATTTTTTGCCATATTTAAGCGCAATAGGACGCAGATAATATAGGTACTTTTGCCCTTCAACATCCAGCGTTTTCATGCCGGTTTCTAGGTGCTGGCTAGCAAGTCGAAAGGCTTGATTAGAGTGACTATTAAGGTTTGAGCGCGTGGTAACACCATCTTTAGTTTGGTACAGCTTTCCCTTTTCCGAAGTGGCGATTAAATCACCATTTTCTTCCGCCAAAAAGATGTAAGCCCCTTTTACTAAATCTAAAGACGCCAGATATTTATCCAACTCAATCAAAGCAACACTGGTTGCTGTGACGCCAAGCAACTTGCCCTCTTTGTCATATATTGGCGCCGACAAATCAATACCCAGTGCAGGAAAACCGTAATAAGGCTCAATATGTCCCCAAGTTACTTGCTTGTTTTTAACCGCAAGTTTATAAAATGGCCGCACTCTAGGGTCGTAAGCAAAGGTCGGATCAGATTTGATTTTGTCGCCAATAATGATTCGTGGATCGTACTTAAACCCTTCCATCGTTAGTGGTTTATGGACAAAATTGGCAGCGATATTATGCAGCCCTTTTTTGATAGGATTTTGTGAAGAGCTAACATAACGTCCATCGGTTGTGGCGACAGAGATAAACGTCATTTGTGAATAAGGGATTGCCTGCTCATAAAACCGTCCTGCGACAGAGGTTAAATTATCAAGCAGTTCTGGTCGGTTGGAAAAAGCATTGATGTTCAATTCCATTATGTTGGTCAAAGGCGCAACAAAGTCTTGCACACGATCGTAAATACGACCCTCCACCTCTTTGATGTATTGCACACCCACCTTGTTCGCAATATTGGCGATCGTGACAGAGGACAGTATGTACATGGTCACCCCAGAAATCAGGGCAAGCACAACAAACGGAGTAACAATCAACCAGCGTAACGGAACAGTCTTCACTATAAATTTACTCTACTAAATCATGCTTCTTTTAAATTTTGATCAAAGAATAAAATCTGATCATTAATTCAGCTATTTAAATAATTGTACTATGAAGACAGTGAATTATGGAAACCCTGTGCACCAAAACTTACATAAATACAGGATAGACAAAGAACAACACGACCCCAATCAAAAGACTTGAGAAAAGCGACCTGCGGACTTGATTCAAAAGAGGCACAGCATGTACAAGCGTCCCCTCCTAACACTAGGCAACGTGTTGTGTAGTCAGAAAACGCACTAACTGGCATGGGTCACCAGCGAAGCCATGTCATAAGCACTCGCCCAAAGTATTATCACCAAACACTGAACCAAATTACAGACTCAAAAAAACCGCCTAAGAGCGGTTTTTTATGAAGTAAATCTAAACATTATTAATATTTAGATATTTATTAAAAATAAAAATCTTCGATGAATTATATTTTTTTAACTAACCTAATTATTAAGTAAACTAAAAATATAATAATCCCTACTACAGAAAAAGAAACGAGTGGAACAAATAGCGCTTTCAGAAATGGAAACATCTCTTTTACAAATGGCCTCACCAAAAAATCAGACAATCCAGTAGCACCAATCAAACCAAATATAAAAGTTAGCATTTGGTCATTTTTACCTTTTCTTATATCTGCTTTATATTTTATTTCGTCCAAATAAAACTTTGCTGATTCTTTACTTGAATCTATCAAATCATAAGAACCTGAAGATTTTATAAAATAAATAATAGTACTAACAATTTCCCCCGAATAACTACTAATATGAACAGAGCGATCGAATTTTGACAATGTTTTATATGCATGCAGTAGATTCTTATCATTCAAAGGAGTATGCACCCAATCACATGCTCTATATATCAACATATTGTAGTATTCAAGTTGTTCAGACCTAGCCTGATTCTCATAAATATTTGAAATAGCCTGCCTATCATGCCATATATTGTCCCCTTCACCATCGCGTCTTAAGCAAGTTCTTAAAATTACAGATCTATTGGCATGTAGGCATGACTCGTCACTCATCCTCAAGTCTGGTGGTAACTCTGGAATATTATCTAATTTATAAAATCTAATGAGAATTCTCGAAAGTGAATTTGAAAAATCATCATATAAACAACCTTTAGTGCTTGGCTGGTCATCAAAACGTAATAAAGATACTGATGGCCTACCCTGCCAAATAAAATCAATAGGGTTATGTTGATTTTTTTTATTAGCCTGAATAACAATGCTAGAAATAACTGAGCAATAAATTGAACGACACATTTCTAAATTTGACTGTGCCGACTCCTGGGTTTCCGTACCAAAAATTTTATATAATAACCAGCTCCTCCCCCCGACATTAAATTCCTGCCCTCCTCCATTAAGCGAATCTTCAATCACTTTAGAAGAGTCTAACTTCATTTTTTTAATTAGCCTTTTAACAGATTTACTCTTAAAACCGACCCCTGCTATAGAAAACATATCCTCAAATGCATTTTTCATTACTATTTCAGCATCTATAGTTTGAAGCCTAGAATCTAGCCATATAAATGAAAAGTTGCGGCTTATAAGATTCACCACTCCGGACAAGAAATCAGGTTCTTCCAAACCATCCCAAGTAGCATCTAATTGAAAGCTTAATATAGCTAATCCATTACTATATATTTTTACAGATGAATTTAAAGGATAATTATAATCTTCGTCGTCTAAAATCAATGGAGGTAAATTACATCTTAAATAATTTAAGTTTTGACTTTGAATATTCTCCTCATGAAATGCCAAGCTTAAAGAATTTGAAAGATCACCTACAATATCATCAGGGGTATTTTTTTCAAAAACAATATCCCACTCTCTATTTTGTGAATTTCTTTTAATCTCTAATAACCCTATATCTATTTTTTTATTTTCATTAAAGTAAATATATTTATAATCAGAGAAAAACACAGACAAAGCCAATCCGGAAGAAATAATTGCCTCACCGGTTTTAAGAAGATCAATCTCTGAGATATCAAAGCCAAGTGCATAATTATAAAAAACACAAGCCTGATTGACCTTAAGATCCATATTAATCCAACCTTTTAATTATATTTCAATCGACTAGTCAAAGCATCACGTATTAACTATCAACAATAGACTAAATAAACCTAGCCCACACTTGTTCCGTTAGGATAATAAGCGGATGCCCGCTTTCTCTTAGCTCTATCACTTTTTGTATCTTACGCCCAAAGCTGGTGTGCTTCCAATCTGCCGATACTTGGGAGCCAATCACGGCGTAGCTCGGCTCTTCACAAGGCGATGGCAGCCGCTTCTACTTATTTGCGGTTGCCAGTCTTGAATGGCACACCCACACCCTAGCCAGTCCTTTTTTAAAAGCATAAGGAGGATGTAGTTTGGTTCGCTGCTAGACGCGCTCCACGGGGAGCTGGACGTATTCGAAGATATAAGAGGCTGCCAATTCAATAAAATTGCTTGTATGCGCTCTCTGAGTCATTTACGACTTAGGTTGGTATGAATCTTAAGGTAGTAAATAATCAGTAGGATGCTTTAAAGAGTAACAAGGAAACACAAGAAGAATTAAAAAAGAGAGAAGAGATAGGGATTTAGAATTGAGAGGGATAACAAAATTTAGGCGAAAAAAAAGGCACCATAAATGGTGCCCGGGACCGGAATCGAACCGGTACGCTTATTCAGCGCAAGATTTTAAGTCTTGTGTGTCTACCAATTTCACCACCCGGGCATTTTCTGATATGGAGGCCGGAGTCGGAATCGAACCGGCGTTAACGGAGTTGCAGTCCGCTGCATGACCACTCTGCCATCCGGCCTTCAATATATCAGATGTCTTTTAAGCTGGAGCGGGAAACGAGGCTCGAACTCGCGACCCCAACCTTGGCAAGGTTGTGCTCTACCACTGAGCTATTCCCGCGTCTCAAAAGACGTGGCCTATTCTATGTATTTGAACTTTCACGTCAAGGGAAAAATTCAAATAAATAGCTAACTTAGGCACTTTTTTTATATTTGATTATTTTTTGTCCGAATGTTTTGGAACTAACTCTGGCCATGCTGCTTTCAAATAAATATACATAGACCAAAGAGTGAGCAACGCGGCGACAACGAGTACTGACTCGCCAAAAAAAGACCACATGGTTCCTGGCGGACTGCCTAGCAGAATAAAAATAGCGAGCATCTGCATGGCTGTTTTTAGTTTGCCAATATAAGAAACAGCGACGCTAGCACGCTTACCCATTTCGGCCATCCATTCGCGCAATGCTGAAATAACAATTTCTCGACCAACAATAACAGCGCTGGCTAATGTCATCAGTGGATCAGCATAACTTGCCACCAGCATAACCAAGGCAACCGATACCATCAGTTTATCCGCTACCGGATCAAAGAAAGCCCCAAACGGTGTTGTCTGGTTTAGCTTTCTCGCTAAATAGCCATCAAGCCAGTCTGTCCAAGCTGCCAGAGCAAACACGGCCGCACAGGTATAGTAGCGCCCTTCCCATGGTAAATAATAAATAGCCACCAAAATCGGGATCATAAAAATCCGCAGGGAGGTTAATATATTTGGTATGTTCATCGTTTTCCTATTTAAAGCCTATAAAATGTACAAGAAAATCAGTTCTTATGGAGATACAGATAAATCTCTTCGGCTTTTTTCACACCGATTCCTTTTACCTTGCTAATGTCTGTTTGGCTCGCCGCTAATAGTTCTTGGTAACCGCCGAAAGTAGACAATAATTCTTTACGTCGACTTGGTCCAATACCCGGAATATCTTCTAATACAGAATGCCGTCTTTTCTTATCTCGGCGACGACGGTGGCTTGTTATTGCAAATCGATGAGCCTCATCGCGAATATGCTGAATCAAGTGAAGTGCAGCAGAGTCTGGCGGCAACACCACTTCGTCTTCTTTAGAGCCTATGTACAAGGTTTCTAAACCTGGTTTTCGAGTGTCGCCTTTTGCGACACCGAGTAAGAATATATCCACCAGACCAAGTTCCTTTAAGACGGCTTCTGCTTGTGTTAGTTGCCCTTTACCACCGTCTATCAGTAATACGTCTGGCGCGTCTAGTTCGCCACTTTTAACCCGCTTATATCGGCGCATTAAAGCTTGCTTCATCGCTCCATAATCATCGCCCGGCTCCACACCTTCGATGTTAAAAGAACGATAGCGTTTTTTATCCGGCCCATCTGGTCCAAAAACAACACAGGACGCTACGGTTGCTTCACCACTTGAGTGGCTTATGTCGAAACATTCCATATGACTAGGCGGCTCTTTAAAGCCTAATACTTTTTGTAGCGCGGTGACACGACTAAAATGATTTCGTTTGTCAGATAAGCGCGCTTGCAACCCTTGTTCAGCATTAAGTTTTGCTAAGTCTAGCCAACGAGCTCGTTGGCCTCGTACATTATGCAACACTTCGATGCGTTTTTGTGTCGTTTCAAACACACCTTCTACTAATGCTTCACCATCGTCTAATTCATGGCTGGTAATTAATACTTTAGGAAGTTCTTGGATGCCCCCTAAATAAAACTGAGCAATAAACGATGACAACAATTCACCTTCGGATATTTCGATCGGCATTTTAGGGTAATAACTTTTACTACCAACTACTTTTCCGTGGCGAACCATCATGACATGAACACACAAACCACCGGGCTGAATGATGGCGGCAATAACGTCAGCATCTCCCGTTTGTCCGTAAACATCCTGCTGCTCTTGGATGTGCTTAAGCTGAATCATTTGGTCGCGCAATTCTGCCGCACGCTCAAATTCCATGTCTAAGGCGGCGGCTTTCATTTTATCTGAAATTTCGCTCGTTAACTCTTGGCTTTTACCTTGTAAAAACATCCTAGCATGACGAACATCGTCATCGTATTGGGCATCTCCAATCAAGCCGACACACGGCCCTGAACAACGTTTTATTTGATACTGAAGGCAAGGTCTGGAACGATTTGAATAGGTGCCATCTTCACACTGGCGAACCTTGAAAACCTTTTGCATGGTACTTAGGCTTTCGCGTACGGCGCTGCCACTAGGAAAAGGCCCATACAGTTTCCCTGAACTTACTTTATTGCCTCGTCGAAATAACAATGCAGGATGGTGATGGTCAGATAACAAAATATAGGGGTAGGACTTGTCGTCACGAAGCAGAATATTATAAGGTGGGCGATGCTGTTTAATCAGCGTCTGTTCGAGCAACAGAGCTTCAGTTTCACTCTTTGTTACGGTGATTTCTATTGCGTCGATTCGACTTACTAGCGCCATTGTCTTAGTCGTCAGACCTGCGGCTCGAAAATAACTCGATACTCGATTCTTTAAGTTTTTAGCTTTCCCCACATACAACAAATCGCCCTTGCCATACATACGGTAGACGCCGGGTCGAGTCGTTAAGTGGCTAACAAAATGCTTTGGATCAAATTCTAAGTGAGTCAAACAAACCTCATTACGATCCCATTCCAAGGACGCTATAACGTACCGCTAACCGAATCAGCTCCACATCACTCTCAATACTCAATTTAGAAAAAATGCGAGTTCGATAGGTACTGACTGTTTTAGGGCTTACATTTAGATGTATGGCTATTTCCGTTGATTTTTTACAATCTACAATCATTTGAGCAACTTGCAATTCACGGTCTGATAACGCTTCAAGCGGGGAACCTTTGCTGTCGATAGTGTATTTTGTTAATGCCATTTTTTGTGCGATGCATTGTGAAACATAGCGGTCACCCTTGTGGACAGCATCCAATGCATCTAGCAACTCCGATGTATTCGTCCCTTTCGTCAAATAACCTGAAGCACCGGCCTCTAACAACTTAATGGGATACAAGCTGTCATCCAGTGCGGATAACGCAATAATTTTCACTCTAGGCATTAGGCGTTTGATTTCTTTTGTTGCCCCTAAGCCTCCAATACCAGGCATATGAACATCCATCAGAACAATGTCAGGAAGCAGTATTCGCGTTTGTATAATCGCATCTTCACCATTGTGAACAATACCAACAACCTCTACACCTTTTACATCCTGTAAAACACGGCTAATTCCCTGACTCACCATATCGTGATCATCGACAATCAGGATTTTCAACAAAGAAACCACCTTATCAAACAGTTAACTTACTACTCTCTCTATGTTAACTAGAATGGCACTAAGCTCATAGCATTGAGTGTGTTTTATTTTGACTCATAGCAAAGATGACTAAATCAACAAGAATTATTCTGGAAGTGTTCCGTTATATCCCATTAACTTCAGCTTTTCTTCTGCTATTAAGCGATAGCGTTGGCGAATCCCTGTACCTTGGGTTTTTTGAGTGTAATACAGTATTGGAGCAATCTCTTCTTCTGATAATTTGAGCTGCTTAGCTATACGACTAATCAGATCATCTACACCAACCGACGCCTTATTCTCGATCATAATAACTCTGGGAATAACAAGACGTTCTCCAGAAATCACACGATCGACTACTTTTACGTAATTTTCTTCAAAAAGCGGCCATGTTACACGCTCTTCTTCTGACTTAAGCTTGTACCAGCCTGTTTGAGTTCCAGCAAAGTAAATAGCAGGATGAGACCAGCGGTATGACAAGGGATCAGAGCGACAAGCACACGCTTCTAAATACGCACTACGAGGATCAAGTAAACCATAGGCTTTATAGGCGGTATTAATCAGTTTCAAGAACTCGGAAATAGTCGGCGGCCATGCGTAAACTTCTTTGGTTCGCTCTACTGCATACGCCAATAAAGGCTCTTGATAGCCTTTAAGTACAACAGCCCATTCACGCTTAGCCAGTTTCACCTCATCTGGATTACTGTATGCGGAAGCAAACTTATGAGTATAAATCGCCTTAAACCGGGCGAATAGCATATTCACTAGTACCCGAGTTTGCTGCTGTGCCTCTTCGCGCTGAGTATCCTGCTGGGTATTACCAGTCTGTGTCGTGGATGTTTGTGAGAGCGTCGCTAACTTGCTCGCGAGAGGTTTTATTAAATTTTGAACTGCCTGAGGTTCCTTCATATGAAGACCGATCCGATTGTTTGTATTGCCACTGACGTTTTACGTATTTGAAAAATTCACTGTTCCACGTTCTTACATTTTTTCGCTGCTCTTTTATTCGTAACAGAAACTCAGCTTGCAGCGATAATGCAAATTCTCTCGTAATACCCGCTTGAGCAATTTGCTCTAGTGTGGTTTCTTCGGGTTGCCATTGTCCCGGCTGTCGAGCAAGTTCTTTTTGCTCTAAATATAAATCAAAATCCGTTATGCCTCGACGGTCATTAACCACAGGCGGTTGCGAAGGCTGAACATTTTGGCGAGCCGCTTGCCTAGGAGCATAATTTGCCTTCGGCGGGGTCGACTGCGATTGCTTTGGAGTAAAATGCGAATGTTGCGACGTTTGAGCAGGTGCTGCCCTTGTTGTCTGCGTCGTTTTTTCTCGCACTTCTTGTTGCAAACGGTTCATCTTACCCATCAGAGAATCCTCTGATTCTGCTTGAGGCATCGGCTGCGCTTCTGCCTGTACGCTCCCCGACATAGGCACAACCTGTATTTCCAAAGACTGATCATGACGCTGAAAACTTAATAATTGGCTAATTTGTAAATTGGCCAATAATCGCATCACCATAGGCACAGTCCAGAAAGGAAGTTGCGCGCTGAGTTGAGCAATATCCATTTTTAAAACAGCAGAATTCATCACATAAGACTGCTGCTTTAAAAAGGTTAAAAGTACCGTCTCTTCTAGGCCAATTTGGGCTGCCATAGAAAAAGAAATAGGCAATAAAAAATCGTTGTTCAACATAATCCTCGCTTTACACTTTTAGCGCTTCAGTCTAACAAAAGCTTGCGCCATAAGCACGATAACCCGCAAAAGCAATAACCTGAAAATAACAATTTTTCACTTAACAAATAGTTGTGACGACAACATAACAGTTACATAAACCCTCATTGACACATGCGAAAGTGGCTCCTATGCTCGAATGGTGGGAAATAAAAAGCCCCATCTAAAGCCAACTTTACTGAGGAGAAAAGTTGTATGCATACAATCAATATTACCGGACACCACATTGATGTTACGCAAGCGATTAAAGACCACATCAATGAAAAGTTTCATAAAGTGTCCAAGCTAACCGACAAAATCACCACTGTTAATATAATCCTATTGCAGGACAATAAAAACCAAAAAGCAGAAGTCACTGTCCACCTTCCGGGCAAAGAGCTTTTTGCCGCCGCCTCCTCTGAAAACAGGCTATTTCATGCGATAGACGCGATGATAGATAAGTTAACAAGACAAATAGCAAAACATAAAACCAAACAGAATCCAGGAGCTTATAAGGCGGCTACCGTTTCATGACAAGCCGACAATGCCAAAAGCAAGGCAACTCATCAAAAACACCGAGCTAAACTCGGTGTTTTTGTATCAACTTGTAACTATTCAAAACACACCTTGAGTTTTTGAACTAACGCCCTCATATTAAGTCATAAGATAGACATAAACTTTCAAGGAGTAACTCTCATGCGTTATACCGAAGCCTTTGCGACACATACGTCAAAATCGGCCAACAAAACGCTCCGCAACACTTATGCGTTGCTATCACTAACATTATTGTTCAGTGCTTTTACTGCGAGCATGAGTTTGGCTTTTAACCTGCCTCACCCAGGTATCATAATTACATTGGTTGGCTTTTATGGCTTACTTTACTTAACTTATAAATTTAAAAACAGCTCAGTCGGTATTCTTTGTGTTTTTGCCCTAACTGGCTTCATGGGAATCACTCTAGGGCCCATTCTAAATGCTTATCTAAGCATGGCAAATGGCGCTAGCATGATAATGAGTGCATTAGGCATCACCGGCTTATCGTTCTTAGGTCTTTCTGCTTACGCTTTAATATCTAAAAAAGATTTTAGCTTTTTAAATGGCTTTATTACTGTCGGTTTCTTTGTGTTGTTGTTTGCAGTAATTGCAGGCATCTTCGTACAAATGCCCGCGTTGCAGATTTTTATCTCTGCTGGTTTTGCTCTGTTTTCAGCAGCCATTATTCTGCTACAAACGAGTCAAATTATTAACGGCGGCGAAACAAATTACATCATCGCAACCGTGAACCTCTACGTGTCTCTATACAACATGTTCTTGAGTGTTCTGTCTCTTTTGGGCATGGCAAACGACGATTAATAAACATTAAGAATCACTAAACAAAAAAGGCCGCTGCATGCGGCCTTTTTTATTGGTAAACTTATTGCTTAATTGCAACAAGGCACAGAATCCAATGCACTACGCTCTTTTAGTCACTGGCTCACCCTACCAAACAAAAGCCTGCCATAGCGCTTTAAAATTTCTTAAAGCCGCCCTACTCAACAAAGAAAACACTCTTGAAGGCGTGTTCTTTTATGAAGATGCGGTCCTTATTGGCAATGCACTCACTCAGCCACCAAGAGACGAGTTTGATGTCAGAAAAGCTTGGGTTGAATTAACCAATGAGCACAAGATTCCACTGTACCTGTGTATTGCTGCGTCAGTACGCCGTGGCATTATTAACGAAACAGAAAGCCAGCGCTATGAATTGCCTCAACACAGCTTATCTGAAGGCTTTCAGTTAGAAGGGTTAGGAACATTTGTCGAGCTAATGAACTCAACAACTAAAATAATACAGTTTAGGTAATCCTCCATGACCAACACGTTAATTCACCTAAGCAGCTCTCCTTACTCTAGCCTTGCCTGTAAAGAAGGCTTAGACCTAGCCTTGGTTCTGGCCACGTTTGAGCAACCCGTTGACCTCTGTTTTTCAGGCGCCGCTTTATCGCTTTTGTATAACCATCAACAAACGACAAAAGAAGATGGTAAGCACTTATATAAATTACTTGATGGATTAGAATTCTATGACATTGATAATATCTATATAGAAAGAGACAACGAATTAACGAAAGAGGTCGACATTTGGCCGGGCACTAAGGCGCTCGATCAAAAAGACTGGTACGCCCTCTTTTCTCAATACCAACATGTTTTTCGGTTTTAATGATGCAACTACACCAATTAAATCAGTTAGCTTATCCAAACGACATTGAACAAACTTGGATTAACAGCCTTAAAATAGGCGACACTTTGTGCTTAATCGAAGAAGCTATTCTGCGCTGCCAAACTCAGCATGACACCCTCAAAGCGCTGATAGAACAAAAAGACATTTCACTCTTTTATTTAAAAAGTGACACTTTGGCTTATGGCGTCAACCCAACATTAGGAACAGCGCTAAGCGATGATGAGTGGGTTCATATGACACTAACCTCAGACACAAACATAAGCTGGTAAACAATGAGTAATAGTATGGATCACATTGGTGTAGATGAAGAAGGCTACCTTCTCAATCTAGCAGACTGGACACCAGAACTTGCAAACACACTAGCGGCACAAGAATCTCTAATTTTGACAGAAATGCATTGGGAGATTATTTTTTTACTTAGAGACTTCTACCAAAAATTCGAAGTTTCCCCAGCTATGCGCCCTCTTGTTAAAGCGGTCTCCAAAGAACTAGGAGCAGAAAAAGGACGGAGCATCTATCTAATGAAGCTGTTTCCCGGTAGCCCACCAAAATTAGCGGCAAAAATTGCAGGACTCCCTAAACCAGCCAATTGCATATAAGCCAAGCTAGGTAACATTACAGCCAGCTATTTATCAGAGACACATAAAAAAACCACAAAAAAAAGGCGCTATTGAAGCGCCTTTTCTTATATCTATTAGCACTATTATCGTTAGTACTTACCGTGCCATTCCAGCTTATTTTGCAAGGTAACAACATCACCAATAATAAGTAATGCTGGCGATTTCACATCATTCTGTTTAATCACTGCCAAAATGTCACTAATTGTAGAAGTAAATACCCTCTGCTCTAGCGTAGTTCCTTTTTCCACCACTGCAACTGGCATCGACGGCTTCATACCAAAACGTATAAGAGACTGGCTTATTTCTTCTAATCCCGTCAGCCCCATGTAAATCACTAGGGTTTGAGCTGGGTGAACCAATTCATCCCACGGTAAATCTGTAGTGCCATCTTTAAGATGACCGGTAAGAAAGCGAACGGATTGTGCGTAGTCTCGATGCGTAAGAGGAATCCCTGCATACGCAGCGCAACCAGCGGCCGCTGTTATACCTGGTACAACTTCAAAAGGAACACTTTCTTGCACAAGCTCTTCAAGCTCTTCACCGCCACGCCCGAAAATAAAAGGGTCTCCGCCTTTAAGACGAACGACCATTTTGCCCTCTTTGGCTTTTTGCGCTAATAATCCATTAATCTCATTCTGCGGCAAGCTGTGCATGGATTTAGCTTTACCAACATACATTTTTTCAGCCGTAGTAGGAATCAAAGCAATAATATCAGCACCCACTAAACGGTCATAAAGCACCACATCTGCAGTTGTAATCAAACGATGCGCTTTGATCGTTAATAACTCTGGATCACCTGGACCAGCGCCAACTAAATACACTTTACCTGTCATAGAATATCTCTAGTTTTACAAAAAAAAGCCTCTTCTGAGGCTTTTTTAAAATAAAGAAAGCTTATGCTTTTTCCAATACTCGCTTGCCGCCCATGTAAGGCAACAAAACATCAGGAACACGCACACTACCATCTGCATTTTGGTAATTTTCCAAAACAGCGACAAGCGTACGACCTACAGCTAAACCTGATCCATTTAAAGTATGTGCTAACTCAGGACGACCTGTTTCTGGATTACGCCAGCGAGCCTGCATACGACGCGCTTGAAAATCACACATATTAGAACAAGAAGAAATTTCACGGTATTTTCCTTGCCCCGGCAACCAAACTTCAATGTCATACGTTTTATGTGCTGAGAAACCTAAGTCTCCACCACACAAAATAACAGTACGGTAAGGAAGCTTTAGTTTTTGTAGAATCGTTTCTGCATGACCAACAAGCTCTTCAAGTATCGCTTCAGAACGATCCGGGCGGCAGACGTGTACCAACTCTACTTTTTCGAATTGATGCTGACGAATCATGCCGCGAGTATCACGGCCATAACTTCCTGCTTCACTACGAAAACAAGGCGTATGAGCCACAAACTTTTTGTGTAACTCTGCGTCATTTAGAATTTCATTACGCACTAAGTTTGTAACAGGGACTTCTGCTGTTGGTATAAGATAAAGATCATTATTACCACTTTCTTTATCAACAGGTACTTTGAATAAGTCTTCTTCGAACTTCGGTAATTGACCCGTTCCTTTCAAAGACGTCGCATTCACTAAATAGGGAACATATACCTCAGAATAACCATGCTCATCGACATGAGTATTGATCATAAACTGAGTTAGAGCGCGGTGAAGACGAGCTAAATCACGATGCATAACCGCAAAGCGAGACCCGGTGATTTTAACCGCTGCTTCAAAATCTAACAGTTCAAGATTTTCACCAAGATCAACATGGTCTTTCGGCTCAAAATCGAATTCTTTTGGCTCACCCCAGCGACGAATTTCAATATTATCATCTTCTGTTTTGCCATCTGGCACAGAAGGATGAGGAATATTCGGAATCCCTTCTAATAAGCTTTCAAACTCTTCTTGGACCTGAGCCAGCTGCGACTTTGCCGCTTCAAGATCGTCACCTAGTGTCGATGTTTGAGCTTTCAACTCAGCCGCCTTGTCTTTGTCGCCAGACTTCATCGCTTGACCAATTTCTTTAGAAACCGCATTTCGCGATTGCTGCAATTGCTCCGTTTCCACTTGAATGGCTTTACGGCGCTCTTCTAGGGAAGAAAAACGAGCAACATCTAGTTCGTACCCTTTTTTCTTAAGCTGTGCCGCAATGGCTTCTGGGTCAGCGCGTAGCGCTTTAATATCTAACATCGGTGCAACAAATTCCTCTAAAAGTAATCAATATAAAAAACACAAATAAAACGTGTTGTGAAAAGCCTAAAAATAACGAGCTAAGGCAATTCCTGCAGCAACACCAACAATACCTAACGTACAGCTTAATAATAGATAGCCTGCGGCACTTAGCCAAGCCTGCATATTAATAAGTGAAACGATTTCTAACGAAAAAGTAGAAAATGTCGTAAAAGCACCTAATAAACCGACCTGAATAAAGGGTCTGTAATGCTGCTCCCAGTTCGGCATTTTTTCACTCACGACAACAAAAGCCACACCCATCAGAAAACAACCAAGAATATTAATTAACATGGTTGCTAGCGGAAAGTGATGATGCCAATGGTTATTTATCCATCGTGTTGCACCGTAGCGCCCTAAAGCACCCGTGGCACCACCCAAGGCAATCATAAAGTAGAACATCATAAACCCTCTTATTATGTATCTAAATAACGTTTTATTAAACTCTGAGCATCCAATTCAGACAACCATGACAGCTTGTCTCCAATTTTCTTTTCTAGGCCACGCTCTGTAGGGCGATAATACCGAACACTAGAAATCAATTCAGGGAGATAGTTTTCACCTGCCGCGTAAGCATTTTCTTCATTGTGTGCGTATCGGTACTCATCACCATGCCCCATGCTTTTAGCTAAAGACGTTGGAGCATTACGTAGATGAACAGGTACCTCATAACTTGGTTGAGAGGCCACATCTGCCATGGCTTGATTAAAAGCCATATACACAGCATTGCTTTTTGGCGCACAAGCCATATAAACAGCGGCTTGGGCTATGGCCCTATTTCCTTCTCCTGGCCCAACTCGCTCAAAAACATCCCAGGCATTAAGACCAACCTGTAGCGCTCTTGGGTCTGCATTACCAATATCTTCTGATGCAATGGCTAGTAAGCGACGCGCAATATATAAGGGGTCACAACCACCATCAAGCATTCGCGCCATCCAATACAAGGCACCATCAGGCGATGAACCACGAACAGACTTATGAAATGCTGAAATTTGATCATAAAAAATGTCACCGCCGCGATCATAGCGACGCACACTACCGCCCAGCACATCTTCTAAATGATCATGCGTTACCGTGGCACCGGGCTCAACCAAATCGGATAAAATTTCTAAAAAATTCAATCCACGACGAATATCACCATCCGCTGCTTGAGACAAAATGGAAAGATCATTATCACTGAGCGTCAACCCAGTGTCTGCAAGCCCCTTACTCGCATCCGATAAAGCACGCTGCAAGACCTGCTTAATATCATCTGGCGTCGGTGTTTTTAAACGATATACTCGCGCCCGAGACAATAATGCTGAATTAAGCTCAAATGCTGGGTTCTCAGTCGTGGCACCAATAAACAAAAAGGTGCCATCTTCAATGTAAGGCAAAAAGGCATCTTGCTGAGATTTATTAAAACGGTGTACTTCGTCTACAAAAAGAACCGTTTGCCCGCCCTTCATCATGCGTAACTGCTGGGCCTGTTCGACCGCTGCACGAATCTCTTTTACTCCAGACATTACCGCTGACATTTCAATAAATTGGGCGTCTAATGCATGAGAAAGCAACTGAGCGAAGGTCGTTTTGCCAACACCTGGCGGCCCCCACAAAATAAAGGAGTGACAATGCCCAGTTTCGACCATACGGCGAAGCGGACGCCCCTCTCCCACTAAATGAGATTGACCGCTGTATTCGTCTAAATTAACTGGACGCATCCTCGCTGCAAGCGGTTGATAGCCTCCTACTTGCTGATCAGCGAACAAGTCGTCCATTACTGACCATCTACTATGACATCCACATCAGCCGGCACTTTAAGAGAAAAATTCTCTTTAGCAACACCGCCGTGCGTTTTCACTTTTGTAAATTCAATCACAGTCGTTTGACCAAGACCATCAAGAATACTCATGGCATTAATTTTATTATCTTTAAACGACAAAGTAAGCGTTTTAAACATTTCTTCTTTATTTTTTGGCTCAAGACGGAATTTCTCTTCACCTAATTTAGTAACAATATAATGCGGTAATACACTCGCCGCTGGCTGGCCAAGTAGCGCCGCTGGAGAATCGCTGGATGAGTTATTAATAGGTTTTTTTGTGGCTTGCTGTAAATCAACATCCCACACCAAGATGAATTTACCATCTGAAATAATGCGTTGAGCATATGGCGATATACTGTCCCAAACAAATTGGTTGGGTTTAGCCAGCAAAAACACACCACTACTCACTTGTACTTGTTTGCCTTTTTCATCATACGTCACTTGGCGAAAATCGCCTTTGACATTACGATTCTGATCTAACAAGTGGGTTAATTGATCGGCTGAACTGTTCGTAGCATTGTCTGCCGCATTGGCAACACCTGCTACCAATACTAGCAACACCAACATCATTTTATATATCAAAGTCATTCTCCTAGAACCGCGTTCCAATCATGTATTATTCAGGGATCAATACGTCTCGCTGGCCATTGGTCCCCATAGGTCCCACTAAGCCAGCTGCTTCCATCGCTTCAACCAAGTTTGCAGCTCGGTTATAGCCTATTTTTAGTCGACGCTGAATAGAGGATATTGAGGCTTTACGCGTTTCTATTACAATTCGAACCGCGTCATCGTATAACACATCTTTATCTTCAGCATTATCGTTGGTCATTAAGTCTTCTGGATTCGTCACTACATCGTTAATGTAGTCAGGCTCCCCTCTCAACTTCCATTCTTCTACCACAGCATGCACTTCCTCATCGGAAACGAACGCACCGTGCACACGAATCGGCGTTGGTAAACCTGCCGGTAAATAGAGCATGTCACCCATACCCAATAACTGATCGGCACCGCCTTGATCCAAAATGGTTCTTGAGTCTATTTTTGAAGAAACTTGGAACGCCATTCGAGTCGGTATATTCGCCTTAATAAGCCCAGTAATAACATCGACAGAAGGCCTTTGTGTGGCCAAAATCAAATGAATTCCTGCCGCTCGAGCTTTTTGCGCAATACGAGCGATTAACTCTTCCACTTTTTTACCAACAATCATAATCATGTCAGCAAATTCATCTACGATGATCACGATGTAAGGTAAAGGTTCTAAATGTGGCACAGTACGAGCGACACCATCTTCAGAGAACATCGCCATTTCAGGTTGCCACAACGGGTCTTCTATTGGCTTTCCTGCGTTAATAGCATCGCGTACTTTTTTGTTATAGCCGGCGATATTACGCACGCCTAATTTAGACATTAATTTATAACGCCGCTCCATTTCATCAACCGACCAGCGCAAGCCATTAGCCGCGTCTTTCATATCGGTAATAACGGGGGTCAACAAATGCGGTATGCCTTCATAAATCGAAAGCTCAAGCATTTTAGGATCGACCATGATCATGCGCACTTCATCCGGTGTGGATTTAAGCAGCATGCTCAAAATCATGGCATTAACACCAACTGATTTACCCGACCCTGTGGTACCCGCTACAAGTACGTGTGGCATCTTCGCTAAATCCACGACGACAGGCTCACCGGAAATATCATGACCGAGCGATAACGTCAATGGCGACGTGGCTTTATCGTACATTTCACAGTTAATCACTTCAGAGAAATACACGGTATCTCGTACCTGATTAGGAATTTCGATGCCTATCGTCGACTTACCAGCAATAACCTCAACCACTCGAACACTCATAACACTTAATGAACGAGCCAAATCTTTCGCCAAGTTAGTGATTCTCGATACTTTTACTCCCGGCGCGGGCTGAATTTCAAAGCGCGTAATAACGGGCCCGGGATTCACTTCAACCACTTCGGCTTTTACACCAAAATCTTGTAGTCGTCGTTCTAATAATTCAGATAAAGCGAGCAACTCTTCTTCGGTATAACCACCCTGCTTTGGCTTAGGTTTTGTTAATACCGAGCGATCTGGAAGCAAGTAAGTCGGTTCAGATCGTGAGCTTTCTTCTGAACTTGAGTTTGGCCCACCTAATGAATCTAGTTGCTTGGCTTCTGATAACGTGCGAAATGCTGGCTTATGACTTGGGATCGCCGCAATAGGCTCTGGTCTAGCGACAGGCCGCTCTGCCTCAGCGGTAACGACAGGCACTTCCGCTAACGGCTCATCCGTAAAAGTATTCGTTTTTTGTTCAGTACGAGGAACGCTAGGTGCTGCTTTGGGTTGCTCGTGGCTTGGCGCTTCCTCTTCAATATAAAGCGTATCGCCGAAAGACATTTCTATGTCTTCAACTGAAATATCATCAAGACCTGAGAAAACCGGATCGGCATGAGTAGTCTCAATCGCGCTATCTTCTTCAGCCGCGTTCGCTTTATTACTCTTTGAGAGCAGACCAAATAAAGCAAATGGCTTTTTAGATGCCTTCACCTTGTCAGTTACTTCTTCTTTGTCATGTTTCACATCAGCAATAGGATCTTGACGATTTTTCCTACGTTTACGAACTATAGCAGGCTCTTCCTGTTCCTCAGGTATCTCCATGGCGGTGTCTATCTCTGATGTTAACCGCTCACGCTTACGCTCTTTTTTAGATTGCCATTTGTCTCTCATGCGCATAACAAGGTTAAATGTTTTTTCGCCTAACTTATCAATCAAGTTTAACCAGTGCACTTGAGACAAAAGAGTAAACGCCAAAATAACTAACGCAAGACCAACAAGAGTAGCGCCATCGTAACCAATAAAACGATAAAGTAGATTTCCAAGTCCACGACCTAGTATGCCACCAGCACCATATTGCAATGAGGCCGAGCCAACCGTGTGCAAGTAGCAAAGGGTCGAACCGAATGAAAAGTATAAAATACCGCCAACGGTACACAACAAAGTATTGTTGAGAGGAAGCAGTTTATGCGGATTGCGCCATAAAATAATAGCGACCCAAAAAAACAAAGGCGGCAAAGAGTAAAATAAGGAACCAAAAAAACCAGAGAATAAATCAGCGATAACCGCACCGATTGGCCCCATGGAGTTATGAATAGAGCCATCCCGCCCAGAATAAAACCAACCGGGATCATCAGGACTGTAAGTGTAGGTTGCCAATGCGAAGAAAAACAAAAACAGCAATGCAGTAATAAACGCAGCCTGTTTGGCAAACATATCCCATATTGGTGATCGTCCAGACTCACTCACTTCTTCTGCCAAAACACGTCCATCCTATGAATACTAAACCAGAGATTAATACACGCCCAATCATGAGCGACAAGTGCGCATAGCTTATCATAAAAAGCCCTATCCAAAATAATTCAGACTTGCTTTTACACAGATAATAAACACTTCACAGAAAGAACTGACATCTTTGTGAGGATAATGGTTTTTAAAGCCGTTTTATTGCCATTTTAATTCACTATGTAAATCGTTCTATAATAGTGTGTTTCCCACTTTCAAGGCTCAAGTATCTTATGCAAGATCATGCAAACAACGAAAACGAGCTCATTTTATTAACTGAGTCCATTTACGAAACACCCACCCCAAGTAAAGCATTGGACGACCCTGAAGGACTTTCGGCTGTTGGCGGCGACCTTTCTTCGGAACGCCTTATTCATTTGTATAGCAAAGGTTTTTTTCCTTGGTATAGCGACCCCGATCCTATTTTATGGTGGCACCCAAGAGAAAGATGCGTGCTAGTACCGTCACATTTTCATGAATCTCGATCGCTTAAAAAAGCTCAAAAAAAAGAAAACTGGTCATTTACTATCAATCAAGATTTCCACACCGTCATTGAGCATTGCGCCAACCTGAGATCTGATGAAGGAACCTGGATATCCAACGATATAAAACAGGCGTATCAAACATTACATCAGCTGGGTTATGCCCACTCAATAGAGGCTAGAGTAGATAGTCGTTTAGTTGGTGGATTCTATGGCGTGGCATTGGGAAAAGTGTTTTTTGGCGAATCCATGTTTTCACTTCACCCTAATGCTTCAAAAATGGCATTACGTGGTTTTAGTAAAATAGCGGCCCAATGTCATATTGAGCTAATTGATTGTCAAGTAGAGTCCGAACACTTGTTATCACTTGGCGCTCAACTTATGCCAAGAGACACATTTGTAAAGTCGCTCAATAAACTCATTATCGAGCCAAATAAGAATCTGGCACTGCTTAATTTAGCGACATTTGAGTAAAAAAGACGAATTGCTTAAAATAAGCACAACGCATTTCCCTTCTGGGTTTGCCTTACGTCGTGTTTTTAGGCAAAATATGCCTCGATCAAATTCAGACGTCGCTAAACAGCGAAATATAGTTTTTTAGCGATTAATCGGCCGAAGTAGAGACCACTCCTCTCCTTGTCTGCAGACCGTCAAATAGGCATGGTCGGCGTCTACTAATTTAAAGTTAACACCATAGGACACATATTGTGGCAAAAGAAGAGAGCTTAGAAATGGAGGGCACTATCATTGATACGTTGCCTAACACCATGTTCCGTGTCGAATTAGAAAACGGACACGTAGTAATTGCACATATTTCTGGAAAAATGCGTAAAAACTATATTCGTATTTTGACTGGCGATAAAGTAAAAGTAGAACTAACACCTTACGACCTAACTAAAGGCCGTATCGTTTACCGTTCTCGCTAATTTATTTGCTCTTAATTGAGTTGAATAAAAATATAAAAAAACCGGACTATGTCCGGTTTTTTTATATCTAGCGATTTATAACAGTAAAGCACTTACTTCAATGTACAACCGCTTCTTTTACAACATCAAATTTCAACTCATCTGACTTTTCATCCAACGTCACTTTAACATGACCACCTTCATTTAAACCGCCAAACAAGATCTGATCAGCTAACGGCTTTTTAAGATGTTCTTGGATAACACGAGCCATTGGTCGAGCGCCCATTTGGCGATCATAACCTTTACTCGCTAACCAGCCTCGTGCCGTATCGGATACTTCCAACAAAACACCTTTTGGATCTAACTGAGCCTGCAACTCAACCAAGAATTTATCCACGACGTTAAAGATAATACGCTCATCCAATTGTTGAAATTGAATGACGGCATCTAAACGGTTTCTAAACTCTGGCGTAAACATACGGTTGATAATTTCCAAACCATCTGTTGAATTATCCTGACTTGAGAAACCAATCGAACGTCTTGCTAACTCTTCAGCACCCGCATTAGAGGTCATAACAAGAATCACATTACGGAAATCCGCTTTGCGACCATTATTATCTGTCAATGTCCCATGATCCATTACCTGCAATAGCAAATTAAAGACTTCTGGATGGGCTTTTTCAATTTCATCTAATAAGACAACGCTATGTGGGTTTTTCGTTACAGCTTCTGTTAAAAGACCGCCTTGATCAAAACCAACATAACCCGGTGGCGCACCAATCAAGCGAGAAACCGCATGACGCTCCATATACTCGGACATATCAAAACGTATTAATTCAAGCCCTAGCTGCTTAGCCAATTGCTTAGTGACTTCTGTTTTACCGACACCTGTTGGGCCCGCCATCAGAAAAGAACCTATCGGCTTCTGCTCAGCTTTTAGACCCGCTCTTGATAACTTAATCGCTGATGATAAAGCGTCGATTGCTTTGTCTTGACCAAACACCACCATTTTAAGGTTGCGCTCTATATTAGAAAGCACCTGACGGTCATCTGAGTTAACCGCTCTAACAGGAACTCGGGCAATTTTAGAGACGATATCTTCAATATCAGCAACGGTAATGACTTCTTTGCGCTTGCCTTCAGGCTGCAATCGTTGATAAGCACCCGCTTCATCAATCACATCGATGGCTTTATCAGGCATATGTCGATCCGTCACATAGCGCTGAGCCAATTCCGATGCCGCTAACAAAGCAGCATCTTCGTATTTTATTTTATGATGTTCTTCAAAAGCACCTATGATGCCTTTTAAAATTTGGTAAGTATCATCGACACTTGGCTCGTTTACATCAATCTTTTGGAAACGACGCGCCAAGGCATGATCTTTTTCAAACACACCACGAAACTCTTGAAAAGTAGTGGAACCAATACAACGCAAGCCACCTGAACTCAATACAGGCTTGAGTAAATTGGACGCATCCATAACCCCACCAGACGCAGCACCCGCACCAATAATGGTATGGATTTCATCAATAAACAAAATGGCATTGGGTAATTTTTTCAACTCACCCAGCAATTGCTTGAGCCGCTTTTCAAAATCACCACGATATTTGGTACCAGCCAATAACGCGCCTAAATCTAAAGAGTAAACAACGCCATCTGCAATCACATCAGGCACTAGACCATCGACAATACGTTTCGCTAAACCTTCTGCTATTGCTGTTTTACCAACACCTGACTCACCCACTAATAACGGGTTGTTTTTGCGACGACGAGAAAGGGTTTGTATGACTCGCTCAACTTCGTATTCACGACCGATAAGCTTATCGATTTTACCGGCTTTAGCTTCTTCATTAAGATTGGTTGCGTATTTTTGAAGAGGTGCAGCGGCGCTGTCTTCTGCCTCCTCTTCTTCTTGCTCCATGCCTTGGGAAGATGCGTCACCCAACTTTGAAATACCGTGAGCAACGAAATTAACGACATCAATTCGTGCTACACCATGTCGTTTTAACAAATAAACGGCTTGGCTTTCCTGCTCACTAAAAATAGCAACGAGCACATTGGCGCCTGTAACTTCACGCTTACCAGACGATTGCACATGAAAAACAGCTCGCTGAAGCACTCGCTGGAAACCAAGTGTTGGCTGAACTTCACGTTCCATGTCATCTTCAGGGATAAACGGTGTTGTACTATCTACAAACTCTTCAAGCTCTTTACTTAATGTTTCAAGGCTTACACCACAAGCTGTTAACACACCGGAAGCGGCACTATTTTCAATTAACGCTAGCAACAAGTGTTCTACTGTCATGAATTCATGGCGCTTATCACGCGCCGCTTTAAAGGCATTATTCAGGGTCTGTTCAAGTTCTTTATCTAACATTGCTATTCCCTCACTCTGAATCAGTCGACTTTTTGTAAGTCACACATTAAGGGGTGCTCATTTTGCTCTACGAACTGTTGTACCATTGCTACTTTAGTTTCAGCAATATCAAAAGGGTAAATACCACAAACGCCTTTCCCTTTTTGATGCACTTCTAACATTACCTGGTTAGCCTTCTCTCCATCCATTGAAAAAAAACGTTGAAGAACAAATACGACAAAATCCATTGGCGTAAAATCATCATTAAATAACACCACCTGATACATTGAAGGTGGCTTTAATTCCGTTTCTTCTGGGGCAATCGCTATATTTGAATGCCCAGCTTCATCTTCTTCTGATATTAGTCTAATTTGTTGATTTACAATCATCCTATGCCTCTGAGGCTACACTTTTCCACACAATTCACCAAATTTGGTTCATTCCTACTTAATAAGTTCACATATCGCCACTTAAATTTTACAAATACCAAAAGAGCTTCTACTCTCATTGTAAGTGGGTCAAATGTGTAACCAATGTTTATCTCTTAGATTTTAGCATTGTACTATCAAGAATACTTTGAACCTATTTAGCAACCTCATTTAATAAAAGTTTCAACTACGTTGCAATAAAACTCGAATAACAGTCAAGACCTAAGTGGTTTAGCTGAAAATTATTGATAATTAACAACACCTTGAGTGGATAAGGAGTGGCTCATGCATAATGGATCCGTAAAGTGGTTTAACAACGCTAAAGGCTATGGTTTTATCGTTTGCGAAGATTTTGATGAAGACTTATTTATTCATTACTCTGCCATTAATGTGGAAGGTTATAAAACCCTTAAAGCAGGCCAATCCGTCACGTTCAACGTAGAGCCCGGACAACGAGGCCTACACGCGATAGATATTTCGCCTGAAGCAGCAGTAGAAAACGATGAGAATAGTGAGACTAAAGATGATGATGCAAATGCCCGGTTAGCTTAACGCTACCGCAATATCGCTATCGCGTACTGATTTTGCTATCTTATGATTCCTATTGAATCGTGAGAGGTTTTTTTGTTTCTATACGATTCAAGCCTTTAAAATTTATTTAGACTTATCGATTCATGCCTTCAAACTTAATTTTACTCAACAAACCTTTTCAAGTCCTTAGTCAGTTCTCCGCTGATGGCGACAAAGTCACTCTAGCCAAATACATCAACATCCCTGAGTTTTATGCCGCGGGAAGACTGGACTACGACTCAGAAGGCTTGATGCTATTAACCAATCAGGGCGCCATTCAGCATATTATTGCATCGCCTGAATTCAAATGGCCAAAGACTTATTGGGTACAAGTGGAAGGTGACATCACCGAAGAGGCTCTGCAACAACTCAAACAAGGAGTAGAGCTTAAAGACGGCCTAACAAAACCTGCTCAAGCAGAACGCATGAGCCCACCTGATATTTGGTCAAGAACCCCTCCTGTACGCCACCGGGAGTCCATTCCTACTAGCTGGATTGCATTGCAAATCAAAGAAGGGAAAAATCGCCAAGTTCGACGAATGACCGCAGCGGTAGGTTTTCCTACACTTCGGCTTATCCGCTATGCCATTGGTCCTTATACATTGGAAAGTTTACCTACAGGGCAATGGCTATATGCTGAGCCAACCACAGAATTACTAAATGAGGTAGATAATTTTGAACGACAAAAAAAGAGAAAGGCTGCCACATCTGACCGTCGCCGCTCTAGTCAAAAAGGACAACCAATATCTCATGGTGAAAGAGTGGCAGGACGGGATTCTCGTCCTAAATCAACCAGCTGGGCACGTCGAAAATAACGAAAGCATACTCGATGCGGTTATCAGAGAAACAACTGAAGAAGCCGGTTGGCTGGTAAAACCCATTGGTTTAATTGGCTTTTACGCTTTCACGCCATTTGAAGGCGCCGATACCTATCATCGAGTTTGTGTCTTATGCGATGCCCTATCACCAACCAATACACAACTTGATCCAGATATTGTTTCTTGTCACTGGATGACTTATGAAGAAGTAATGGCTAAACCGCATCGCAGCCCTTTAATAAAAACCTGCATTGAAGATTCATTAAACAACCCCATTATATCCTTATCCTTCCTATCGAATCAGCACTTGCCAGCTGTGCCGACATTGGAAAAATAAAGTACAATGGCGCGATTCCATTTCATTGAGGCTCAGCCTCTTCACAGTAGAGTAATTACAGGTCATGACTGAACAACTAAACCCCACAGATTCGCAAGCTAACCAAGATAAAAAAGTTATCGTCGGTATGTCTGGCGGCGTAGATTCATCCGTATCAGCCCTTATTCTGATGCAGCAGGGGTACCAAGTTGAAGGCCTGTTTATGAAAAACTGGGATGAAGATGATGGCACCGAATATTGCACCGCAAAAGATGATCTCGCAGACGCCCAAGCGGTTTCTGATACGCTAGGCATTACGCTGCACACCGCCAATTTTGCTGCAGAATATTGGGACAATGTTTTTGAGCACTTCCTAGAAGAGTACAAAGCAGGTCGCACACCAAACCCTGACATTTTATGCAATAAAGAAATCAAGTTTAAAGCCTTCCTTGAGTACGCGTTAGAACTAGGGGCCGATTACATTGCAACGGGTCATTATGTTCGACGTGGTGAACGCGATGGCGAGCCAGTATTACTGAAAGGCTTAGATGGCAACAAGGATCAAAGCTACTTTTTGTATGCCGTGGGTAAAGATGAAATTGCCAAAACACTCTTTCCTGTTGGCGAGTTAGAAAAACCTGAAGTTCGTCGTCTTGCTGAAGAGTTTGGTTTAATCACCCACAATAAAAAAGACAGCACTGGTATCTGTTTTATTGGTGAACGCCGCTTTAAAGATTTTCTAGAACAATACTTACCAGCGCAACCTGGCGATATTGAAACATTAGATGGAGACAAAATTGGTCGCCATCTAGGATTGATGTATCACACTATAGGCCAGCGCCAAGGTCTAGGCATAGGCGGTTTATCTAACTACCCGGATGAGCCTTGGTATGTGGTTGAAAAAGACTTAGAAAAAAATGTCCTTAAAGTAACGCAAGGTGGGCAACATGAATCACTCTTTAAAACACATTTGATTGCCGATAACTTTGATTGGGTGGCGCGTACAAAACCTAACTTGCCATTAACATGCAAAGCTAAATGCCGTTATCGTCAGCCTGATCAAGATTGTACTATCACAGAATTAGCCGATGGCCGTGTGGAAGTTTCTTTTAAAGAACCACAACGTGCGATCACACCAGGTCAATCCGTCGTTTTTTATGTTGATGACTTATGTTTAGGTGGCGGCATCATCAATGTCGCATTCAACAAGTAAATTACACCAAGCAATATGAGAGATTATTTATTGTGAGCCAACAAGAGAAAGAGCAAACCATTGCCCTATCCGCAATTTTCCAGGCCGCTGAACTTGTTGCTACCTTAGCGAAAACAGGCAAGATGGATAACGATTACTTAAAACCCTTGGTAAACAGCATTTTGTTAGTCAATGCTGAGACAACTGAGGATATTTATGGAGGCCAATGGGATTGCAAAAGCAATTTAGCATTAGGTCGTCGCATCACTCGCCAAGCCCTCGGCAAAGAGCGTAGTAGTGTTAATCCAGATACCTTACGCTATGCATTAAGCTTAATTCATTTAGAAAGTAAGTTATTAAAATCAGATGGTATTTTGTCAGCACTGGGTAATGGCATAAGCCAGCTAGATCGTCAAAAAACACATTACGAAGATCCGCTTCATGAAAATATGATCGCGGCAATTTCGGGTATTTATCAAGATACTTTGAGCAAATTACCATTTCGAATCCAAGTACATGGCGATAGCCGTTTCTTACAGCAGCCCTCTATTTCTAATCAAGTTCGCGCAACCTTGTTAACGGGCATTCGTGCCGCCATGCTTTGGCGTCAACTTGGCGGTAAACGCTGGCATTTGATTTTCAAAAGAAAATCATTACTAAATGCTTTAGAAGCAACACGTTAAGTAAATAAAAAAGACCGTTAGGTCTTTTTTTTCTCGTTATGAAACATCAAATAATGAGCATAACGAGAAATATTCTTAATGAGAATAACTCACATCTATTATGAGTATATTTTTATCCAATATCTCTACCATTTATTTTTAGGTAGTATATTGGCCAAAATAATCATTAGTACATCGATAAAGATTTTAGAATGGAGACCAAAAGTCACCTTCTTTTTAATTTGCCATATAGCCTTAAATGTTAGGGGAATTACATGTCTACAAAACAAACTATTTATTATACCTTCACTGATGAAGCGCCTGCTCTGGCGACGGCTTCTTTGCTGCCTATTTTTGGCGCCTTTGCAAAAGAAGCGGACATCGAATTGAAATTGACTGACATTTCTTTGGCAAGTCGTGTAATTGCTGCCTTTGCTGATAAGCTACCTGCAGACAAACAAGCAGAAGATGGCCTTAAATTTCTTGGTGATCTGACTGCGAACCCTGAAGCGAACATTGTTAAACTGCCTAATATCAGTGCTTCTTTACCGCAACTGAATGCAGTAATCAAAGAACTTAAAGCTCAAGGTTATGACATTCCTGACTACCCAGAAAATGCTCAGACTGATGAAGAAAAAGACGCACTAGCACGTTACTCAAAAGTACTAGGCAGTGCGGTAAACCCAGTATTACGTCAAGGTAACTCTGACCGTCGCGCACCAGCAGCGGTTAAGAACTTTGCCCGTAAAAACCCTCACTCAATGGGTAAGTGGAAAAAAACGTCCACATCTCATGCAGATTACATGCGCGATGGTGATTTTTACTCTTCTGAGCAGTCCGTTACTATGGATTCCGCTCAAACGGTTAAAATTGAATTCGTCAAAAAAGACGGCTCTGTTGAGCTTAAGAAATCACTGCCTCTTCTAGCTGACGAAATCGTTGATAGCATGAATATCAGCTGCGCTAAACTTCGCAACTTCTTCGAAGCAACGCTACAAGAAGCAAAAGAAGATAACATCATGTGGTCTGTGCACCTTAAAGCAACCATGATGAAAGTCTCTCACCCTATCGTATTTGGTCATGCGGTAACGGTTTTCTACAAAGACGTTTTCGAAAAATACAGCGAATTGTTTCAAGAAATCGGCGTTAATCCAAATAACGGTTTAGGCAGCGTTTACGACAAAATCAAAACATTGCCTGAAGCGAAACAAGAAGAAATCAAACAAGCGATTCAAGACGTTTACAAAACTCGCCCTGAACTAGCGATGGTTGATTCAGATAAAGGCATCACTAACCTACACGTACCAAGTGATGTCATTGTTGATGCATCTATGCCTGCTATGATCCGTGGTTCTGGTAAAATGTGGGGCCGTGATGGTAAAGCACATGATGCTAAAGCGGTTATTCCTGACAGCACTTACGCACGCATTTACCAAGAAACAATCAACTTCTGTAAAACCAATGGCGCATTCGATCCAGTAACAATGGGCACAGTGCCAAACGTTGGTTTGATGGCACAAAAAGCAGAAGAATACGGTTCTCATGATAAGACTTTCGAAATCACTGAAGCCGGCACTATGCGTGTTGTTGATGCACAAGGTAATGTCCTAATGCAACATGCTGTAGAGAAAGGCGATATCTGGCGCGCTTGTCAAACCAAAGACGCTCCAATCCGCGATTGGGTGAAACTGGGCGTTACTCGTGCTCGTCAATCTGATACTCCTGCTGTGTTCTGGTTAGAAGAAGCTCGTCCACACGATAACGAACTTCGCAAAAAAGTCGAAAACTACCTAAAAGAACACGACACTGACGGTTTAGACATTCGCATCATGAACTACAACGAAGCGATCCGTTTCTCTATGGAGCGCATCATTCGTGGCCAAGACACTATTTCAGTAACAGGTAACATCCTTCGTGATTACCTAACTGACCTGTTCCCAATCTTAGAATTGGGTACTTCTGCGAAAATGCTGTCTATCGTGCCAATGCTTCAAGGCGGCGGCATGTATGAAACAGGCGCTGGCGGTTCTGCTCCTAAGCATGTTCAACAGTTAATGGAAGAAAACCACCTTCGTTGGGATTCTCTTGGTGAGTTCTTGGCAGTGGCTGTCTCTTTTGAAGAGTTGGGCATCAAGCACAACAACGAAAAAGCTAAAATCTTGGCAGCAACGCTAGACAAAGCAACAGGCAAACTTCTAGACACCAACAAATCCCCTTCTCGTAAAGCGGGTGAAATTGATAACCGCGGTAGTCACTTCTATCTGGCTCTATACTGGTCTCAAGAATTGGCAGCGCAAACAGACGACGCGACATTGGCGGCGAAATTTGCACCACTTGCTAAGCAACTAGCAGACAACGAAGCAGCCATTGTTGCAGAACTTGCTGACGTTCAAGGCAAGCCTGCTGGCTTATCTGGTTATTACCATATGGACCTTGCTGAAGTCGCTAAGATCATGCGCCCAAGCGCTACGTTCAACAAAACACTAGCGTCTCTATAATTTATTAAGAGGCTCTAAGCGCCATAAAAAAGCCCGAGTAACGATATCGTTACTCGGGCTTTTTCGTTTGCGTTACAATTTAGCCATTTGCGACACGTTGAATGTGCTGCTGATTCGCTAAATATTCATCGTAAGTGCCTTGGAAGTCTATGACTTGATTATCTTTAAACTCAATCACTCGATTTGCTAAAGACGAAACAAACGCTCGGTCATGACTGACAAAAATAAGGGTTCCGTCAAAATCAACCAAAGCATTGTTTAGCGCTTCGATGGCTTCCATGTCCATGTGGTTGGTTGGCTCATCCATTACTAGAACATTCAAGTCCATCATCATTAACTTGCCAAAGAGAAGACGGTTTTTCTCACCACCTGAGCACACTCTTACTTTTTTATTGAAGTCGTCTGCGGTAAATAACAAGCGTCCTAACATCGCTCGCACTTTTAAATCATCATGCTTTATTGTTCGCCACTTAGACATCCAATCAAACAAGGTTAAATCACAATTGAAGTCCTCAGTACTGTCTTGTGGGCAATAACCTATCACAGCATTTTCAGCCCACTTAATGTCACCTTTTTTAGCTTCTAACTCACGCATCAAACAACGTAAAAAAGTCGTTTTGCCAGCACCGTTCTCACCAATGATAGCCAATTTAGAGCCAGCGTCTAGAATCAGGTTGCCTTCACTGAAAAGCATAGTGTCTTCATAGCCATGAGCAAGATCTTCTAAGATCAACGCTTGGCGATGAAGTTTCTTATCTTGCATCAAAGAAATAGACGGTGTCATACGACTAGATTGCTTAACTTCTGACAATTCGATTTTGTCTAATTTTTTCGCACGTGAACTGGCTTGTTTGGCTTTTGACGCATTTGCAGAGAAGCGATTTACAAAGGCTTGTAAATCATCCATTTCAGCACTTTTCTTTGCATTTTCCGTCAATAGTTGTTCACGTATCAATGCAGAGGCTTCCATGAAGTACTCATAGTTGCCAGGATAAATTCGTAATTCACCAAAATCGATATCCGCCATGTGAGTACAGACTGAATTCAAGAAATGTCGATCATGGGAGATGATAATCATGGTGCATTTACGCTGATTCAATACACCAGCCAACCAATTAATGGTGTAAATATCCAAGTTGTTTGTTGGCTCATCCAAAAGCAAAATATCTGGGTTTGCGAACAATGCTTGTGCAAGCAATACACGAAGCTTCCAACCAGGAGCAACTTGGCTCATCAAACCAAAGTGATATGATTCATCAATACCTGCTTCTAACAGAATGTCACCGGCACGACTTTCAGCGCTATAACCATCCATTTCAGCAAACTCTGATTCAAGTTCACCAGCACGCATGCCATCTTCTTCACTCATTTCTAACTTAGAGTAGATTGCATCACGCTCTTGTTTCACTTTCCAAAGCGCGGTATCACCCATAATCACAGCATCAACAACTGAATACTCTTCAAAAGCAAATTGGTTCTGGCTTAAAGTACCGACCTTTTCGCCCGGAGTGATGGATACATTTCCAGAAGTAGGTGTCAGCTCCCCACTTAAAATTTTCATAAAAGTGGATTTACCGCAGCCATTCGCACCGATCAAACCATAACGGTTACCGTTGCCAAATTTTGCAGAGATGTTTTCAAACAATGGCGTTGCGCCAAATTGCATGGTGATATTAGCTGTGGAAATCAAAAAAAATACCTTGAGAGTGAAGGAGAAGAATTCGCTTACTTTTGACAATTTGAACGTCGTACAAAAGATAAGCACAAAGGCGGCGAATATAGAGATTTATAGGGCTAAAGTCGAGGTTTAGATGGATTATTTTACTAGAAAAGTAATAGCGTCTGAAAATAGAGCCATAGTCAGCATTTACAACCTTTAAAGGAAAGGCCTGTATTAAGCGCACACATACAGCACCATCATTCTCGCGCTGTTTTAACGCCCGAAACGCAATAGAGTTATCGATAGTAAAGAGTAAGCTCTTAATCATCGACAACTCTATTTAATGTACCTTATTTCATCACAATGAGTTCGTTGAAGGACAATCACTCTTTCACATCAACCCAAGCGTCCCATCCTTTCCACTCATATTCATCGCTTTCAGCGGCATTAATAACAAAACGTTTAACCAATCGGTTGCTGCTGAATTTATTTATTAAGTAACTCATAGTACTGCTCCTACCCAAGATTCATATTTAATATTTCTTAACTAAATTTTATCAATCGTTAGAGGTTAGTTAAAATTGCTTTTCACTAACTTCACTATAGGCCTGTACTATTTCCATCTGATGACGGTGTGCTTTTTTCCTCTCGTAAAGACAAGAAGCCTTCCTTTAGAAAACGAATGAATTCAGGTCTTATTCCTTTTAAAAGCATGCTGCGGTTTTTATTCGCTAAGTCACTCTGAGTGGTTAAGCCTAAAATAAAACTCGCCGCTAACCCTTCAGGACTTATCGCTACATCAAGTACGTCTTGAGCAAAACGCTTTCTTGAACATTCAGCTCTAGACTCTAATAACACCGTTTTTGCATATAGTCGCTCGCGCTGTTTACGCATTTTTTTAAGGCCAAACATCTTGCCTCCGCTCTTCTAGCTCATCCTATTAAGACGATTTTTCATCCTGACTATCTGGAATTAATGCATCTAGGGTTCGGGTGAAATTCATACTTTTTAAAGTAACAAAAGCAATATAAGACAAACCCGCTGCGCTTAATAAAGTAACCAGTGTCGCAATCAGCAATATGCCAACCAATGAAAAACCATAACTCCATGCTAGTGCCGCAGCACTTGCTATCATTAAAAGCCAAGAAGTTATTAATAAAAAGACAACACCACCAACGAGCGCTAGCAACTGAGCACTTGACGTCACCCACATTTTGGCTTCAAGAGCCCCCAATCCTAGTACGCTTTTTAGCCATTGTTTATGCGTTAAAACGACATCGGAAACATCAAGATGCTCTTTTTTCTGCTCAGTTGATTGCGACTGTTCCATGATAGATTCGCCTGCTATTTTGCTTTAATAATTCGCTATCTTTGCGACCATCTATTTCCGTTTACATAATAGACCTGCGGCAACCGCACCAGCTAAAAAGGCAATACCAACCGTTTTTATTGGATGCTCTTTGGCATACTCGCCAACCACGTTAGACACTTTCTCTGACTGCTGTTTAGCCGTATCTGCCATTTTATGAGCTTGTTCGCTAATTTGATGGGCAACCTCTTCAATACGTTCTTCACTTTTCGCGGCCATATCGGAAACACCATCTACGCCGTTATGGGCATTTTCTGCTGCTTGATCCACTTTTTCATGCGCTTTAGCTTGAGTTGTACTTTTAGTTGTTGCCATGATAAATCTCCATAACGTTTGAATGTATGTATTACATTGCCAACATCATGCCAACTTATAAGCCATTGATTTATATATAAATTAAATATATTAGGTAGAAAGCGTTAGCAAGATAAGACATTTACTACATACTTCATTGTAAAAATTTCATGGCGAATATTGCACGAAATAAGAGTAAAAAATAAGCGGCTAACACGCTAATTTTTATCCAAGCGAATTAAATAAGGTCGAGCGATAACAAAGCAAAACAAAACCCAAAAGAAGCCAACAAACATTCCTGCGGTAACATCTGTTGGCCAATGAACCCCTAAATATACTCGACTAACAGCAACAAAAATCGGAATCACTACCGCTATTGTCAGCATCAAGCACTTAGCTGAACGGTAAGCATTACGCCAACTAACGACTAAGGCAAGTGATAGAAAGAATAACGCCGACGACATAGCGTGCCCTGACGGAAAGCTACTCGTATACACCTGTGTGGCATGAGGCACTAGCTCGGGACGAGGTCGAGAAAAACCTAACTTCAGCATAAAACCAAAAGCAGCACCAGAAACAACCGTTGCTAAAAACCATAACGCTAAATGGGTTTTATTGGTTAAATGAAGATACCAAGCAAACATGACACTAAAAAAAGCAACGATCCAGTTACTGCCAAGCGCAGTAATGTCTCTCATGGTTTCTCCTACCCAAGAAGGCCCCCATTCTTTTGTAGAGTCTGAAGCGTCCCGCAGCATTAATAACAACCTTGTATCGATATAAGGAACCCCGGAGTGGTTAACAAATACGGCTATCACAACAAACCCTATTAATAATCCCGTAAGCAAGATGAAAATAGGATCTAGTGTTTTTCTAGCAAGAGCGTCATTGTCGAACATAAAATATTGATACCTAAATATTATTTTTAACGCTCATATCTTAGTTATTTTCATTGTAAATCAAAAGGATATAATAAGTATTTACGTTTTTATCAATGCTTTTGAGCCTTCTAAAATAACGGTAAACAACCTAAAAACAATCGTTTGTAGTACAATCTCGGACGATTTTTCGATGATATTTTCAATTACTTTTCTCGGAAAACACCCACAATAACGAATAAGCCAGTATTTATAATGCCAGCATTATCCAAGCGCTATTTGGAGCATTAATGAGAGTTGATCTTGAGACGAACCATGCAGAATTAGAAGCCACCCCTCGGTTTCAATTAGCTTCTGCACATAAACGCCAACTGCAGTTCTGTAATATCGGTTTTACCTTATTAGCCTCTCTGCTTATCTTCATCTGGTTAGTGGTTGCCATTTTTGCCCCGCAATCCATTTGGGTCCCACTGCAACTTAATATTACCGCTATGATGATTGTCCTTATTGCTTCATTTCAATCAGCATGGCGTATTTCTCGCTGGAGAGAACAGACATTAACTGAGCAACAACAAGAAGAGACAACGGAGGAGCACAAGGAGGTAGAGCAACAAGCTGACACCAAACAGTCCAATGCGCTTCAAACACTATTTCAAGAATTCTTTGAACGATGGCTAAAGCCAATAACCACAGCAATTAGTATTGATGCTATCTGGATTATTGCCTTAACCTTGTTGGCTCTCATGTTGGTAGCAACTGGCTGGAATTTAACCCTGCCAAGCCGTGCCGTAGCCGATTCAGCCTATTTATTTGCAGGACTCGCGCTATTAGCGGCATTTGCCTTACTGGTCCTCGAACGCTACTTGGCAACAAACCAAAACGAATGGCCTGAAGCCATTAGCTTAGCCATGTTAGTACGCGTTGCCATTGTCACTCTTGTGGTGTCGGCAATTTGCTTAAGCTATGCGTCTTCTGAGCGAACTTGGCCTCTTCGTATTGTGGTTTTATCAGGACTTTTACCTACTATTGTTGCGTTAGAATTGGCCATTCGAGCCATTCTTTCTGCTTTCACGCCGCAACGAGTCAGCCTTGAACCTAAGCTTTTCGCAACAAGCTTTATGGCAGAACTATTACGTTGGCCACCAAAACCCATGCAACTGATGCAAGATGGCTTGTTTCAACGCTTTGGGGTAGATTTACGTCAAGTATGGGCCTTTGGTTTCATCAAGCGCGCCTTTCTTCCGGTTGTTACACTCATGATTTTTTGTGGTTGGTTATTGTCTGGCGTTCATGAAATCCCCATTAATGGCCGAGGGATTTATGAGAAGTTTGGCAAGCCTGTCGTCATTTTCAAGCCCGGTTTACACACGACATTACCATGGCCTTTTGGCCGCGTTATCAATGTAGAGAATGGTGTCGTACACGAACTAACAGCAAGCAGCGATGAAAACAGCCTAGCGCCTCTGACACCAGCAGAAGGTCCTGCACCCGAAACCGCTAACCGTTTATGGGATGCCACTCATCGCAGTGAAAAATCGCAAATTATTGCCAGTCGCAACAATGGCAAACAGAACTTTCAAATTGTCGATATGGATGTCCGCTTTATCTATCGCATTGGCTTAACTGATCAAGATGCATTGGATGCCACCTACAATACGGCTAATTTACCGACGCTGATTCGCCGTACTGCTAGTCGTATTCTCGTCCACGACTTCGCAGGTAGAACGCTTGATGATCTATTAAGTGAACAGCGTAACGAATTATCAAAAGATGTTGGTAATGCGGTCCAAAAAGATCTAGATCAGCTCAATAGCGGTGTCGAATTATTAGCCACGGCAATAGAAGCAATACATCCACCCGCAAAGGCCGCTAATGCTTACCATAAAGTGCAATCGGCCCAAATTGAAGTACAAGCTTTGATTGCCAGAGAGAAAGGAAAGGCAGCAGCAGAAATCGATAAAGCACGTCAACAAGCCAGTTTAATAGAGGACGGCGCGGACGCAAATGCTCACCAAAATTTAAGTAAAGCCAAAGCCGATGGTATTATTTTTGACGCCGATCATGCCGCCTCAAACATCGCGGGTAAAACCTTCCTGCGTGAACAATATTACCAGCAACTAATTCAGGGTATGAGCCACGCAAATAGCCTTATTATTGATAGTCGAATCCATGGTGAAAAATCACCTACTTTGGATTTTAGAAGTTTTGTGCCACCCGTAGATCCTTCTTCTAACAACACCAACACAACTCACTAGGAAAGCGCCAATGAGCACGCAGCATAACCACCCCCATCATGCGCATGACGAATCCAATCACGCCTCTCATAGCCATGAGAATACACAGAATGATAGCCACAGCCCTGCGCCGTCTAATTCGCCTAAAGGTACATGGCGCCGTATTAGCTTCGCTCTGCTGCTGGTTGCTTTTGCTATTGCCGCAGCGTGTTTAGTTCAGGTTCGCTCGGGTGAAGCCGAAGTCATTACTCGCTTTGGCAATCCAGTCAGGGTGCTATTAAAGCCCGGCTTAGCATGGCATCTGCCAGCGCCTTTCGAGCTTTCCACTCCCGTGGATTTACGATTACGCACGACGTCTAGTGGTTTACAAGATGTTGGGACCAAAGACGGCTTACGTATTATTGTTCAAGCTTATGTGGTTTGGCAGGTAAAATCAGACAAAGACGATGTGCAACGCTTCATGCGGGCAGTCCAAAATAAACCGGATGAGGCGGCGCGCCAACTACGCACTTTTGTCGGTTCCGCTTTAGAAGCGACCGCCAGCAGCTATAACCTCTCCAGTTTAGTCAATACCGATGCAAGCAAAGTACAAATCAACCACTTTGAAGAAAGGTTACGCCAGCAGATTAATCAATCGCTGTTAGACACATATGGTGTTCGCGTAGTTCAAGTGGGCATCGAACGCTTAACTCTACCGGTAGTAACCTTGTCGGCCACGGTAGACCGTATGCGAGCTGAACGAGAAACGATTGCGACACAACGCACGGCTGAAGGTAAACGACAAGCGGCACAGATCACGTCGACCGCACAAAAAGAGTCACGCATTATTACCGCCGATGCGACAGTAAAAGCTGCGAACATTGAGGCTAAATCTTTAGTCGACGCCGCTAATATTTACGGTAAGGCCCACGCACAAGCCCCTCAACTCTACGATATGCTTCGCTCACTAGACACGTTAAGCAGCATTATTAATAAAAATACGCATCTAGTTCTCAGAACCGATGCGGCGCCATTCAAAGCGCTTATTGATGGACCTAAAATATTTAGCTCGCCGACGTTAGATAAAAATGAAGAGGCGAAAAAACCATGATATTTGGAAAAAAAGTCGAGCAAAATACGTCGACAAACAAGCCAAATAGTCACTGGTTTCAGGCTGGCCGATTGGCTTTTATCGCACTCTACTTACTCACATTGGTAACGGCTGTTACTTGGTTAGTTGCCAATGTCCGTGAAATTGGACCAGATTATCGAGCGGTTGTACTGCGCTTTGGTGCCATTGATAGAGTGCAAAACTCAGGTTTATTACTGGCTTGGCCACAACCCTTTGAAAAAGTAATTCTTTTACCATCTGCGGATCGCGTTATTGACCGCACTATAAAAGCATTAATTCGCCCTGAGACAGCCAACTATGCCGGGCTAAATTCAGGGATGGCCAATGATGCCACCGCTGGAGTCGGCTACCTATTAACTGGGGATGCGGGTGTCGTGCAGCTAGGGGTTCACTTGTATTACAGAGTGACAGACCCTTTCGCTTATGTGCTCCAGGGTAAACACGTCACCTACGCATTGGATAGATTAGTCGAACGCAGCGCTGTAATCGTGTCGGCCTCTCGCGACCTAGACACCATATTGGTAGCACGACCTGAGTTAGTAGGGTCAAGCACCGAAGCGGCGATTAAACGAGAAAAATTACGAGCCGACCTCGTTCAAAGTATTAATAAAAGTTTAGCGGCATTAACGAAATCTGGCGCCAGCCTTGGCATTAAAGTGGCCCGAGTAGACTTACAACCAAGCTTACCCGTTGAAACCGTTGATGCCTTTAATGCTGTGCTGACTGCTAGCCAGTTGGCAAAGCAAACCGTCGCCGAAGCCAATAACAAAGCGGCCGCCACATTACAAAAAGCCAACCAAGAAGCTGATCGCATTATTCAGCAGGCCAATGCGAATGCCAATGAGCGTGTAGCAAAAGCACAAACGAATACCGCCACCATAAGTCGCCTCGCCCAACTACAGCAAAATAATACTGACCCAGGTTTGCTGTGGCGACTGTATCGTCAACGCGTTAACACCTTGCTATCACAAGCAGGCTCCGTCACCACAATTGATCCAAGTGACGATGGCAAACTCATTCTACAAGGCAAACAACCATGACCCAGTCGTCCCATTCACACCACGAACATGATCACGGACATGATCACGGACATATTCATTTTGGCAGCGGTTCATTAAGTCGCAGCGAGCAAAAAGCCGCAGCCAAGCAGCTGACGCTAGCCATGATCGCCCTCGGTTTATTAACGCTAGGCCTTATCTGGCATTGGCTGTTCCCTTCTCAGCAAAGCGTCAGCCAATTATTGCTTGGCTTAGCTTCTGTACTGGTGGCTTTTCCTGTCTTACGTTCTGGCTGGCATAGCCTCAAACACCCAAGTCTACATGGCATTACGGATCAATTAATTGCACTCGCCATGTTAGGCGCATGGGCAACGGGCGATTTAATGACCGCTGCGTTATTGCCCATTATTATGATCTTTGGCCACATTTTAGAAGAACGAAGTGTCATAGGCTCTCAAGAAGCCATTGAAGCATTAGGCCAACTAACACAAAGTAATGCTCGTAAAATCAACCAAGATGGCAGCATTAGTGAGGTAAATAACCAACGCCTACAAACGGGTGATTTGATCGAAGTGCGCGCTGGTGATCGCATCCCTGCAGATGGCCTTGTTATAGAAGGTATGGCGAGCTTAGACACCGCTCCCATTACCGGTGAATCCGTGCCTCAAGACGCTAAAACTGGCGATGAAGTCTTTGGTGGCGCCATCAACCTAGATGGCTTATTACGCGTCCAAGTCACGCGGACTGGTGAAGAATCGACGCTTGGGAAAGTTATTGCCCTCATGCAAAAGGCGGAACAAGCCAAGCCCCCAATTACTCGTCTATTAGAGCGCTATGCTGGCCAATACATGGTGCTAGTGTTAATGGTGGCGGCCATTACTTGGTTTGTCACTTACGATGCTCAAGCGATGCTCGCTGTGTTGGTCGCCGCATGCCCATGCGCGCTCGTGTTGTCTGCTCCCGCCGCGGCCATTGCTGGGATTGCTGTCGCAGCCCGTCATGGTATTTTGATTCGCAGCTCAGCCTTCTTAGAAGAGTTCACCGAACTGAGCTCCTTAGTAGTCGACAAAACAGGCACTCTGACCTTTGGCTCTTTAAGTCTGCAATCATTGCAGCCCATTCCCGATTCTCCGATTCCTGAATCTGAGTTACTAACATTAGCGGCGAGCTTAGGCGCTTCTAGTAGCCACCCCGTGAGTCGAGCTTTAAGTAGCCTTATTGCTCATGAAAACTATCAGCCGTTACAAAGTGTTAAAGAACACCAAGGGTTGGGAGTCGTCGCTGAGACAACAAAGGGGGAAGCCGCTCTAGGTCGACCTGAACTATTCACTCAATTGGCTATCCCGTTTCCTAATATACCCGAGCACGATGGCCCTATCGCGGGATTGTCTTTAAATGGCGTATTTTTAAGTTGGTTTTTATTGGCTGATAAAGTCCGCCCAGAAACCGCTCAAGCTCTCGCGGATTTGAGAGAATTAGGCATAGGTCGACAATTACTTCTTACGGGAGATCGACAATCCGTCGCTGATAAACTCGCAAAAGAAGTAGGTATTACCGACGTCGTAGCCCAAGCCCTACCTGAAGATAAATTGCGCTGGGTGAGTCATGAAATTGAGTCCGGCTTTAAACCCTTAGTGGTAGGTGATGGTATTAACGATTCTTTGGCTTTAAAAGCTGGGGTGGTGGGCGTTGCTATGGGCGCGGGGGGGGCTGATATCGCGTTGGCATCCGCTGATATTGTTTTAATCGGCAGCGATTTAAGACGTTTAGGAACCTGTGTTCGACTCAGTCGTCGCTGTCGTCGTACGTTGCACATGAATGTAATTATTGGACTAAGCTGGACTATCGCCATTATGGCAGCGGCAGCCTTTGGCGCACTGGGTGTCGCTGGGGCGTTAATCGCGGCGGTATTGCATAATCTCAGTACTTTGCTGGTATTAGTCAATACTGGCCGACTATTACGTTTTGAAGAAGTTCTAAAAGAGATAAAAAAACCTTAATAGGGTTAAGGTTTTAGAAATAACAGAAGAGATCAGCGGCGGCGAGCATAAAGCGCCGCGTGCTCTAGCAAATACTCACCGTTTAACGTCATTTGAATATCGGCATTGCTAGTGCTTTCAACAGGCTTACCGTATGCAAAGACCGTTTTCTCCAAGCCGTTCTCGAGATTCACAACATTCATCTCAAGGCGCTGATAACCATCACTTTGTGTTATACGCTCTAGCTCATCCATTTCAGCTAAACCAGCATCATCAAGGCTAAATACTTGTCCGACAACAGGACTCCCCTCGCCTTGCTTTAATACCAACCAAGGTGAATAGCGCTTGCCAACTAATAATAATGGATAAGCATGCACGGTTCTAAAGGTACCTAGGACGCGTTTTCCTTTGTTGCGTTCGAAATTAGGAAAACCTTCTTTTAGAGTGCCAAAAACAAAAACAAGATGATTCATATTTTACCTATTCCCTGTTCAGCGCTAAGGGGCATCGCGTTCAATTGGCGTACGAGTAAAAGACGCTATCAAACTATGAGGGTCTGTTTTCTCAGTCTGTGCTTTACACGCCTCAGCCCACCAAATTAATTGACTAAAGGTTCGATGAAAGTAGCTTTCCCAATGGTTAGTGTCTTGCGTTAAGCTTGTATGTCCATTTTCCTCAAAAACATCTTGAGCATGAGGAATATGAACCATAGCAGAAACAGGTAAACAGCCAAGTTCACTTAAAAATACACGCATACCAACAGCGGCTCGCATGCCGCCCCATTGGCCAGAAGAATAAGTCACAATAGCACTGGGTTTGTAAGAAAATAATGAACTGCCAAAATGATTCAATAAATTGGCTAACGCTGGACTGATACTATGGTTATATTCTGGACTTTGCATAATATAGCCATCTGCGGTTCGAATCTTATCCGCAAGCAATTCTAAATCCTGTGGCACAGTACTTTTTGGATAGGCAAAATGAGGCTTGAAAACCGCCCCTAATTCATACTCTAAAGGGTCAATGAGTTCGATTTCATGGTCAGGATAAGATAGCTCAAAAAAAGACTGACATGCTTTACTGACTCTTTCTCCTAGTCGAGCAGGACGTGGCGGTGTACTGGTTCTTACCGACCCAAGGAAGATCAAAAACTTCATAACTTCTCTCCTTTAGACAAATGACATCGACTAGCTAATACTAAACAAAGCCCGATACCTTAGACGTAACGCTTTTCCTGATCAATCCGCCCTGCCTTCATGGTGACCGCATGATCACACATATAATCTATGACATCAGGGTCGTGACTCACCATAATCATGGTCAAGTCATGATTGGCTTTTAACTCGTTTAATAGATTTAATATTTCAGCCTGAACCGACATATCTAAAGCGGAAGTTGGTTCATCAAGCAGTAATAATTTTGGCTCAAGCAATAAGGCTCGGATAATCGCTACCCGTTGGCGTTGCCCACCGGACAATTGATGAGGATAACGATCAATCATATTTTCCGTTAGGCCAACTTGTTTAAAGCCTTCGCTAATACGATCGTTAATATCACTCAGCCCCAGTAGCTTTAATGGTTCTGCTAGTGTGCGGCGCAATCTATGCTTCGGATGTAAGGAAGCATAAGGGTCTTGAAACACCATTTGGACTCGACGGCGACGATCGCCAGTAAATATTTTGCCCGACTCTAACGGTTGTCCAAATAGCGTAATATCACCTTCCCAATGTGGATTTAGGCCTGCTAAGACCCATAAAAGAGACGATTTACCACAACCAGAAGGACCTACTAAGCCAAAGCATTCACCAGCTTTGACCGTTAAGTCTATATCGTGCACCACGGTATTACTCTGTAAGCCCTGAACATGACTTACACTGACTTTTTTAAGCTCAAGCTGATTCAATTTAAGGTCTCCAAATGCTCTCGGTCTAACGTGGGCAAGGGCTGACCTCGCTTAGCGATATTAGGGCGACACGACCACAAAGTTTGCGTGTAAGGATGAGTCGCATTTGGCAAGGCTTCTGCGGCCAAATGGTCGATCAATTTACCTTGATACATAACCATCACCCGCTCGCAATAATCGGCTACTTGTTGTAAATCATGACTGATCAACAATAGCCCCATATTACGTTCTTCTACTAAAGAATGAATTAAAGCGAGCACTTGATCTCGGACCGCATGATCTAAGGCTGAGGTAGGCTCATCGGCAATTAATAACTGTGGATCATTAATCAGTGCCATGGCTAACATCACTCGCTGCCCCATACCGCCTGACAGTTGATGAGGGTACATTTTCCTCAATTTGGCAGGATTAGGAAGCCCTACTGCATCCAGCATATACTCGACTTTTTCTACCCTTGCCTTACTCGACATAGACTGATGCAATACCAGCGGCTCGGCAACTTGTCGGCCGATATTTTGCGTCGGATTTAGTGCGTATTTAGGATCTTGTAGCACCATGGAAACTTGATGCCCCCGTAGTGTATTCCATTGCCGTTGGCCATACGTTAACACAGGGTGATCAAGTAGCTGAAAATGATCGGCTTCGACGTACAAAGAATCCGGTAGCAAGCCCATTAAAGAGCGTGCCGTGAGTGACTTACCAGAACCAGACTCTCCAACTAGAGCAACACGCTCGCGGCCCATTGAAAAATCAATGCCTTTAACCAATTCGGTGCCGTCGGCAAGCCCAATCTGCAGGCCTCGAACATCTACCAATGAAGATTTATTTGTCATGACGAGGGTCCATTTTATCTCTCAGCCCATCTCCGAGCAGATTAAAAGCAAGGCTGGCTAATAAAATAGCCACACCGGGCACTGCTGCTACCCACCACTGATCGAAAATTACGCGACTACCACTGGCCACCATTGATCCCCATTCAGCTGCTGGAGGTTGAATCCCCATTCCTAAGAACCCTAATCCGGCCGCTGCTAAGATAATACCGCCTAAATTTAACGCCGCTCGGACAATCGCACTAGGCAGAATCAACGGAAGAATATGACCGAAGATCAATCGAAAGCCCGTAATGCCCTGCATTTTTGCAGCAGAAAGGTAATCACTATTACGGATAGCAAGCGTCTCTGTTCTCGCTTGACGCGCAAAAGATGGCCAACTGGTAAAAGCCAATGCCAAGGCTCCATTCATTAAACCCGGACCTAAAATAGACACCAAGGCCAAAGCAATGACCAAACTGGGTAAGGACATAACAATATCGGTTAAGCGCATTAAAATACGCTCAACCCAACCACCAAAATAACCGGCAAAAATCCCAATCGCCAAACCAATAGGAACGGTTAGCAGAATAACCAAACTGACTAAAATCAGCGTTGGTCGTGCGCCATAAAGCACACGAGAAAAAAGATCTCGACCAAAGCGATCGGTGCCAAACCAATGTTGTGAGTCTGGCGCGAGCAAGCGCTCTTGAATATTCTGAACATTAGGATCGAAAGGGGAAAGCAAGGGTGCTAATAACGCCAGCCCCACAAGAATAACCACCAAAATCAAACCAATATTCAATGTATTAAACGGGCGTAACCATCGAAAAGAAACGCCCTTCTTTGAAATAATCATCGTGTTCTTGGATCCACCCATTTAGTCAATGTGTCCGCTAAGGCATTTAAAAGGACAAAACATGTGCCAATAAGTAGCGTTGATCCTAAAACCGCGGCCGTATCCGATGCAAATAAAGCACTGGTTAAGTAACGTCCAAGACCCGGCCAAGCAAACACAGTTTCCGTTAACACAGCCCCTTCCAACAAACTGGTATAAGACAATGCCAATATTGTAATGAGTGTTCCCAAAACATTCGGAAAGACATGCACAAGCAATATTCGTAAACGGCTGGCGCCTTTGGCTTGAGCTAACACAACGTATTCTTTATTACTTTCTTCTAGCATGACCGCTCGCAATAAGCGCGTGATCGATGCCATCGACAATAAAGCCAATACTGAAACTGGCAACCATAGATGAGCAATGGCATTTTTTACAATAGCCATATCGCCACTGCGAAATGCATCTATCAGTACAAAGCCACTATTTTGCGTCATGGTATAGGTGTAGATATCATCGAGACGACCTGGACCTGCAGACCAATGAAGTGTGGCATAGAACAGCAGCAAGCCAAGTAAACCTAGCCAAAAGACAGGCACAGAATATCCTAACAAAGAAATAAAGCGTGCGAGATGATCTAACCAACTACCCGGTTTATACACCGCCAGTGTGGCCAGTAAAATACCGAAAAAAGCACCAAAAAACATAGCACAAGTTGCCAGCTCAATGGTGGCAGGAAACGTACGTAATAAATCACTCGCAACAGGTTGCTGACTTAACTGAGAAACACCTAAATCACCGTGACTCAGACGACCTAAATAGTGCGCAAACTGCATCGGTAACGATTCGTCTAGCCCTAGTTCATGTCGTGCCTGTTGATAGGTTGCTTCACTTGCGTGATCTCCGACCAATTGTAATGCCGGATCGATTGGTGCCGCCCGAGACAAAACAAAGGTAAAAATCAATAAACCAAATAACGTTAGAGCCAATGAAATAAGGCCGCTTATCAAGTTTCGACTGCGGCCTATCCAAAGTCGGCGCATCGCGCCGACTGATTTATGTTGATCATTCATTATTTAGAAACGTTTTGATAGTAAACCATATCTGGCGTAATACCTTGGACATAACCTTTTAGGTTATCTCGAATGGCAACTAATTTTTTGTTCTGCAAACCGATCACAAAAGGAGAGCTTTCACGTACTCGGCGTTGCAGCACTTGGTACATTTCAGTTCGTTTTGCCTCATTGGTTTCAGCTCGTGCTGCAATGGTCATTTTACTTAATGCTGGAATCTGCCAATTTGCGCGCCATGCTAACGTTTTAGAGCCATTTCCAGGATTGTAAGCAAACGTTGATGCGTTGGTGTTCGGATCAAAATAGTCAGGCCCCCAAGCAGAAACAGTCGCTTCATAGTCATGCTCTTTCACTTCGTTAGACACTTGGCTACTAATGCCTGGAATCAATTCAACCGTAATACCCGCTTTTGCAAAACTGGCTTGAAGTGCCTGTGCGACATCTAAGTATGGTGGTTGGTTTGACACAATCAATTTAAAGTGAGGGTTTTTAATTCCTGCGTCTTTTAAAATCTGCTTCGCTTTTTCTGGATTATAACGATAAGGCTGATCCGTCAACGCGCCTTTAAAACCTTGTGGAAGGAAGGATTGTTGAACTTGAAATTGGCCACGCATTAGATCGACAGCAATGCCTTTATAATCAAACGCCCAACGTGCGGCTTCCCAAAACTTAGGATTGCCTAAAACAGGGTTATTTTTGGCTTGCGTGTTGAACATCAAGTAATAGAGTGACGCATAAGGCAACGCCAGTGTTTTCACACCGGGTTTACCTTGCAAAGATTGAAATTGGTCTGAACCCAAGTTGCGAGCAATATCCGCATCGCCTTGTTCAATCAATAACTGGCGAGTGGCTGCATCAGGTACATTTTTCATTAAGATCATCTGCATTTTAGGTGCGCCTGCAGGAGACGTTTTATTAGCTGCAAGTACCAGCGCTTCATGCGGCGTGTATTTCAAAATTTTAAATGGGCCGCTGCCTGCAGAATGGTTGTTTAACCAAGAATGACCTAAATCACCATTTTTTTCATGCGCTTCAACCACTTTTTCATCAACAATAGAGGACGCTGGAGCCGATAACAAACTCAATACAAATGAAGGCCCAACATTAACATCCCAAGTGATTTTTATTGTGTTCGCATCAATTTTCTGCAAATGGCTATCCACATTGTCTTTATTCCACCCTAGCTGAGTCAAAATAAAAGAAGGGGCCAAATTCAATTTTACAACGCGACCTAATGAGAAGATAACGTCTTCTGGACGAATTGGATTACCACTAGCAAACTGAGCCTTGTCTAATAATGTTAGCGTCAAACTGTGTGCTGTCGATTTCCAACTGGTCGCCAATGTCGGCTTCAATTGTGTTGGGTTCTGTGGATCAGATTGCACAAGGCGCTGATAAATATTCGTGAAGGTTTGTACTGATGTCAATTCAAACCCTTGGGCAGGGTCCAAACTCGTTACATCATCAAGAGACTGGGCAACCACCAAAGCATTTGGTGGTGTTGCAGCCATAGCGGCAAAGCTCCCTGTAAGCAATATGCTTATAGCGATCAGTTTCTTAATCATTAGGTTTCTTCCTGATAATAGTCAATTTTATTAAAGTGTAAGTGACCCTGCCTATTTGGGAAAGCACTCGAAACCTATTGGCTTCTTTTATGCACATTTAATGTTTGTTAAATGGCTTATAACCATAAAAAATCATATTTAATGTCGAATAACAGTAAATTGACCTTTATTTATTTTCTCCAAGCGCCAATAACTTGGTTTGTTCAAACGCGGAGTTTTCTCTGCAACCAGACGAATTTTGGCCACACCAAAGTGAAGAAAAATCACTGTCCCCTTGCTGCTCATAAAACGCTTTTAACTGCGCTATTTCAATTGATGCATGGGGGAATGCAGGCGCTAAAGGAGACATGTAATGCAAATCTCGCATGACACGATTAACAACAGAACGTGCGGGCCGTCCGGTAAATACATTTGTCAGCGCGGTATGCGGTGAAGAATCACGACCAATCGCTGTTCGATGCAGTTTTGATATTTTCGCTTCGTCGCACAATAAGTAAGCGGTTCCAACCTGAACGGCTGTTGCGCCAAGAGCTAATATCGCCTGAACTTCCCGATGATTACTGATACCTCCAGCGGCAATCACTGGTATCTTAACCTTGGCAACGATGTTTGACACAAGAGAGAACATCCCTACCTGTGTCGTAACGTCCTCCGATAAGAACATTCCCCGATGTCCACCAGCTTCAATACCTTGAGCAATAATCGCATCTACGCCTTGTGATTCTAACCATAAAGCCTCTTCGACTGTTGTCGCGGAAGACAATATTTTAGTCCCCCAACGCTTAACTCGCCGCACCAAATCTGGCTCAGGTAGGCCAAAATGAAAACTAATAACTTTCGGTGAAAAGGGTTCAATAGCGTCAGCAATAGCATGGCTAAAAGGAGCGCGATTTTTACTGTTTGGTAGGCTTTTGCATGTTTCGCCAATATCAGAAAAATAAGGCTCAAGCGTTTCTTGCCAAGCACTATGCCGTGCTTCGTCGTACGCTTCAGGCTTATGGCAAAAAAAGTTAAGATTGAAAGGCTTATCCGTTTCCGCTTTAACCGCCTTAATTTCATTGATTATTTCATCAATATTAAGCATCGCACAGGGCAAAGAGCCCAACCCACCCGCTTTAGACACAGCAATCGCCATCTTACTGTCTTGGGCGCCAGCCATTGGCGCTTGAATAATGGGGTATTTGCATCCAAGTAATGAGTTAACCTCTTCGATTCTTGTTTGGCTCATCCAAAATAACTCCTTTGCATTTTACAAAGCGACACACATCACTTCACTTTAGGAAGATAACTTCTTATTGATATTGGCAACACGCTCAATAATTGAGCGCGAATAAAGTGCCATTTCGCCGATAACAACAGCAAGCCTCCACCAATCAACACACCCGTAAGCGCAAAGCTATAACCAATACCACCATAATTTTCAATAATCGCGGAGACCGCGTACATAACATACATCAACGAAGACACCATAAACGCTCGACGATCAACGGCAATGGAAATTGAGGTCATCAATAAGTACAGCACAACAACCACCAACATACTGATCAGGCTGTCGTTACCGTTTAAAATACCAAGGTTGGAAAAAATAGGATGAATGATCAATGGCGCTGATAATAAATGCAGCCAAAATGCGACATCTGAACGACGAGTCATTCTTTGCGTGTCTGATGCATCCCAATACATAGCTAAAGAGAATGCCGCAATTCCGCACAAGAATAGAATAATCAGTAAGCTTTCTTTAGCCGTAGGAAAAACAACCAATAGGAGGGAAAGTAAAAATACAAAAAGTGCCCCCATACCCACTGCAACAGTGATCGGTACTTTAAAACGCCGCCAATGACCGTAAGCGGACAACGTTGCTACAGCAGCAGCGATGAGTGAGGCAGCTTGTAGGGAAAAATACGGCACTGATGAGGTAATAGAAAACACACACCAGAACACGCCACCAACAAAGGACAATAATAAAGTGATTGCCGGTAAGGCCATTTTACGTTTTAGAACAAAGAACTCTGCTAACCACCAAGACAAGATTGCAAACACCAACATGGCAAGCGTGTCGCTAATGGGTCGAAGAACCCAAATGGACGAAAATAAAAGTAACATGCAGGCTATAACGACAAAAATATCGTTAAAACCACCTATCAATCGGAAGTTTTCTTCATCTACAGACGACGTATGTTTTTCTGTTGCTAGCAAAGAACGAAATTCATTCACCGCCGTGTCGGTAAACACGCCTTTCTTCACCGCATAATTTAAGTCTTCATCCGTATACATACATTGATTACCCTTCTCTGATTGAATAACAATTTATTATTGCGTTTTTAATTCTACGGAAGAAGTGTTTTGGTAAATAGTCTGCAGTAAGGAAAGAGCGTAAAGAAAGTCAAATAGCCAAAGATTGGAGACAGAACGAGTGTCGGAACATGACTCGTCCTCAAAAAACTTAAAACCGATCAGTAATACTACGCAATAAGCCTGCGCCGGGTAATTGGCTAGCAAGCCCAATCAGCCATAAACTCGCTCTGTGTATTGGATAGCCACGAAAGATCCAACGTTTTCTAAACTGATTAAAGTTAGTGAAAAATATCTTTTTGTAGCCTGTAACAGGCAGTTCACAAACCGCAGACCAACCTTTATACACGCCAGAAAGATCCGCGCCACGCATATAACGTTGTAACCAAACAGGAAAGCGATCAAAGGTCATGGCAGATTGAAAATCAATAAAATACGGTTTACCGTCTTTGCCTAAAATAACATTCCCTAGGTTGCGTAAATCTAGGTGCACAAGACCTCGCCGATGCATTTCAGACACCATATGCTCTAGTTGATTAAAAAAAGCTTTAGGTATTTTTTCACCTTGCTTGCTTAACGTTCGTAAAGGAACGCCCTCAATAAAAGCGTACGCGATTCCTATAGAAGACAATCGGTGATATTCATCACTTACGCCATCCATTCCATTGAGACGTTTTAGCGCTTTGTATTCTTGATTAATAAACAAGCGAGCGAGGGTCTTGCGGACAAACCAAGGACTGTGTTGAAAGTCCTTAATAACGAAATCAAAATGATCGTCTTTATAACGATATACGATTGCATTAGCGAAACGTCCTTTATGAAGAACGCTTAAATTATCTACATGAAAATCTCTTTGCGGGAAACGTTCAGCTAGCTGTGAAATCAATTTCTGCTCGTTCATAATGTAAAATCTGCATAAGTAATTGCCTAGACAACTACTTTAGCAAACCTCTAGATTACGAAATAGAGAGCGGCGACAGTCTCACTCTTTGTTACGAACTTCTTTCAAATTGTTCAAAAATCTCAGCAAAAGTGAATTTAATTGTTCTTTTTCTTGTTCAGCAAAGCCATTGAACCCTTTATGAAATACCGCATTCACCTTGGGTAGAATATCAGGAATAAAAGCAGCCCCTTTATCACTCAACGTCAAATACATTGAACGCTTATCTTCAGGGCAAGGTTTTTTGTCTAATAATCCTTTGCTTTCAAGTCGACAAAGCAGGCGACTCATAGCACCTCTGTCATAGTCCATTTCTTCACATAGATTCGCCAGTGTACTTCGCCCATTGTATGACAAAATCATAACAACACGGTATTGAGCGGCGGTTAACTCTAATGGCGCTAACTCTGTGTCAATCGACGATACTATCGCTGATTTCACCATAGAAATTAAAAAACCAACGTCTTTTACTGAATCTAGATTGTCTAATTTATTCGTTTTAAAAATACCTGATGTAGACATAACAATCCTTCACTTTTAACACCTAATAAGTACGCTAATGACTAACGAGGCATTGTAGTTTGGCTATGTTTGGCGGCTTATTGTTAAGCCATCCAATTAAAAATCATCAGAATGCATAGTAAAATAAGACATGCGAAAAAAATGTTAACTCGGTTCAGCAGACTTACTAAATGACTGGCGTTGCCTAAATAGGCAATGGGAAAAAGAGAGTACGATGAATAAAACACCCTTACTAATCGATTGTAAGGGTGTTTGGGGAATTATAAAACTTGGCCTAGAAAGCGTTGCAGCCTAGGGTTTGGAGAATCAAAAAAGCGATCTGGTTGCTCTTCAAAAACTAACTCACCATCTTCCATAAATACGACACGGTCGGCCACTTCCCGCGCAAACCCCATTTCGTGAGTCACCACAACCATCGTCATGCCATCACTAGCGAGGCTTTTCATTACATCTAATACTTCACCCACCATTTCAGGGTCAAGCGCACTCGTCGGTTCATCGAATAACATGATCTTAGGTTTCATCGCCAACGCTCTGGCAATGGCGACACGCTGCTGTTGCCCTCCAGATAAGTGCGAAGGATAACTGTTCATGCGATTCGCTAAACCCACTTTAATTAGTAGCTCATGAGCTTCTTTCTCCGCATCAGCTTTTGACTTTTTCAGCACTTTTAATGGCGACAACATCACATTACCAAGCGCTGTTTTATGAGGAAACAAGTTAAAAGATTGAAAAACCATCCCAACTTCTTCACGCATCTTATTGATATTGGTACTTTTTGCAGTCAGATCAATATCATCAATATGAATCGTTCCGTCAGAAATGGTTTCTAGCTGATTAAGTGTTCGCAGAAAAGTCGACTTACCTGACCCACTGGGACCAATAATCACAACGACCTCTCCTCGCTTAACTTCAAGCGAGACATTTTTCAGCGCATGGCAATTATTCGGGTAAATTTTTTCTATATTTTCAGCGACGATAATGCTGTTACTCGATACTTTAGTCACTGGCAGATAACCTCTTTTCTAACTTTTGAATAATCCAAGACAAACTCCCGGTAAGCACTAAATACATAAGCGCAACGGTGAACCACACTTCAAACGGAGCAAAGGTCGAACTAACCACTTCACGTCCTGATTTGGTCAAATCGGTAATCGATATAACCGATACCAATGAGGAGTCTTTAATTAAGTTGATCAGCTGTCCAGCTAATGGTGGCAATGTTCTTTTAAAGGCTTGTGGCAAAATAACATAAACCATTGCCTGAAAGTAATTCATTCCCACACTACGAGCCGCTTCCATCTGACCAGGGTGAATAGACTGAATTCCTGAGCGGATAATTTCAGCAATATAAGCACCGGTAAAGACAGACAACGCAGCAACACCCGCGGTAAATCGGTCAAGATTTAAAATGGTGCCTATGAAAAAATAGAAAATAAATATTTGCACCAGTAACGGTGTGCCGCGAATTATTTCTACATAGGTAATGGCAAAATATCGTAAGGCAGGGTTGTCAGAAATACGCGCAAGCCCTGTAAATAAACCGATAATCATCGCAAAGATAAGCGCAACAAAGGACAGTTTTAAGGTGGTAATCAGTCCCCATAAAATGGGCCCGACTCGCCAGCCATTAACTTGTGCTAATGGGTCCCCTTCAAAAACAATGTCACCGGACATAACATTGGCTTTATCGAATTTTTTAATAACAAAAGGGTTCCCACCTTGATCTGGCAGAACAACCATACTGTGATTTTTAATATCAACACTTTGCACTGTGCCGTCAAATGGAGAGCGGATATCCTTAGGCTCTACACTGATAATATACTGTGGGATTCTTTCCCATCGCCATGTGTAGTCAATACTTTTACTGGAAGCGTAAATGCCGAATCCTAGGCCTATTATGACTAGGACAAAGACAGCTTTCCATAAAAGCAAATTGTGTTGCTCTTTCATCGGTAAGAAATTCCCCGCATTATAATTTTTTGGTTTTTTGTATAGTTGAGACCAGTTAATCAATTAACTGAAGGACAAAGACACGAGCGTAAAGCTCGAGATAATACAGGAAAAGAGTGGCTCGTACACGTTACAGCTATACGCAACACATCCTTATGCTGCATATAGGTGTAGTAACTTTGTCTTATTGAACTGAGCTGATCCAGCTATTCGTTTCAAACCACTTGTGGTAGATTTTTTGATACGTACCGTCGCCTTTGATTTGAGCAAGGTAGTTATTCAAAAAATTCATAAAGTCTGGGTCGCCTTTACGGATTGCCCAAGCAAGAGGCTCGTAAGTAAATACTTTACTTAGATGAACTATTTTACCTTTGTTTTGAGAGGCATAAATAGCATTGAATGGCATATCGTAAACAAACGCATCTGCTTTACCATTAACCACTTCAAGCACTGCTTCTGATTGTGTTTCAAACAAATTCAGCTTAGCTTTACTCATATATTTTTTGGTAGCAAGTTCTCCAGTAACGCCCAGCTTACTTACGATTGTATACTTAGCGTTGTTTAGATCTTTATAAGATTTCACTTTATCTTTTAGCTTTGGATTAAGCAGAATAGATTGACCAATAACAATATAAGGGTTTGCAAAGTTCACTTTAAGGTTACGCTTTGCTGTTACCGTCATGCCACCCATGATGACATCACATTTAGAGGTCAACAATGCTGGAATAATACCGTCCCAAGCGGTGTTACGAATATCTAGTTTAACACCCATGGCATTAGCCATCGATTTACCGATATCTACATCAAAACCTACAATACGACCTTGTTTATCACGCATTTCAAAAGGCATATAACCAGCATCTAAACAGATCTGTAATGAACCACGAGAAACAATTTCATTTAATGTTGATTTCTGCCACAAGGCATTATCAGACGCAGAGGCAATCCCTACATAGAACAGCATAAAGACGACGGTAAATAGCTTTTTCATTTATTTCTCTCTTATAATAAATTGGAATGACACTATTACTAAAAAGGTTTTAGCAAACACAAGGTATTAAATTGACTATTAATTATAACCTAAATTATCGCTATAAAATTAACAGACAACACTAATTTTCCCAACGCTGTTGGCGCATAAAAAATACATATGAAAACTTTAAAAACAAGCGCAAAACACGCTTGAATATGCAAACAGTCTTTTTTATAGAAGCTATAAAAACCATTCCGCAATGATAAATATCATTTTAATTCAAGTTTAAGATGACAAAGTTAACTTGATATTACTCTAGGCTCTTTAATAAAAACAAGCCGAATGCGCTAAATATTTCATTACTTCAAAAAACACATTATTAGAGTGTAAACCTACCAACGCTCCTTCCTCTTCATTGTTAGCTATATTCAATAAAATGAAGCCATCCCTTTATTTACCAGATTATTACTGAAGAAACGTTCGTCCCAATACTTCCAATCAACAGAAGAAGAAAAAAGGGCATTAAACCATTTAAGACGAAACATCACCTACAACCTAAGTCATGTCCAACTAACTAGATAGAGCTTCTTTGTGCTCAGTTGCTGACAACAGCCTATGGATTGGTTAAGATCAAGCAAGCTTAATTCACCGCTGAATTGCGCGTTAAGCTTCATCTTGGACTAAGGGCGACATAATGCAGATCACCAATTCACCATTCAATTACGGTCAAACGGGGCTTAAAAATAGCCAAACCGGATTGGATGAAGCGACTCAGAAAGTGGCAAATGCTTCTAATACTGCATCATACAGTCGTCAGATGAGCCAGTATGGCTCGCAAATTCAGGATGGGGTAATACAAGCAAAGGAAAGTGCACTTAGCGCAAAAGCTAATGCCCGTGTAGTAGATAGCACAGACAAAACAATCGGCTCACTTATTGATATTCGAGTATAGACAGCGTTTCTATCTTGTTAAAAAGTCATTTATTTCTTGTTTAAGCAATGGTCGTACAATACGACGCACCTCTATCCCATTTCGTAGCAAGATTAACGTTGGCCAGAGCTTAACGCCAAACTTCCGACCTAGCTTTTTCCCTTTCCCATCAGACACTTTGATATGGGTAATGGATCGGCCATCTAATTCCGCTTCAATCCCTGAACGAGCAGCCTGACAATGACCACACCAAGGCGCACCAAACTCTAGAATAATATCGTCAGTTAATTGGCAAATATCCTCATACGTGGGTGCATATTCTGCATACTCAGCGTTAAATCCAATTGCACTTGCTTTCATACTTGCCTCCCAACATTTTATACTGCGGCATAAGCGCCATACCAAAGAATAGAAAAAAAGTGGCACGCGGTTCCCGATAAGACAAACAAATGCCAAATTAAATGCCCATAGCGTACACGCTCGTCAAACGCATAAAACAACACACCTAAAGTATAGAATACGCCACCAAGTACTAGCAGTAATAACCCTTGTGGCGCCATCAATTCAACCAAAGGTTTGATCGCAATAATAATGAGCCAGCCAAGCAAAACATACAGAGCGGTTGAAACAAGAGGATGCTTCGCTTTACCAAATGCTTTTAGCAATACGCCAATAGCAGCAAGCCCCCAAACTGTACCTAAGATAGACCACCCCCAAGCGCCACGCAGAACCCCAAGCATAAAAGGCGTATAAGTACCGGCGATCAAAAAGTACACCGCGGAATGGTCAATGATACGGAAAAAATTCTTAGCTGAGCCAGCAGGTGCTGCATGATAAAGTGTCGATGCCAGATACAATAAGATCATTGTTGCCGAAAAAATACTGACACCAACAACAAATCCAGCGTCTGCGTTTTCGACGGCGCTCACAATCAGAAATGGTGTACCTATTACGGCGGCTAGCAAGCCTATACCGTGACTAATACTATTGGCTATTTCTTCCCCTAAAGACTGGTCTCTTTTTATCGGTGCTAGTGTATCTTCCATCACCTGTTCTCCATTCATTACAAAAAAACAACAACCTAATTACTAACAAAGTAACCACATCCTATTCTATAAATAGCTTAGGTGGTCTATAAACTCATTGTAGAAGTATGAATCATGGGATTTTGATCATGACATTTCAAACAGTACCAACTCTGTAAACCCTAAGTCGGTACTGTTTAAACTCGATGCGGTCTAACATCCTAAAGTAGCTAAGAAACAACAAGACGACATGATTAGGCGCATTTACCTTAATCTATCGTCGATGCATGAACCTCCATTTGCTCAGCCAATAGAAAGTCTTTTTCAGACAAGCCTTCCACATCCTCAGTGGTCAACTGAATATGAACTTCATTATAGGAATTAGACCATTCTGGGTGATGGTCCATTCGTTCTGAAACCAAGGCACACTGCGTCATAAATCCAAAAGCTTGCTGAAAGTTTCGAAAAGTATAACTGCGAGACAGCTTGCCATCCTTAACAACCCAACGTCCGTCAGTAGACTTATTAAGCTCTTTAAGTGACCATTCAATTTCTTCTTGAGAGAGTGCTTTTAATGACATAAATACCTCCGCAATGTCTTTATTCTCTGCCTATATATAAAGTATTGGAGAATAAAGAAGGGAATTCAATTACCTAGAGAAAAGATCACCATAGTTGCCGTTTTCTTGCCTCTTAGGAATTAAGATGATGAGCAAATAGTATTTGAAACAGCGAATTCATGAGTATTCTATGGACTAAAAAAAGCTGAAAATACATTTACTAAAAGCCGATGGATTAAACATATTATCTTTTAAAGCTTCTCGCAATAGAGACCGTTGCTTTACCATTTTTAATCTTATTTAGCACCAATTCTGGCTGTGAATTAGTCGCCAGCTTAGCCGCCAGTAATGCCGCTGATTCTGCCACACCATACACGCCGACCGTATTAAATATATAGTCTGACTTTGTGCTTAATAGATCCGCCATTGGGGTTAATTGTGCTGCGCTAAAAGTCTGAAATTGCCAGCCATATTTCTCTGCAAGCGCAATTAAGCTCTCTTCATCAGCCTTGATATCAATACTGTTAAGGGAATGAATATCACTCGGCGTTAATCCTTTTTGGGACAAGCCTTCCAACATGAGCTCTTCCAAATACTCAAGTGGACAGCCTCGCTCACACCCCATGCCAAGAGTATAAATAGGGTTCAAATACGCCTTAGCAGTGGTCATCACCAGCTGAGCGCCAAGGCTATCTGCCACCTGTGCGCCCCAATCATTCGCACCACCTTCGTGACCAGATAACAGAGGAATCACAAATTTACCCAGCTCGTCCAACACCAATACCGGCGGGTCTTGGTGCTTGTCTTGCATTACCGGTGCCAAGCTGCGCATAACAATGCCAGTGGCACAAATAAACACCAGATGCTCGCCTTGCTGGAAAGCGGTTTGCACCACCTTTGCAAACGGCTTTGGCTTATAATCCAACACCGCCTCAGGCCAATGTCGCAACAAACGCCTACCAAGTTGTTCACCCGCAGGCGTCAGAGCGACAATGCGAATCAACGTGTGCCTCGCTCACTCTTAGTGACCACAAACAAAGAAAAATACGGCCCTGCTTTGTCTTCCAATGTAGAGACATCTTGTACTATGCGCTCATTGTCACGGCCGATGTACTCTAGATATTTTGCGTCTTGCAGGCGATTCGTCTTACGTAATGCGGTCAGGATTCGCGGGCGTGCTCGGCCTGCTTTCATGATAACGACACTGTCATGCTGCTCTAAAGCGGTATCGATTTGCAACGCAGAATGACGACCACTTACCACGGCAAACGATTCTTTCAATACCGTTAACGGATGGTTTAACGCCGATGAAGCGGCATTAATAGAAGACACGCCAGGCACCACTTGGCAAGAGAATTGACCTTCTAGGCGCTCTAATAAATACGCAAAAGAGCCGAAAAAGAGCGGATCACCCTCACACAAGAACACCACGTTGCGGCCACTTTCTAGTTCAGCTGCAATCGCTTCAGCACCTGCGTCATAAGCCTTATTCGCTTCTTCACGATCAGTCGACATTGGCATACCAATGGCGATTTCATTTTGCGGATGAGTCACTCCTGCAAAGGCTTCGCTAGCAATATTTTTGGCTTGTGAATTGCCTTCACCATTGGCGAGATAGCTCACCACGCTGGCATTTTGAATTAAACGCAACGCTTTTAACGTAATCAATTCAGGGTCCCCTGGACCCACACCGACACCAATAAAGCGCCCTTTTACTTGTTCGTTTGTTGTCATCTCGACCGCGGTCATTACTCAGTGTCCTTTTGTGTAGTAGTCGCCATTGACGTCTTGATAAATAAAGACAATGTCACTGGTAAATTAGGGCGATAAAGCCGCTGTCCGGCTAAGCGGTCTTGTTTTGCCACGGCCAATTGCACACTTTGCTCTTCGCAGTCTTCGTCCTGCGTTCGCTGTGTAGCAAATTGCATGACTTGATACTTGCTGTCTTCTGTCACCGCGCTCACCATTAAATGCCCACCAAGAGGCAAACAGGACCATGCTTGTGTTAGCAAATCATTTAAGGTGCCGTCGCTACCGCCAATAAACACTTTATCTGGCAAGGGCAAATCCGCTAGCGCTGCGGGGGCACGCCCAGCCACAATAGATAGATTTTGCATTACGCCAAAACGCTCTTGGTTGGCCTCTAAACACGCTAAACGCTCAGGGTGATGTTCAATGGCAACGACCTTGCTACGCGGGTGCCAGTACGCTAATTCCACGCTCACACCGCCGCAACCCGCACCAATATCCCACACGGTGTCGCCCTCTTGAATATTCAAGTAAGACAAGATAATCAACCTGACTTCACGCTTGGTAATCATGCCTTTGCCATCCCCTTTGTCCGTGACAAAAGCGTGATCAGGGATGCCAGGGGAAGTAGGATAAAAGCTTCCATGATAGGTATTTGAAGCGCTCGTTTTCACGACAATCACATTCAAAGAGTCAAAAGACGGTACCTTTTGAGCGAGCAAGTCCGCGACTGAAAAGTGGCGCACTTGTTCGTTTTGATAACCTAATGCTTCACAAACAATAATGTCACTGTGATCAAGCCCTGCTGCTAAGCATTCTGCGGCAATCTGCGCTGGCTGGCTATGCTGATCCGTCAGTAGCACTAAGGTTTTATTCGCATGCAATAAGCGGCGTAAGTTCGACAATGGACGACCATGCAAACTGACCACAGCAACGTCTTGTAGTGATAACCCTAGACGATGACAAACCACTTGAATACTGGACACATTCGGGTAAAAAAACAATTCATGCTGAGAAGCTTCGCCACCAAAATGACGCTTTAGCCAAGCCCCTATCCCATAAAATAATGGGTCTCCTGAAGCCAGCACGACCACTTTCGCGCAGCCTTGTTGTTGCCATTGCTCAAAGCTAGTGGCCAATTGGGACAGTTTTGGCAGCCGTTCAACCTGAGCCTGATGCGGATAATCCACTAGCGTGTCGTGTTGTCGAGGCGAACCCAGCACAATGTCGTACTCTGCCAAACTGGATAACACCACTTGCGCTTGACGATCTAGCGTGGCGCGCTCCGCAACCCCCAGCCCAATGACGTGAATCTGCATTAGTAATACTCGCCTAAGTTACAGCGTAATAAAGCGTTACAGCTGGCGGATGTTACTGCGCTACCGCCCATACGACCCAGCAAGGTAATGCATTCAACATCTAGCGCTTCGTGTGCATCCCAAAGCGCTTGTTTCGACTCTGCTGCCCCTACAAACCCCACCGGCATACCAATAATCAAGGCTGGCTTTGGCGCCCCTTGCTTAATCATTTCCAACAAACGAAACAACGCCGTCGGCGCATTGCCGATCAATACCACGCTGCCAGCTAACGAGTCAGTCCAGAGACTTAACGCCGCCATAGAACGTGTTTCACCACGACTTTTCGCCAGCATGGCCACCGTAGGATCATTTAAAAAACACAAGGGATCACGCTCAATCATGCGTTTAGTCACCCCTTGCTTAACCATTTCCACGTCACATAAAATAGCGCCGTTACTCGCCAATGCCTCTCGACCTGCTTGTGTCGCATTGGCACTAAATCGTACATTTTGTGCTACATCAGGCAGTCCCAAACTGTGGACAATTCGCATGGCAACTTGCTGTTGATCCAGCGTCAGTCCAGCAAGCTCAGTGAGCTCACGAATTTGACGAAAGCTGTCTTGTTCAATCGCTTGAGGGTTTTGTTCGTAGCGTGGCGGCTCTAACATGGAATGGCTCTTATGGCTGGTTACTTCGTTTGTAGGATTGGTCACTGTTGGCTGTCTTTTCGATCATGAGTAAAGGTGCTACAGGCTTTTAAGCAAGCCTCTAGACACGCATCTGTCGTGTTAAATTCTTTGTCCGCTGCAGGTAATTCAGGACGTTCCTGAAGCAGCACTGTGATGCCTAATTCCCGAGCCGCGACTAGCTTTGCGTAAGTGGCATCGCCTCCGCTGTTTTTACTCACAATGACATCGATTTGATGATCAAGCAGCAAGTGTCGCTCTTCTTTTAAGCCAAAAGGTCCAATGGCTTTAATCCACTGAACACCCTCTGGCAAAGAAAATTTAGCCGCGACAGCAGTACGCCAAATAACAGACGTTACACTATCATTTTTGAGAATCGCTCTCAATAAAGCATCAGTCATTTGCCCTGCACTCAGTAAGGGAGTGCGAAATGTTTGGAGCAATGAAAGTAGTGCGGCATCATCTTGGTAATAACACCAGCGATCGCCCTCTTTGGGTTGCCAAGCTGGGCGATGAAAGCGCCAACAAGGAATGCCAACTTCACGCGCTGCCAAGACGGCTTTACGACTCATGGTTTGAGCATAGGGGTGCGTCACATCCAAAATCATGCCGATCTGATTGGCTCGTATATAAGCGGCTAAACCACCAAATTGAGTAAAACCACCCACCACCAGCTCACAATCCACTTTGGGTACTCGCACCAATCCAGCCAAGCTGTACACCACACGAATGCCTGCTTGATGAAGGGTATCTGCTAACCGACGGCCATCGGCGGTACCACCTAATAATAAGATTTTCATTGTGCGTTTCCTAATGCCGGAGCATCCGCTGCATGGCCGACAAAATGACCGCGACGATCAATCGCCCATACTTCTAATGCGATATGAGACGGTATATAAGTGCGAGCAAAAGCCAATGCCTGCGCGCAAATCGCGTCCGCAAGAGGCAGTCCCGCTTGTTGGGCAAATTTGAGGGCTTCCACACTGGTGTTTGCCTGAGTCATACTGTTTTCTAGCTCAGCATTCGCTCCTAAACTTACCGCTAAGTCAGCCAATGCAGGTAAGTCGATACTCGACACTCGGCTGTTTAGATCCATATGCCGTTGCGCCAACTTGCTGATTTTACCAAAACCGCCACACAGGCTTAGTTTGGTCAATTTGGTCGCACCGTTCTGTTCTACTTTTCGCACATGCTTGAGCACAGCACCGACGAAATCTCCCATTTCGATCAACGCCATGTCATCAAGCTGATAATGCGCTTTAATCGCGTCTTCGCTCGCATTGCCCGTGGTGGCCGCGATATGAGTGATGCCATTTGCCCGTGCCACATCGACGCCTTGATGGATAGAAGCAATATAAGCCGCGCAAGAAAACGGTCGCACAATGCCTGTGGTACCTAAAATCGAAATTCCGCCAAGAATACCAAGACGAGGGTTCATGGTTTTTTCTGCAATCTGAGCCCCATTAATCACGCCGACAGACACGACAAAGCCGCCCTGGTAATGATACGTTTCGGCGAAGCCTGCTAGGTGCTCGGTCATCATTTTTCGCGGAACTGGGTTGATGGCAGGCTCACCCACGTCTAACAGCAAACCGGTTCGAGTCACTGTTCCAACCCCTTCTGCCGCAGAAAAATGCACCCCTTGTTCGGCACACAACGTCAGTTCAACAAAAATCGTCGCACCGTGAGTTGCGTCTGGATCATCTCCCGCGTCTTTTATGGTCGAGGTACGCACACTGGATTCGCTCAGCGCATAATCTTCAATCGTCAGATCAACCTGCTTACCTTTTGGCAAGGTGACATTCACGGTGCGGTCTTGTCGTTGAGCAAAAAGCGCCTGAGCCGCCGCCACACAACACGCGGTCGCACAGGTACCTGTGGTCAATCCGGTGCGTAATGGCGCTGGCTTTTCTGCGCTTTCTGGCCACATATTATGCGCTCTCAGCCAAGCTGTTTACGCCTAAAAAGAGTGCCGCTGTGGCGTCTAAATTCGATGGAAAAAACAAATGCAGATAGCTGGCGGTTAAGCCTTGCTGTTGATAGATTGCTTCCCCTGGCGCGGGATGTCGCTGGCGACGTCCGTGGCCAACGGGTTCTGGCGTGTTCGCACTGCGTGACCTATGGTGGGCGTGTCCACGAATCTCACCCTGCGGTATCACCGCGGTTTGCATTCCTTGGCAACCTCGCTTACCGCGCATCGCGCCTTGGCCTGATAAAATACCCAACATAGGATAGCACTGGCCTTCTAAATCCGTCAGTTCTTCTAGGCTGTACAACATACCACCACACTCAGCGAGCAAGGGTTTTCCACTGGCAAAGAAGGCCTGAAGAGATGAATGCATGCTGGTGTTTTCAGACAGCGCTTTGGTGTGCAACTCTGGGTAACCGCCGGGCAACCAAACGGCATCCGCATCGGGTACTGTGGCGTCATTCAATGGGGAAAAGAAAGCGATCTCCGCGCCCAAGCTTTTTAATGCGTTTAAATTGGCATCGTAAATAAAACTAAAAGCGGCATCTCTCGCCACCGCGATGGTTCTACCTTGCAAATGACGCTTGGCTGGCGCCTCAGCATAATCTTGTTCAGCGGGTAAAAATACCACTGGCTCTGGCAGTGTTAATAACACTGCATCGTTTGACTCCTGTAACCAATCAACGGCGGCTTCAAAGCGAAGCTCAAGCTCATCGGCGACTTCTTCGGCTTGCACCAAGCCCAAATGACGCTCAGGCAAAGTGACTTCTTCATCGCGTTTTAACGCGGCCAATAATGGTAATGAAGGAGGCAATGCATCGCGAATTAACTCTGCGTGTCGTTCGCTGCCGCAACGGTTAGCAATCAAACCTACAACGCGGACGTCATCGCGAAAATTGGCCAATCCTGTGGCTAATGCCGCCGCGGTTTGTGCCATGCCTTTTACGTCCATCACGATCGCCATCGGGATACCAAAACGCGCGGCAAGGTCAGCACTAGATGGATCACCATCGAACATCCCCATCGCCCCTTCAATAAGGATCAGATCGGCTATTTGTGCCGCTTGGTACAAACGGTCTTGGCAGTAATCATCACCTGCCATCCAGATATCGAGTTGCTCAACCGGCTGCTTTGAAGCTTGGGCAAGAATTTGCGGGTCTAAATAGTCCGGCCCTGTTTTAAACACTCGAACCACTTTACCTTGTTTGGTGAAATACCGTGCCAACGCCGCTGTAATGGTTGTTTTACCTTGGTTCGATGCCGGTGCAGTAAGAAAAATAGCCGGGCAATAGATGATTTCTTGACTCATGATGTGGTCTCTAAAAGCGAATTTAATAATAGGTAATCTGCGCCAAGCTGTTGCGCGATTTCTGCCCCTCGGCCTCGTTTAACCGGTGTGTTTTCGGTGTCGATCAAGACACACTGACCTAATAATGCTTTGTTACTGGTAGGTGAAAAATCCGTCACATCCGCTTGCGTACGGCCATCCGTTAAAATATAGGTTTGGCTCACTAAGCCGGTGGTCGCCTTATGTTGTTGCATCAAATATTGACTGACTTTTTCAATCGCAAGACGAAAAGGCGTGCCACCACCCGCCGCTAACTCATCCAGTCTTGCTAAAATTTCCTTGGGCGCGCGCACTTTGGGCAATACCGCTGACACCGACTCTTGGCCAAAGCCTAAGATCGCCATTTGTTCGCGCGCTAAATAAGCCCGTTGGGCAATGTCTAAAATCACCCCTTTGGCGTTTGCAAACACCCCTTGCGCTAGCGTAGACGCCGAGGTGTCGAGCAATACCAGATGCAACACAGGCAAACCTGTATGGCGTTTTTTAGGCAATAACTGACGCGGTGGCCAGCTCTGTGGATGACGAATAATACTTCTAAACCAATCAACCCCTTCTCCCATAACGGACGCATCAGGACGATATCCGCCCTGCGTCTTACCTCGTTGCTTTCCCGGCGTCACCTCACTGAAATTAGCCGATGGTGTCGTCAATGCCTCCGCCGTGTGCGCTATTGGTACACTGATTCGCTCACTCGTCGCTTGCTGTTCTGGTTGCATACTGCCCCAGTCACCTTGCGAATTGGATTCTTTTGCGGCGCCTTGTGCATCATCAGGCAAGGAATGCGGTGGCCGTCTTGATGGCGGTGTTGAAGGGGGTGGAGAGGAAGGCTTAGCGCTTGGTGATTGAGGAGGATTGTTATGTCGACGATGCGCTAACACCAAGGTTTCTACCACTTGAATATCATCGATAGACACTGTGGTTGCGCCTCGCCATGCCGCATGCGCCATCGCCGCTCTTACCCAGACAATGTCCGCTCGTACACCGTCCACCTGAGCGTCTTGGCAACGGCTGGCAATGTCCATGCGCAGAACGTCGGCACAGCGAACTTTGGATAAGCTATTACGCGCTATCTGTATGCTGTTTTTTAAGTTACGTTGCTTGTATTTGAAGGCGTCACAAAAGGCTTTAGGGTCTTGGTCATACTCATCGCGTAAGCGCACAATTTGCACTCGTTCTTCCAAACTGTAGTGGTTGTCTAGAGTGACCATAAGGCCAAAACGATCTTGCAACTGTGGCCGTAATTCCCCTTCGTCTGGGTTCATGGTGCCGACTAATAAAAAGCGCGCTTCATGTTCGTGGCTGACACCATCACGTTCAATACGATTGACGCCGCTGGCCGACACATCAAGCAGTTGATCCACCAAATGATCGCTGAGTAAATTCACCTCATCAACATACAAAACACCGCCGTGGGCACGGCTTAATAAACCTGGTTTGAAGGCGACCTCTTTCTCTTGCAGTACCTGCTGCAAATCCAAAGCCCCCAGTAATCGATCTTCACTGGCACCAAGAGGCAATGTCGCAAAAGGCGCAAGATCATCACCTTGCAACGCAGGCATCACACCGGACAAACCACGAGCTAACGTTGATTTTGCTGAACCGCGCGGTCCGCTAATCAGGACCCCGCCAATTCTCGGATTAATCGCCGATAAAATAAGCGCCAGCTTTAAAGACTCTTGCCCTGCTACTGCGGTAAAAGGAAAGTTGCAATGGGCTAGGCTGCTCATGGTGTTACCTATCATCGGTTGGGGTCAAAGGGAAAGTAGAAAACCGCCTATTGTAGGCGGTTTTACTATGTGTTGTCTCGTTTGAACCTTATCCGTGGCCTTAAGTTATGTCAAACTCAAAACTCGGCACTGAAGATGAATAAAAAACAGCTTACAAGCGAGATGGATCGTCTCCCGTCAACAGCACATCCGGATAGAAACTCACAATTAATTGCTCGACCAATTCTAAATCAAAAACATCGATGGCTTGCGCGATATCGTGTCGTTGCTCAGAGGATAGCTTTTCACTGAACAAATCCAGCTGCTCACTGGCTTTATTGATATCGCCACTCTTGGCTGCCCAATAAATTGCCTGCCAATCCAAGTCCGTCATCACACTCGTTGACGATGCTACTTTTCTTGGTTTAGAAGAGGCTAACGCCGCTTCTTTTTTATCATCGAAAATAGGCTCAAACCGCACATTCATATGAGACACCAGAGCCTCATAGACCTCTTCCACTTTATAAGGTTTAGCGATCACCTGCCAAAAGCCGTCTTTTTTCAACTCGGCTAATTCATGGGTCATGGTAGAAGCAGTTACCGCAATAACGGGGACCTTACCATCAGGGTCCAACGTTTGAATCGCTTTCAACAAATCTTGGCCGCTTTTGTTTGGCATTCGGATATCAGTCATTACCATATCAGGACGATATGTTTTAAAGCGTTCGATGGCAATTTCACCATCTTCTGCTTCGATAATTTGACAACCCGCCTTCTCCAGTAGAGACACCAAAATATCCCGAGACCAGTCATCGTCTTCCGCCACCAGCACGCTAATAGGGTGACTTAATCGACTGTGAGAACCCGCTTCAAAGACAGGGGATTCAAGGGTAACGTCTTCTGTCATCACTGAGATTGGCATCATCACGGTAACATGAGTCCCTGCCTCAGGTAGGCTTTGAATAGACAATGACCCGCCCATCAATTTCACCAAGGTGTGTGACAAAGCCAAGCCAAGCCCAGTACCACCTTCTCGCTGCCCTGCCTCTCCTTGGACAAATGGCGCAAATAGACTGTCCATCTGCGTATTATCAATACCCGGTCCGGTGTCTGAGACTACCAACTCAAGTAAATCATCCTGATACCGCCCGGTTACAGTCACGGATCCTGTGGTGGTAAACTTCACCGCGTTACCGACTAAATTGGTCAGCACTTGATGAAATTTAACTGGGTCAATCCACACCCACAGCTCAGCTGGCATATCGAGGTCGGCGATAAGCTGTAACCCTTTCTTTTGCGCCTGCCCCTGCAATAGTCTAATAACCTGTTGTATTTCTTTTCGTAAACTGACTTTTTGACTGTGTAATATCATACGGCCCGATTCGATTCGCGCGATGTCTAAAATATCATTAATCAATGCCAACAAGCGTCCGCCTGCACCTTCAATGGCTTGAAAACGTGTTTTAGCAACACCATTCAGTGACATGTCTTCTCGAATCAATTGTGCGTAACCAATAATGGCATTCAGCGGAGTGCGGATTTCATGACTCATATTCGCCAAAAAATTACTTTTGGCTTGGCTTGCCTGTTCGGCTACCTGCTTCGCATTTTCCAGCTGAGCAGAGACATTTTTTTGCTCGCTAATGTCACTCATGATATCGCCAAAGGATATTGCAGCCCCCTCGTCGTTGCGCAAAATGAAATAGGTTTCATAGGTTTCGAAAATTCGCCCATCCATACTTTTCGCCTGCAATTCACCTTCCCAAACGCCATGCTCTTTAACATAAGGAATCACGGTATTGGCTAGAAACTGTCGACTATTAGACGAATGAAAATCAAGATAATTCAAATCTGTTACCGGCACATCATCGCCAATACAAAGTAAATCTCGCATTTTTTTATTCAGATAAGACATGTCCCCATTAAGTGTGGCCATACCAAACCCTTGAGCGGAGTTATCGGCAAAGCTTTTAAACAATTTTAATTCACGAATCAGTTCGTTGCGCTCGGTGATGTCTTTGGCGATGCCCAAGACGCCTTTAAAATTCAATGACGGCTCTTCGATTGGCACCCGATACACTTCAAACAATCGTTGGCCACTGCCATCTGCCGCCGTGCCCCAGCAGTGTTCGTGCAAGGTTTCTCCCCCCTGCAAAGCTTGATTGTCTCTATCTTGGTAATATTGACCATTGTCATCGAGATTCAGCTCTTGGTCTGTTTTCCCTTTTATTTCATCACGCGGCAAATTATTAAACTGTGAGAAGGCATCGTTGCAATCTAGGTAGCGACCCTGTTGATCTTTAGACCACACAGGGTCCGGAATATTATTCAGCAAAGAGGATAGAATCAGCTCACGGCGACGGGCGGTTTCACGCGCAGAAATCAGCTCGTTTTCTGCGTCGACGAGATGATTGACCTGCTCCAAGGTACCGACAATACATTGCACACGTCGGTGACCATCCCAACGAGTCACACTGCCACGCATTTCAAGCCACTGACTTTCTCCGTGTATATCATCGATACGAAAACGCAGAAACTGTGGCGTTATTTGACTCTCTTGCTGCGTTAAAATGGTCACGGTCCATTCATTAAAAGCCAGTCGATCTTCTTTTTTAAGGCAGGCTAACCAGCCCTGAATACTATTGGGGGTATCTTCTTCCCCAAAGCCAAGCTGGGTAAAAAATTCAGAAGAGATATAAAACTTTTTACTTTGTGGAAACCATTCCCAGACGCCCGCTTTGGTGGCCAAAATGGCTTTAGAATAACGTCGTTGCAGATGTTTAAAACGAATCAGAAAAATCAATTGGAAGACAATCAGAACCGTGGCTGTGGCGATGAACAAAAATATTAATAGACTAAAAATGGTCGATGTTCCAGACAGCATGTGCAGATTCCTTAGAGGGTCAAGCGAGGTCGTACGCAACGCGCCTCTTCCTGTTCGTCGCCCCTCAGGCTCTATACTAAGGGACAGATGAAAACCTTACAGCTTTTCGGGTTTATGGAAGTGGTAGCCCTGCCCCCATTCCACCCCTAGTTCCTGCAGCTGCAAGACAATATCTTGGTTTTCAACAAACTCTGCCACCACGGGTTTATCCAGCATTTTGGCCAGTTTTACGATCGAATCTACCATGCCATGATGAATGGCGTTTAGATGCATATCTTTTACAAAAATACCGTCAATTTTGATCAGATCAAAAGGTAAATCCATCAAATAGGCGAACGAAGAAAAGCCCGTACCAAAATCATCCAAAGCAACACTGCACCCTCGTTCATGCAATAAGGACATAAAGCGTCGCGTATCGACAAAATTATTTAATGCTTCCGTTTCAGTGATTTCAAAGCAAAACTTACGACCATCTAACTGGTAAATATCTAACTGTTCGATAATAAAGTGGGCAAAGTCAGTTTCACGAACAGATAGCGCAGAGACGTTAAGTGCTACTTGGCTAACCTCTTCCCATAGATGAGGCCTTTCTGAAAACTGCCGCATGGTGTGACTAATTACCCAGCGATCTATTTTTGAGATAATACCAAAGCGCTCTGCAGCTCGAATAAAATCATTAGGGTAAATAAGCTCGCCACTTTTTTCGTCTTTTAAGCGAACTAAAATTTCAATTTTCTTTCCTATGTCTTCAACCTTAGTTAAAGGAAGTACTTGCTGAAAATGCACCTCGAATAAGTTCTTTGCAAGACCATCGACAATACGCAGTCCCCAGTTCAAATTGCCTCTTCGTTCCTCATAACCAAGGTCGCTTGCATTTTTAACAATTCGTGAACGAACCCCCGATTTTTTACTGGAATAACTTACTTCATCTGCCAGCATAATCACTTGTTCAAAAGAGACCATTTCTAACGTAATAGGAATAGCGACCGTTGTTACAGAAGTGCGAAATTGACGTCCATCCCATACAAACGCAAAGTCTTCAATACGTTGAGTCATAATTCGAAATAAAGACTCTACCGCTTCTACACCACCGCGTCCGACAGCAATAGCAAACTTATCGCCGCTTAATCGCGTACAAAAATCTCGCTGCGGCGAGCAAAGTTCATTAATTAATGACGCGAACTGATGAAGTAGCTCATCCCCTGCAATACAGCCACAAGCATCATTGATCAGACGAAATTCATTAATATCGATCAGAATAAAATAAGGAGTGTGCGCATTAGATTTGCTTTGAACGCCAGAGATTATATGAGTAATGTGTTCGTCTAACGCATCACGATTGTAAAGTTGAGTAACAAAATCATGCTGAGCAAGATAGTTTAAGCGGTCTTGCATATAGCGCCGCTCGTTCACCTCTTTGCGCAGGTTACGATTCACAAGGTTAAGATCTGCAGTACGCTCTCGAACTTTTTCTTCTAACTCAAGGTTTAGGTCTTTTAGCTCATTCATCAAGTTGAATCGTTCCAATTGATGGGCAACACGCGAACGAACTTCTTCCACTCGAATAGGCTTACTAATGTAATCATTACCACCCACTTCAAAACCTCGACTAATGTCATCGACTAATGCGGTGACAAAAACAACAGGAAGGTCTTTAAATTTAGGATTCGCTCTGATTTTTTGACATGTTTCAAAACCATCTATCCCCCCCATCATGACGTCTAAAAGCACCAAACAAGGTTCGGTTCTATCTAGCAAGGCTAATGCGCGCTCTCCGGAGTTCGCAACAACCACAGTGCAATTTAATGCAGCAATGACATTATTTAAGACTCGTAGATTCTCTGGTACATCATCGACAATCAAAACGGTGGGTATTTTTTTCATACTCAGCTATGCCTTCCTTTTATCTATTCAGATAATCTATTTCGCTAGTAACTCGCTCATCAATGAACAATTTCTAAACACCTTTCTAGAGTCTACCTCGCTTTAACTACAACTTTCTATCCTACTATTGGCTCAATATACAAATTAAAACAATACTAGCGTTATATCTTGACCTTAGACCAACATCCAAGGTTTATACTGGCGTTAAATCTTATTCAAAACAGAGGGACACAAAATGTATCGTATTGGGGAACTCGCTAAAGCCTTCGATGTAAAAAATGATACGTTAAGATTCTATGAAAAACATGGACTGCTAACACCATCAAGTCGCTCTGACTCTGGCTATAGAATGTATTCTGAAGAAGACAAACAAATATTGTCTTTTATTCTACGCGCCAAAACCGTTGGCTTTAGTTTAGCGGATATCCATGAGCTTCTTTCTATTGAAGTTGATAAAGCGAACAGCGCTTGTGCAGACGTCAAAGTCGTTGTTGATGCAAAATTAGCAGAAGTAGAAACTAAAATGGCAGAGCTTAATCACTTCCAGAAATCGTTAAAACGGTTATCTAATGCTTGCTGCGGAGGCTCGGAAAGTGCCGCGGACTGTACCATTCTTGAAGCATTGGCATCTGATGTTAATAACATCCACCCAGAGCAACACCATCATCTTAACAAGGAGCGATTCTAATGGATTTTTTACAGCATTTTTCCACCTTGTTTTTAGAGTCCGCCCCTTGGTTACTACTGGGTTTTATTTTAGCAGGCATGCTTAAAGTCTTTGTTCCGATGGGCTGGATGAATAAGCAACTCGGAGGTCACGGCCTTAAGTCGGTAGTAAAAGCCGCTATTTTTGGCGCTCCGCTACCTTTGTGCTCTTGTGGCGTTATTCCCGCCGCAGTTGGTCTGCGTCGAGCTGGCGCATCAAAAGCAGCGACCACCTCGTTCTTGGTGTCCACACCAGAAACCGGCATAGATTCCATTACTGTCTCATATGTACTGCTAGGCCCTTTTATGGCCATTGTCCGACCGATTGCAGCGATAGGCAGCGCTATTTTTGCGGGCCTGCTTGTTGGTAAAGATGAAAAGGAGATAAAAACAACGACATCTTATGCCCCTGAAACATCTTCTTGCTGTGGCTCAGCGAGTAAAGCGCCAGAAGCAACTTCATGCTGTGGCTCAGCAATTAAATCGTCAGAAACATCTTGTTGTGGAAGCAGCCAAGCACCAACAAAGACAACATCGGTAGTGAGTAAAATTCGCTCTGGATTAGTATACGCCGGGACAGAATTAGTCGAGGACACCGCTTTATGGCTATTAGTTGGTTTGGCCTTTGCTGCGCTAGTGCAAACCTATATTCCTGATGGCTTTCTTGCCTCTTGGGGAAATGGCTTGCTAGCAATGCTTGTTATGGTGGTTATTTCTATCCCTATGTACATTTGTGCTACTGCCTCTACTCCAATTGCCGCCGGCTTGCTGCTGGCTGGCGTTGCTCCAGGCGCAGTACTTGTTTTCATGATGGCAGGCCCTGCTACCAACATAGCCACCTTAGGTGTGGTTGCAAAAGAGTTAGGGAAAAAAGCATTAATTGGCTATTTAACGGGAGTGCTAGGCGGAGCGTTATTTTTTGGTTTCTTGGTTGATTTCTTAGTTACCAAATTTCATATCTCTGTAGTGCCACAAATAGGCCCTGATCTTACTCTTTTACCAAGCTGGGTTTCTTTGTCTACCGGTGTTTTACTTGCTCTGTTAATTGTTGTTTCAATTACGAAGCAACTTACTGCCAAGTTAAGTAACAAGCACTCTCACCAGCATAACCATTAAACTTTTAGTTACTTCTGAATTTAGGCTAAGCCAATAAGCACATCTGTACGCTTATTGGCTTTTATAACTAAAGAACATTAAGCCACTTTAATTTCTTTGGCTTGTGCCCATTTTGGAGGACGGTGGTATCGGCCAACAACGGAACTCAAGAAAGCGAAGGCTAATAATGAATAACCAATACTCTCTGCATTTAAAGTAAATATCGCCACTAAAAAAACCAACAAATCCGCCACCAGGGTTGTCTTGCTTGCATGGATACCGTAATGACGCTCTAGATAAACCGATAAGATATTTAGCCCTCCTAAAGACGCATTGTGTCGAAAAAGAATAATTAAGCCAAAACCCACCAACAAGCCGCCCAAAGTACCAGATAAAATAGGGTTCATATTAATCGACACATAATGTCTCATTAATTCTGAAAAAATCGACAATAAGCTAATACTAATAAATGTGTTAATGGTGAAATCTCGACCTAACGTACGCCAAGCAAGAATATAGAAAGGGGTATTGAGCAAAAAGAATAATTGCCCAAAAGAGAGATCTGTAAATTGCCTTAAAATCATGCCAATTCCAGCAGTGCCACTAATAAGTAACCCTGAAGAATTAAGAATATGGATGCCCAAAGCAACCAGCAAGCAACCTTCAATAATAGAAAGCCAACGGTGTGTTACGTTCATGATAAGTCCTCGGTGCCGCATTAACTTTTGATTAACTACGGAATATCTATCGTTCGCTTCTTATGAAAGCGCTTAACGTAAGCTAGATCATAACTTAACGTTTAAACAAAACGTATGCATAACACATACCAAAATTGATGGCCGTATTATCCATAAAACGCACTATTTATCACTCTATTTGCTTCATCAAAAAGCGTTCGCCCTTTATCGTGCCACTTCAGTGCACTTACACGCTAAACCCGAGCCCAATAAAAAACCCGTAATAACCTAGCTATTACGGGTTTATAAACACTGTTTTATAGATTCGTTAGCGAGATTTCACCTTCGATTTACCACGTTTCGCTGGAGTGGTATTTGTGGGTGATGACCCTGCTCGGGATGGCGCACTACCACTTTTTTTCGAAGGCTTGCTAGATTTACGACGAGCTTTATCCAAAGCAACATTCTTTTCCAACGTTGGACGGTTTGACGTATGCGAAGCGCCTGTTTGCTGGCCTGGTTTCGGTTTTATTGGGCGACGATGCATCTGCTTATCTTTATCTTCTGATGGCACTAACTTGTTCTCCCCCTCTCCAATAAGATCCGTTCGCCCCATTTTTGTTAACGTATTTCGTAAATCTTGCCAATTATTTTGATCATGGTAACGCAAGAAACCTTTTTGAACCGTGCGCTGTTTATAGTCTTTCGGCGTATAAACATCTTCACTTTTATAAGTGACTGGTTTTAGCGGGTTCTTACCTGAATGATACATAGCCGTTGCTAAAGACATTGGTGACGGATAGAAAGTCTGAACCTGATCAGGTTTGAAGTCATTGGTTTTTAACCAAAGCGCCAAATTCATCATATCTTCGTCTGAACTACCTGGGTGAGCGGCAATAAAGTAAGGAATCAAATGCTGCTTTTTACCCGCTTCTTTAGAGTACTTATCAAACATTCGCTTGAAACGTTCGTAGCTTCCCATCCCCGGCTTCATCATCTTAGAAAGAGTGTCTTTCTCAGAATGCTCAGGAGCAATTTTCAATAATCCACCAACATGATGGGTGACCAACTCACGGACATACTCAGGGTCTTCTACCGCCAAGTCATAACGTAGGCCAGAAGCAATAGAAACGGTATGAATACCTTCTACTGCTCGTGTTTTACGGTATAGCTGCGTCGTAGGACTGTGATCCGTGTTCAAGTTAGAACAAATCGTTGGGTATACACAAGAGAGCTTACGGCAAGAAGCTTGAACCTCATCGTCGTTGCAGTTTAGCGTGTACATATTCGATGTTGGGCCACCTAAATCGGAAATATGCCCAGTAAAGCCCGGTACTTTCGCTTTAATATCTTCTATCTCGTTTAGGATAGATTCATGGGAGCGACTCTGGATAACTCGACCTTCATGTTCGGTAATCGAACAAAATGTACAACCACCAAAACAACCTCGCATAATATTGATCGAGGTTTTAATCATGTCATAAGCTGGAATTCGTGCTTTTTTGTATTTTGGGTGTGGCACTCGCGCATAAGGTAAATCAAACACGCCGTCCATTTCTGGTGTTTCCAATGGAATTGGCGGTGGGTTAACCCAAATTTCTTTTTTACCATGCTTTTGAATCAAAGCGCGCGCATTATGCGGGTTGGATTCAAGGTGCAAAATACGTGATGTGTGAGCATATAGAACAGGGTCTTTGGATACCTTTTCAAAAGAAGGTAAGCGTACATAGGTTTTTTCTGGATCAAGCTTTTCACCACGACGTAACGGCGCAGGAATCACTCGGATCGGCATCACATCAGGGTCTTCTTGACTCTCTTTTGTCTGGCATTTACCTTCTGGAATGTATTCGTAAGGACTGTAGATTTGATCGACCTTACCCGGCCAATCAACCCGCGTAGAATCAATTTCTGTATAGCCGCCAGGCGGTGTATCACGAACAATAGTCGTTCCACGAATGCCAGTTAGCTCTTTTATACTTTTACCCATTGCCACCTGATGAGTGACTTCTAACATGGCACGTTCGGCGTTGCCATAAAGCAAGATATCAGCGGTAGAATCTATAAGAACCGAACGTCTAACTTCATCGCTCCAGTAGTCATATTGAGCGATACGACGCAAGCTCGCTTCAATACCACCGATCATCACAGGCACATCATGGAAAGCTTCTTTACAACGCTGGGAATACACAATAACAGCGCGGTCTGGTCGTTTTCCACCCACACCATAAGGCGTGTAGGCATCGTCGTTTCGGACCTTAAGATCCGCGGTGTAACGGTTAATCAAGGAATCCATGTTCCCTGCTGTCACCCCAAAATATAAATTAGGTCGACCTAAGCGCATGAAATCATCAGTATTACGCCAATCTGGCTGGTCAATAATACCAACGCGATAACCTTTTGCTTCCAGTAAACGCCCTAAGACCGCCATACCAAAACTTGGATGATCCACATAGGCATCTCCTGTGACAATGATAACATCACAGCTATCCCAGCCAAGTAGATCCATCTCTTCACGAGTAGTCGGTAAAAAAGGAGAAACACCATAACACTCAGCCCAATAATCTGGGTATGAGAAAAGGTTAATGGCGGTTTTATGTCGTTTGGTCATTGGCAGCTCTTGGTATCGACGTAACCACGGTGACATCTCGAAATGTGCGTTACGAAGATACATTGGTTATCGGGTGAATTTTTCGGCATTATCCCAGAAAATCACTCAGGTATACAGAGCCAATATGTAAAGCCTCTTTGCTGTCACTTTAAACAGAAGGAATATGCCAAATACTTTCCTCGAAAAAAACATAATCCATGTCTTTATAATACGCATTCGTTTGTACGAGGTCTTCCGAAGCAATTTTTTGAATACGAGGTCCCCACAAGCCGGTAATATCTTCATGTGCCACTGAAAATGGTGGACCTTGTTTGTCGCCGTCATAACGCAATGAAACTAACAATACAAAAGCCGATGGCGAGAGCAGAGAAAGCGTATGAGACACATACTCTTCACGTTTTTCTGATGGCATAGCCACCATAGCGGCACGATCATAGCAAGCATCAAACCCTTTCTTTGAAAACATAAAGAAATCCCCCTCAACAATCCTTAACGACAAACCTTCAACGGTATGGATTTTGAGATCACCTTCCTCATGAGTGCTATAAACAAGATCATTATCACCAAGAAACTGAATCACAGCCAATGAAGATAATTCAACACCGGTAACTTGGTAACCTTGTTCAGCTAACCAAATCATATCGTTTGATTTGCCACACAAAGGAACTAACACATGACTACCTTTCGGTAAGTCTGGCCAATAATCAATAAGGCGAGGATTAATTCCTTCTTTATGAAAACCTATTCGACCCGTTTTCCAACGATCTAACCAAAATTCGTTTGTAATCACACCGACCTCATTAAGCATCATTTTCTCTCTATCCTAGGCGAATATTAGAACTTGTCGCCAATCATTATATCCTCGACAATAGGTTCTAGCAGATACGTTAGCTTAAACCTAACAAATAACATTGATCTAGGCTTCTACTTTTACACCTTAAATACGACACTTTTTATACGGAAAAATTATGTCTTTAGAAAACGCTCCAGAGCACGTCAAGCTAGCAATTGATCTAATTGCACTCCTTGAAGATAACAAAATTGATAATCAGGTCGCAATTGACGCATTAACACTGGCGTTACATGATTTCCAAGCAAAAATGAGTCAAGAAAAAACCTAACTATCCTGCGACACAGAGCTTGTTGTCGTATTAAAAAAAGTGGTGATTCGATCTTTAGGAACGTCAGAAATACGCGCGTACTGCCATTTTGGCAACCTGTCTTTATCCACAAGTAAAGCACGAACCCCTTCTCTAAAATCCCCCTGTAAACAGCACTGCACCGATAACTGTAATTCATGCATAAAAACAGATTCAAGCGTTTTGCCTTTCGCCCAATCCAGCTGCTCCAAAATTAAATGTGCAGACAAAGGACTTCCTGCTAAGAAGGTATTCTTTGCTTTATCCATTGCTGAGCACTCAGGCAGATAAGACAACATCGCGGCATAAATATTATCAATACTGCCTGACATTAATGCAGATACCGTTGATTGCAATGCTGTAAGCTCTGGTTTCAAAAGTGGCAATTCATCAGATTGAGAGAACGTAAACAGGGCTTGTTCAATAATAGACCCAACCTTTTTAGGGTCTAATTCAGGCATATGGGCTCGCGCAAAAAAATCAATAATATTATTTCTATCTTGTGCCATAACATAGTGAGTCGCCAACCCAATCTCACAAGCGTCTGTCGCCGTAACCTGATACCCAGTCAGCGCAATAAAACGCGCAATGGCCGTATCTTCTAACTGATTTAAGAAATAGCTTGCGCCCACATCAGGATAGAGACCAATACTAATTTCTGGCATGGCAAGCTTGCTCGATGGCGTGACTATTCGATAGCGTGATGCCATCATTAATCCCATACCACCCCCCATAACATAACCATCCCCCCAGCAAATAACAGGCTTAGGAAAACGGTGCAAGGCATAGTCTAGAGCGTACTCTTCCTCAAAGTAACGTTGCGCAAAGTCAGTATTGATAGGGGCTTCTAAGCTGTTATAGACATCAATGACATTGCCGCCAGCACAAAATGCTTTATCTCCCGCTCCCTCCAGCCAAATAGCCACAACAGACTGATCCATTCGCCAGACTTCAAGCTGACTAAGCATTGCCTCAACCATATCAAGACTGAGTGCATTTAAGGCTGAGGGTTGATTCAGTCGAATAACGCCTAACTTATAGTTTTCCGCAAATGGACAGATTTCATATTCAATATGGCTAGCCACAAAACTCTCCTTTTTATTTTTATATGCTTTATGAAAATTACGCTAAGGTTTATTCGCAAGCAATATCTCAATTGTCATATAAGACAAAAGTAGAATTATCAACTGAGTAAATCACTCTATTTATTCCACAATAGTGAATTTTCAAGACAAAAAAACCCCACCACTCGAGTGATGAGGTTTTTTGTTAACCCTGTTAACTATTTGCGCCTATTTCTTAGGAGCATATGGGTTATCAGAGGACTTAAATTCAAACGAAATCGGTGTTCCCGTGATATTTAATATCGTACGGAACTTGTTCTCTAGATACTTTTTATAACTACCAGGAATCGAATCTGTTTGGTTACCATGCACCACTATTCTTGGTGGATTTGAACCACCTTGGTGAGCATAACGAAGTTTAATGCGACGACTATTAACCATCGGCGGCTGATGCTCATTAACGGCATCTTCAAGAATTCGGGTTAAGCGATTCGTTGACCATTTCGCATAGCAAGATTCGTACGTTGCTTCTATCGTATCGTATAGATTACCAACATCCGTTCCATGCAACGCTGAAATGTAATGAACTTTAGCATAAGGCACAAAACCCAAACGGCGCTCGATTTCGCTCTTGATGTGCTCTCGCTCATCTTTCGCCAAACCGTCCCACTTATTCACAGCAATGACGACACCACGACCGGCATCTAACACATAGCCTATCATATGAAGATCTTGCTCAACTAAATCCTCATGGGAGTCAATCACAACAATCACAACATTCGCGTCTTGAATCGCTTGCAGTGTTTTAACAATAGAGAATTTTTCGACGACTTCTTTTACATGTTTACGACGTCGTACACCGGCAGTATCAATCAGGGTGTATTCTTTTTCATTACGAATGTAAGGAATATAAACACTATCACGCGTTGTACCAGGCATGTCATAAACCACGACTCGATCTTCACCAAGCATACGGTTAACTAGAGTCGACTTGCCCACATTGGGACGTCCAACAACCCCAATACGAATACCACGCGAACCTAGCTGAATCTGGCTTTTTGCCTCTGCGACTTGTTCCGCGAAAGGCAACATAACCTTATCAATTAAGATATGTACACCTTTACCATGAGCCGCTGCTATAGGCAGTAACTCTCCAAGTCCCAATGAATAAAAATCAGATAAAGCAATATCTTCATTGATACCATCTGTCTTGTTTACAACAAGATAAATAGGCTTATTCGCACGACGTAAATGATTCGCAATCATTTCATCGGCAGGGTTAAGGCCATGTCGACCATCCACTAAAAACAGCACAGCATCCGCTTCTTCTATTGCTAAAAGAGACTGGCGCGCCATTTTTTCGTCAATGCCTTCTTCATCGCCACTAATACCACCAGTATCAATAACAATAAATTCATGTTCACCTGCTTTACCATCGCCGTATTTACGGTCGCGAGTCAAACCTGGATAATCAGCAACCAAGGCATCTCGTGTTCGTGTAAGACGATTAAAAAGGGTCGACTTTCCAACATTGGGTCTACCTACCAATGCAATAACTGGGATCATTTTTTTACCTATAAAAATACAAAGCGGCCACCACCCCTTTCGGGAATGGCAGCCTCTTTAAAATCGCTAAAAGAGAAATCGTTTCGATTTCAATAGCTCAATGCGGTGACATCTGAGTCCGGTGTCAATATAAATAGCTTTTTACCATCCGCTACCATACGACTCCCTGGAGCAACATCATCGTTCGCGATATCACGGCCTTCTACTATACCCGTTTTTAGGTCAAGTAGATGGACATAACCACCACGATCCATCACCGCAACATAATCTCTAAAAAACTCGGGGGTAATCAAATCACGATTCACTAGTGTTTTGTTTTCCCATACTTCTGAGCCATTTTTGGCATTTAAAGCAATAACATTGCTATTCAAATCAACAATAACAAGTAAATCATTCCTTATTGCAACACCCACATCACTTGGGATACTGCGCTGCCAAATAGGGTTGCCTTTTTGTAAGGACAATGCGACCACTGTGCCATTATAAGCAGCAGCATAAACCACACCATCTTTTACTACGAGTCGACCATCGACATCACTTAGTCGCTCAATCTCATAGCGGCCTTCTGGTTTACCAACGGCATATGACCAAATCTGTTTTCCGGTTTGCAAATTATAAGCATTAACTTTGCCATCCGCAAAACCAGCCAGAACTTTACCATCAACAATAATAGGCGCACTTGTACCACGCACAGTTAATGCTGGCAAATCCTCTTTTGCTCGCCACAATATATGACCGTCTTTTGCGTCTAAAACATTCAACCATCCATCAGCAGTTTGCACGGCTAACTTTCCATCAAAATAAGCAGGTTCAGATAGCACTTCAGAGCTAAGCGCCTGAGTCCATTCCACTGCCTTTTTCTTTAATGAAACAGCGACAAGTTGTCCGTCATAGGTGCCAAAATAAACATTATCACCACTACGAGTAACCCCCGCACTAGGTTTATATTTGGTTTCGATATGAATAACTTCATCACCATTTTTTTGCGATAACTGATAAACCGAACCAACTCGAGTAACAAAGAATAAAGAACCATCTTGTGCCACCAAGTTATAACGTTCACTCGTCTCACCAAAATTACCATCAACTCCCGTACGCCATGCCTTCCCTAAATCCACTTCACTTTTGATAGGAGATGGATCAGGTAGTGCGGGACGAGAACTAGAGCACCCTTGGAGCATTAAAACAGCTAGCAAAACACCGGTAAGAAGCGACTTATTCATAATCAACCTTTAACCAAGTCCTTAAGTTTAATATCTAGCAAAGGATGCTTAACGTTAGCGCCCAACGCTTCACTGGCCTTTTGATAGGCTACTCGCGCTTCATCGCGCTTACCTTGTTGAAGATAAATGTCTCCAGCAAGCTCTTGACGTTGTGCAAGAAACTCAGCTGACTTTACTTTATCTAATCGAGCTAGAGCAGCTTTGTAGTCTTGTTTTTGAATTAATAACTTTGTGATGCGCAAATTTGCAATGGCAATAAATGACTGATCTTTGGTTTGCTTAATCGCCTCATCAAGATCCGTTATCGCAGTATCGTAATTGCCTTTCTGCGCATCAAGACGAGCTAAAAACAACTTACCAAACATCGCATATCCAGTATCGTCGTAATCATCTGTCAGCTGTTTAGCGATAAAAGAAACGGTTTTTTGATTATTTTCTTTTGATAAATCCGCCGCCGCTTCAATCATATTTTGATAAAGGGCAGACGCTTGACTAAGATGATTGGCTTGGCTTCTTTGCCATGCTTGCCAACCAAAATAACCACCTACAGAAATGGCAATAATAATCACTAGAATAGTGCCGTTTTTTTTCCACCACTCTTTAAACGCTTCGATTTGTTCTTCTTCAGTCTTTAATTCAGACACTTATTATTCCTCGCTCAAGATGCCTTTAGTGGCGCAACACTTAATTCAATTGTAATTTAGCACTAACACAGTTAGCGATTTCAGAAATCTCGCAAGATTCTTGATCACCCGTTTGCATATCTTTCACCTGACAAACACCGCCATCCACTTCCTCTTGACCAAGAATCAACGTCAAGCGAGCGCCAGAGTTATTTGCTTTTTTCATCTGACTTTTGAAATTACCACCACCACAGTGGCGTAAAATAGTAACACCTTTCATTTCAGATCGTAGTTTTTCAGCCAGTACAGTAGAAGCCAGTTCAGCTTCATCGCCCAAGCTTACAACAAATACATCGGTAGAGGCTTTCGCTTCCTCAGGAATAAGTTCAAGCGTTTCTAACAGTAATACAAGACGCTCGATCCCCATCGCAAAGCCAACACCTGGCGTGGACTTACCACCTAATTGCTCAACCAAACCATCATAACGTCCACCCGCACAAATCGTAGCTTGAGAACCAAGATGAGAGGTAACCCATTCAAAGACGGTTTTACCATAATAATCAAGACCACGCACAAGGCGATGATTAATTACAAATGGCACGTCATTAGCCGTCAAAATTGCTTGCACGCGATCAAAGTGTGCTTGTGACTCTTCACCAATAAATTCTTCTAGGCTTGGTGCATTATCTAGTACAGTTTGTGTCGCTTCGTCTTTAGAATCCAAAATACGCAGTGGGTTAGTTCCTAAACGGCGCTGACTGTCTTCGTCTAATTGGTCTTTAAACCCTGTTAAATAATCTACTAAGGCGGCTTTATACGTTTCGCGTTCAGACGCTAAACCAATCGTATTCAGCTGTAACTCAACATGCTCTAACAAACCCAGTTTTTTCCACAAACGCGCGGTTAAAACAATCAGCTCAGCGTCTACATCGGCACTCGCCATACCAAAAGCTTCAACACCAATTTGGTGAAACTGACGGTAGCGCCCTTTTTGCGGACGCTCATAGCGAAACATTGGACCTGTGTACCACAAACGCTGCACTTGGTTAAACAATAAACCGGCTTGATCCGCGGCACGCACACAACTTGCGGTCCCTTCTGGACGCAAGGTTAATGATTCGCCATTGCGATCTTCAAAGGTGTACATTTCTTTTTCAACGATGTCTGTCGTTTCACCCACACCACGTTTAAATAGATCGGTGTTTTCAACAATCGGAAAGCGAATCTGTTGATAGCCATAAGACTTCACAACATCAGCCACTGTACTTTCTAAATATTGCCAAATAGAAGACTGGCCTGGAAGAATGTCATTCATTCCTCGGATAGCTTGAATTTTACGAGCCACTACAATTCCTTAAATTTTAGCGATGATGTTCGCCATCTCACGATCTTTAATTTCGGCTTTCTGACGGATCATTTTTTCAAGACCGTCAACCAATGTTTCATTTTTAAATTTGCTGTGTGGTTTGCCATCCAAATACACTAGGTTATTTGGCGAACCACCCGCAAGACCAATGTCCGCTTCTTTCGCTTCACCCGGTCCATTTACCACACAACCAATCACAGCAACATCCATTGGAACAACGATATCTTCTAATCGCTCTTCTAGTTGATTCATGGTTTTGATCACATCAAAATTTTGACGAGAGCAGCTTGGGCAAGCAATAAAGTTAATGCCTCGATTACGCAATTTAAGACTGCGTAACATATCCCAACCTACTTTTATTTCCTGCACAGGATCAGCAGCAAGTGAAACACGCAATGTATCACCAATACCATCCATCAACAAAAGGCCGAGACCAATAGAAGACTTAACAGTGCCAGAGCGCAAACCACCTGCTTCAGTAATACCTAGATGCAAAGGGTTATCAATTTGATTGGCAATTTTTCGATACGCTTCAACCGTCATAAAAATGTCAGAGGCCTTAAGGCTTAACTTATATTCATGAAAGTCCAATTCATCAAAGTACTGAATCTGACGAAACGCGGATTCAACCAAAGCGTCTGATGTTGGTTCACCGTATTTTTTCTGTAGATCTTTTTCTAACGAGCCGGCATTCACGCCGATTCGAATTGGGATATTTTTATCTCTCGCGCAATCAACTACCGCTCGAACTCGGTCTTTATTACCGATATTACCCGGGTTAATTCGTAAGCAATCTACCCCGTACTCTGCCACTTTAAGCGCAATTTTATAATCAAAATGGATATCAGCAACGAGTGGTACAGAAACTTGTTTGCGAATCTCCTTAAATGCTTCAGCAGCATCCATGGAAGGAATCGAGACTCGAACAATATCGCCACCAGCATCAGCAATGGCTCTTATTTGGGCGACAGTGGCGTCCACATCACACGTTTCAGTATTCGTCATGCTTTGCACACTAATGGGAGCGCCGCCACCAACAGGCACATTCCCCACCATAATTTGACGTGATTGACGACGTTTTATTGGCGATTCAAAATGCATAATTCTCTCTACTTGAGCTCGAAGCGAGCCAGATCTTTATGGGTATATGAAGAAAAGTCGTAGACTTCACCTTTAAATTTAAACGAGGAGACACCGCGAGCATAACCAAGAACAACACGGTAAGGTGCCGTGCCAGTTAATTCTAGTTTACTACCCGCTGTTTTCACCCCTGAATACAGAATTTTACCGCTGCCGTCGCGAACTTCAGTCCAACAGTCCGCATCGAACGTTACATCGATGTCATTGCTATAAAGAGGTGTTTTGGGTGTGATCGTTGCGCTATCTTCAGGGATTTCTTTTGTCGCTTCTTCAACTTTTTTAGGGTTAACACCCGCTTTTTCTAAAATGGCGATTGTCTCAGCTGAAAGCCCTGTGGTCACCCCATCTTCTTTCGTTGGCTTATCATCAGCTGACGTGATTGCATCGGCTGGAGTGATTGCATCGGCTGGAGTGATTGTATCGGCGGCCTGATTTGCAACAACAGTATTAGTTGAATCACTAGGCTGAGCAGGAGCAGTGCTCAGAATCGGTGTTTGATCTGTCGACACTGCATCATTTGATTTCGCTTGATTCGCTGATGATTGCTTATCGATAACCGCAGAGTTATTACTTGAAAACGTTGGCCACCAGAATGCTAAAAATATCAGTACGGCAATAATTACCACAGAAATAAGAATCACGAACGGATCGCCAAAGCCTGCTTGTTTATTGACCACTTTATCAACAGGTTTGATGTTTGATTCCGTACTCAATGTTGCGGCTAATGCATCGAATTTTTTCAACACGTCGTTTGCATTTATTTCAAGCAGACGGCAATAACCCTTCAGGTAACCCCTAGCAAATGTAGCAGACCTAAAGTAATTAAAACGATTGTCTTCAAGCGCCATAACTTGATCAATTGGTATTTTTAATTCACTAGCGACCTGCCTTTCATCTAGGTTTCGCTTAATTCGAGCGGCTTGTAACGTTTTGCCAATATCAATTTTTTCTGGATCACTGTCGTTGAAAGAAACATCCGTTTGAAATTCAGTTGTCATGTCAATACCTTGAGCTATCCAGACATATTGAAGTGCTCGCGGATGAATATATTGTAAGGTCAGTCTCGCGTGCGATAACCTGCCGCGACAGACAGTTATATTCATCAAAATACGACATATTTTGCGTATTTTTAGTTTCAGCCTGGATATTATTTAAAATGAGGCGAGCCCTACTAAGGTTACCCTGTATTAAAACAAGATTAAGCTCTGTCATCAAACCAATAAGAGGTAAATCAGCAATTTCTTTTGCTCGATTTAGATCCTTTGAAGCGTTTTTTACGTCATCTTGACGCATCCTACATCGAGATAGATTAATCCATACTGATTGCCTTGCTGAGAGACCCTCCATCGAAGCCTTCTGAAAAACGTCACACGCCTCAACCCACTGTTTTCTTTGCCCTAAAAGAACCCCTAAATTGTTCAGTAGAAAATCATCTTTAGGGTATCGCTTTAAAGCTTGAAGGTGGATCTCTAGCGCTTCATCCTCATTTTCAACACTCAACCAGTATAAGCTAAGCAATCGCCAATACTCTCGATTGCGATCTTTATCTTCAATCTGATCTAGCTGAGACTTTGTTAAGTTTAACTGGCCAAGTAGAAGATGAGTTTGTGCGAGAGATAATCTTTTTTGATTTGAGTAATGTCGAGTGTTCTGGCTGACAGGCTGGTAAGCACAAGCAGACATTAGCAATGAGGCGATAAATATCACTATAACGCTGTATTTTTTCATAAAGACATCCTTGTCTTTGAGTAAATAAATATCCGTACTAATTTATTCGCTTTTTACTTCATGTAATTCAATGTATTTTTGACTGCGACGAGTTTTATCCTGAAAATCCCCTACTAACTGTCCACATGCAGCATCAATATCATCACCACGGGTAGTACGCACAGTGACAGTATAGCCGGCATCCGCCAAAATTTTCTGAAAACGGCGAGTACGGTTGTTAGATGGCTTTTCATAACCTGAATTAGGAAAAGGATTGAATGGAATCAAATTGATTTTACATTCTAACACCTGAAGCAATTTAGCAAGTTCATGAGCCTGCTGTTCATTGTCGTTCACACCAGACATCAATGTGTACTCAATGGTGATATGACGCTTGTCAGGCAAGTTCGCCAAATAAAACTGACATGCTTCAATCAATTCTGCAATTGGGTATTTTTTGTTGATTGGCACAAGCTGACTGCGTAGCTCATCATTTGGCGCATGCAAAGAAATCGCCAATGAAACATCAGTACGCTTCACTAATTCATAAATTTTCGGCACTACACCAGACGTACTTAAGGTAACGCGACGCTTAGATAAACCGTATGCATGATCGTGCATCATTAAAATCATCGCATCAACAACTGGCTCGAAGTTCATCAGCGGCTCGCCCATGCCCATCATAACAACATTGGTCACACGACGCGGACCGTTAGGGTCCATAGGGCCAAAGGATTTTATCGCAATCCATACCTGCCCAATAATCTCAGCCGGCGTTAAGTTACGGTTAAAACCCTGTTTACCAGTAGAGCAAAAACTACAATCCAAAGAACAACCAACCTGAGAAGACACACACAAGGTCGCGCGATCACCGTCAGGAATTAAGACAGTCTCGACACAATCATTCTTGCCACCTTCCGTTCGAATGATCCACTTTCGTGTTCCATCTGATGATATATTTTGAGAAACCACTTCAGGCGCACGAATTTCGCATGTTTTTTCCAGTTTCGCGCGCAACACCTTACTGACATCCGTCATTTCTTCGAAACTTTCAGCGCCCTTTTGATGAATCCATTTAATCACTTGCGTGGCGCGGAATTTTTTCTCACCGATGGATTCAAAGTACTCAATCAGTTTTTCAGGAGATAAACCCAATAAGTTTATTTTTTTGATGTCAGTCATAATAAAAATCGCTTGCTGTGTGTAGCATTAAGTGTAAACGAAAAAAGCCTCTGAAAAGAAAAGTCTTTTCAGAAGCCTCTGTAAAAAAGCGGACTAGCGCCCGCTTTTACAAATCAGTTCGGACATAAAGGTCCTAGCTGTCAATTACTTACCGAAGAAGTAAGCAATTTCACGAGTTGCAGATTCAACAGAATCAGAACCGTGTACAGCGTTAGCATCGATAGATGTTGCGTAATCTGCGCGCAAAGTACCGGCAGCGGCTTCTTTAGGGTTAGTAGCGCCCATTAGTTCACGGTGACGAAGAACAGCGCCTTCACCTTCAAGAACAGAAACAACAACAGGACCAGACGTCATGAAGCCAACCAAGTCTTTGTAGAAAGGACGCTCTTTGTGCTCAGCGTAAAAACCGCCAGCCAATTCGTCGTCTAGTTGAACCATTTTAGCTTCAACAATTTTAAGACCAGCACGCTCAAAACGAGTGTAGATTTCGCCAATTACATTTTTTGCAACAGCATCTGGTTTGATGATAGAAAGAGTACGTTCCAACGCCATGATATAACTCCAAATTAAATTTAAAAGGGTGATGCTCTACATGACCCAAGACATAAAAGTTCAGCGCGTGGATTATACGCACCTCTTGATTAAAATTGTATGCCGAATCGCGTTTTCTTTTGCTATATCGTGTTTAAAAGACGCTTTTCGACTTATTCCGCTTTATCTCAGCTTGCTAACCGCATTTTTTATCGTGGTTGCTGCAAAGTCTACATCTTCCTCAGTGGTAAAACGCCCAACTGATAAACGCAATGAGCTGTGAGCCAAGGCATCAGGCAAACCAATGGCGCGCAACACATAAGAAGGCTCCAAGCTTGCAGAAGTACAAGCAGAACCAGACGACACGGCAATGTCCGTTAATGACATTAATAAAATCTCGCCATCTACATCCGCAAAACCTACATTCAGAACGCCAGCAACTCGCGCCTTTGCATCGCCGTTTAGATGAATGCCAGGCAAGGAATTTAAGTTATTCCATAAACGATCGCGCAAGGCTTCAATACGAGCGCAGTCCTGAGCCATCTCTTCACCGGCCAAACGAAAAGCTTCTCCCATACCAACGATCTGATGTGTCGCCAAGGTACCGGAGCGCATGCCACGCTCATGACCGCCACCATGAATCTGCGCTTCCAGCTTCACTTTTGGTGTACGGCGAACAAATAACGCACCTATGCCTTTTGGCCCATAGGTTTTATGGGCGGTCAGTGACATCAAGTCGACCTTCATAGCATTCACGTCAATCGCTACTTTGCCCGTGGTTTGAGCGGCATCCACATGCAGAAATACGCCATTCGCTCGCGTCAGCTCACCGATTGCTGCAATCTCGGTCAATACACCTAACTCATTATTACCGTGCATCAAAGAAACCAAAATAGTGTCTTCGCGAAGCGCTTCTTGAACCTGAGCCACTGAGATAACACCATGGCTATCTGGCTTTAGGTACGTCACCTCAAAACCATCTTTTTCAAGCTGCTTACAAGGGTCCAATACAGCTTTATGCTCTATCATCGAGGTGATGATATGACGGCCTTTTTGACGGTAAGCATGCGCGACACCTTTCAGCGCCAAGTTATTGGCTTCGGTTGCACCTGAGGTCCAGACAATTTCACGTGACTCAGCATTAATCAAAGCCGCTACCTGCATTCTCGCTTCTTCCACCGCTTCTTCTGCTCGCCAACCGAACAAATGGGAACGTGAAGCTGGATTACCAAAATTGCCATCCGGCGTCAGGCACGCCATCATTTTTTCAGCCACTCTAGGGTCAACTGGCGTGGTTGCAGAATAATCTAAATAAACGGGGGTATTCATATCTTTCTCCGAGAAAACAGCACGACTTAACCTAATTAAGCAGCAGATTTAGCAATATTTTGAATGCGACCAACGATAGAGCGCAAACCATTGCCACGCGTTGGGCTTAGATGACGCTCAAGATCCAGCTCTTCAAAATAACCGGTCACGTCAAACGCTAAAATTTCTTCTGGTGTTTTATGATTAAGTGCTGCGAGCACCAATCCCAATAAACCTCGAACAATAATCGCATCACTGTCTACCGCAAACGTCAGCACTTCACCTTTCGCCGCATCTTGCTCACTGCCCGGTTGAATCCACACGCTACTCTGACAACCTTTTACTAAACGCTCTGGCGTGCGCCAAGCCTCATCAAACACAGGTAACGACTTACCCAGATCAATGATGTACTTGTATTTATCTTCCCAATCGTCAAAAAACAACAGATCGTCCACAATCTCTTCTGTGCTTGGTAAGGACATGACTCCCCTCTTTTACTTAAGCGCTATAAAATAATAAATGACGTTTAATTGAGCAAACGTCCATAAAAACAAAACGGCACTTAGCAAGTGCCAAGGCCGTTTCTTATTGTATTCGATGTCATTCAGTGACCGAAGGCGTTAGAAGAAAAGACCGGCTTCTAATTGCGCTTCTTCGCTCATCATTTCACGAGACCAAGGTGGATCAAACACCAACTCTACGGCAACCGATTCTACATTAGGCACCTTGGCGACACGATATTTTACATCGCCAACCAATACTGGCCCCATACCACAACCCGGTGCGGTCAAGGTCATATCAATTTGAACCGTTTTCGTTGCTTGATTTAACGCCACTTTATAAACCAAACCAAGCGACACCAAGCTGATCGGAATTTCTGGATCATAGATGGTATTCAGTGCTTGCCAAACCTGCTCTTCGTTAATCTCATCGGAGCCTAGATTTTCGAAATCAAGCACTTCTGGCTGCTGACCAATCGCTTCAGCATCGGTACCGTCAATGCGCAGCATATTGCCCTGCCACGTAACGGTGTAATTACCACCCAAACTTTGATTGATCGTAATGAACTGGCCTTCTGGTATGCTGGTTGGCTCACCACTTGGCACTCTTCGCGCAGGACAAGCGCGCTGTGTTACTACCATTTTTTGCATTAATCAGCTCACACTAAAGCTTTCGCCACAGCCGCATTCCGCTACAACGTTAGGATTATTAAACTTAACCACTTCGTTAACACCTTCACGAACCAAATCAATTTCGGTTCCTTTAAGCATTTTTGCGGAGGCGAAATCTACCGCGAAGGTCACATCCCCAAACGACAACACTGTGTCTTGCTCAGAGGCGCCATCGACAATATCCAACACATAAGAAAAGCCAGTACAGCCGCTTTCCTTGGTGCTTAGACGAATTAATTTGTTCGGTTGTTTTGCCAATTTAGAAGCAAAGTATTTCTGTGCGGAAGCGGTTAACGACACGCTAGAGACAGGATCAAATGTTGTTGCTGTCATCAAATTCTCCTAAGCCAACATGGTGCGCACTTTTTTCAGCGCAACAAATAAGGCATCAACTTCTTCTAATGTATTATAAACCGAGAAGGACGCTCGCGCTGTGCCTGGCACATTAAAACGCGCCATTAACGGCTGAGCGCAGTGATCACCAGTTCTCACGGCGATCCCTTGACGGTCCAGCAGAAAACCGATGTCCGCTGGGTGCCCATGATCTAGCACAAAGCTCAACACGCCGATTTTCTCTTTCGCCTGACCAATAATGGTCAAGCCTTCAAATTCTTCTGCCAGCTTGGTGGCATGATCAAGCAAGGCTTTTTCATGAGCCGCTACCGCGTCTTGATCAAGAGCGCTAAACCAGCGAATCGCCTCACCCATCGCAATCGCATCACCCACGTTTGGTGTGCCAGCTTCAAAACGGTAAGGCAAAACATTCCACGTGGCATCCTGTAAGGTCACCGTAGAAATCATTTCACCACCGGTGCGCCACACGGGCCAATCAGCCAATACGGACTCTTTACCCCAAAGCGCACCAACGCCCATCGGGCCATATATCTTATGCCCAGAAAAAGCATAAAAATCACAGCCAATATCTTGCACATCAACACGACCGTGAGCCGCGCCTTGAGCGCCGTCCACCAGCACCCAAGCACCAAACTGTTTCGCTTTCGCGGTCATTTCTTTGATTGGATTCACGGTACCCAGCGCATTAGAGACATGCGGGAAAGCAACGAACTTAGTGCGCTCATTAAGCAGGGCATCATAAGCGTCCTGATCTAACTCACCAGAATCCAACACAGGCACTGTTTTTAATGTGGCGCCGGACGCCTTACACGCTTGCTGCCAGGTCACCAAATTGGCATGGTGGTCCATGCCGGTGGCGATAACTTCATCACCTGGAGACAATAACTGCCCCAAGCCATTGGCCACAATATTGATGCCTTCTGTGGTGCCAGATGTCCAAATAACTTCTTCGCGTTTCGGCGCATTAATGAAGTCTTTGACGATATCACGAGCCGCTTCGAAATGACGCGTCGCTTCATCCGCAAGACGATGGGCCCCACGATGCACATTGGAATTACAGGTCGTATAGTAATTAACCAAAGCATCAATCACACATTGCGGCTTCTGGGTCGTGGCCGCATTGTCGAGATAAACAAGAGGGTTACCATCAATTTCACGCTTTAAAATCGGAAACTGTTCACGGATAGCTGCTACATCAAGACTCATTCGTTTCTCGCTTACTTCACTTCCATTTGCGCAAAACGTTCACGAATAATAGGACGAACCCATTCCGCTAACGCCGCATTTGGCATTAAATCAATCAACTCGTTAATAAATCCAAAGTTGAGCATCACTTGTGCTTTTGAACGACTTACACCACGTGTTTGCAAGTAATACAGCGCTTGCTTATCAATCTCAGCCACAGTCGCGCCATGGGCACAACGCACATCGTCTGCGTAGATCTCTAGCTCAGGCTTAGTGTTAATTTCCGCCTTGTCTGACATCAACAAGTTACGGTTATTTAACGACGCTAAGGTTTTCTGCGCATCACGGTGGATATGGATTCGACCGTTAAACACAGCTCGCGCACGATCGGCAACGATACAACGCACGTTTTCTTCTGTGGTGCCGTTTGGCATAGCGTGCTCAACCGTCGCATGAAGGTCAAACAGCTCTTTGCCATCAAGCAGGTAAATCGCGTTCAATTTTGCGTCTGCAAACTCACCCGCATGGATAATATCCGTGTCTAAACGAGATAAGTCGCTGCCAAAACCAACAATGCTGCTGTGCATTTTTGATTTATCGTGCAAATTAAAGTGACTACCACCAATGGACACATTGGTGCCGGTTTGCAGTGCAAAACGGTAATGCTCCAAGTACGCATTGGCCGCGATATCGTATTCAACAAACGCCGTACTTAAGGTGTCACCTTGTGCCTGAATGTCTTCTATCACAGTCAAACGAGCGCCTTTAGCAAGCATCACTTGAACGCGAGTATGAGACTCAGCACCTTGGCTCAATAAAGAGCTAATGCGAATAGGTTGAGTAATTTCAACACCTTCAGCAACCGACACTAGTATCACGTCTTCAGCTAGTACATCGTTCACCAAACCAAACAAATGACGTTCAGGCTTAATAGTCGAGAATGCATTCAGAGCAACCGTTTGTTGTGCAGAATCCACATCTTGACCTAAAGAAACAAGCAAGCCTGTTGGTAACTCTTTAGCTGATTGAGTCGCATCAAATCGGCCATTTACAAACACCAATTCAATCGCTTCTAGACCAGTGATACTCTCTGGAGACAAGTTAACATCACCAGACACAACACCAGCTTTAGTTCGTTCAACAGGGCGCAGCGGCGTATAACGCCACGCTTCTGTCTTACGTGTTGGCCATTTCGTTTGCGTTAATAATTCAATAGCATGTGCACGTTTAGGGGCAAGCCAATCATTAAGATTTTGCGCTCGAGTAATGGCGCTTTCTAACCATTCACTCATGCATTACCCCTCTAGTTCGTCTTCGGCGGGTGCATTCTGCAACCAAGCGTAACCTTGAGCTTCTAACTCAAGTGCCAAGGAAGCGTCGCCACTTTTGACAATTTTGCCACCAGACAATACGTGTACAAAATCCGGCTTAATGTAATCCAAAAGGCGCTGGTAATGCGTCACAACAATAAAGCTGCGATCAGCAGAACGCTGGCTATTAACGCCCTCAGCAACCACTTGCAAAGCATCAATGTCCAAACCAGAATCAGTTTCATCTAGGATGCACAGTTTTGGTTTAAGCAGTAACATTTGCATTAATTCGTTACGTTTTTTCTCACCACCAGAGAAGCCTTCATTGACCCCACGTTTCAAGAAAGACACCGGCAAATCAACTTGCTTACAAGCGATTTTAGCTTCTTTCAAGAACTCCGCAGACGTAATGGCTTCTTCGCCACGCGCTTCACGCTGAGCATCGACAGAGGCTTTAAGAAACTCAAGGTTACTCACACCAGGGATTTCTACTGGGTACTGGAACGCTAAGAAAAGGCCCGCTCGAGCGCGATCTTCCGTTTCCATGTCCAATAAATCTTGTCCACCAAGCGTTACACTGCCACTTTCAACCGTATAACCTTCACGTCCTGATAACACATAACCCATAGTACTTTTACCGGCACCATTTGGGCCCATAATCGCATGTACTTCGCCTGGTTTAATATCTAGATTAAGCCCTTTGATGATTTGCTTATCTTCAACGCTGGCGTACAAGTCTTTGATCGTCAACAAACTGTTCGTGTTCGACATCTTCAATAATTCCTTAACCTACTGAGCCTTCAAGGCTTATTTCTAGTAACTTGCCCGCTTCAACGGCAAATTCCATTGGTAATTCTTTGAACACTTCCTTACAGAAGCCATTCACTATCATGGAGACCGCTTTTTCTGGGTCTAAGCCACGCTGGCGACATAAGAACATCTGCTCATCACTGACTTTCGACGTCGTCGCTTCGTGCTCAATAATGGCTGATGGATTACGGCTTTCGATATAAGGAAAGGTATGAGCACCACACTGATCACCGATCAATAAGGAGTCACATTGGGTAAAGTTTCGCGCTCCTTTAGCACCTGGGTTCATACGAACTAGGCCGCGGTAGCTATTGTTACTTTTACCGGCAGAAATACCTTTAGAAATAATGGTAGAGCGAGTGTTTTTGCCAAGGTGAATCATCTTAGTACCGGTATCCGCCTGTTGGCGTCCACGGGTCAAGGCAACAGAGTAGAACTCGCCTACGCTGTTATCACCTTTCAATATACAGCTTGGGTATTTCCAAGTAACAGAAGAGCCGGTTTCAACTTGTGTCCAAGAGATTTTTGCATTGGTATGGCAAATACCTCGCTTGGTCACAAAGTTAAAAATACCACCTTTGCCTTCTTCATCACCTGGGTACCAGTTCTGTACAGTCGAGTATTTGATTTCAGCATCGTCTAACGCGACCAACTCAACGACCGCGGCATGCAATTGGTTTTCATCACGTTGTGGAGCAGTACAACCTTCCAAATAACTCACATGACTGCCTTCGTCGGCGATAATCAAGGTGCGTTCAAATTGGCCAGTGTTTTGCTCATTGATGCGGAAATACGTCGACAGCTCCATTGGGCAGCGAGTGCCTTTAGGAATGTAGACAAAAGAGCCATCAGTAAAAACTGCGCAGTTTAATGCGGCATAGTAGTTGTCTTTTTTCGGTACCACACTGCCAATATATTTTTTCACTAGCTCTGGGTATTTTTTAATGGCTTCTGAAATCGGACAGAAAATAACGCCCGCTTCTTCTAGCTTATCGCGAAAAGTGGTTACCACTGACACTGAGTCAAAGACCGCATCGACAGCAATACCTGCTAGCATTTGCTGCTCAATAAGAGGAATGCCTAATTTCTCGTAGGTACGCAGTAATTCAGGGTCAACCTCGTCTAATGACTGTGGTTTGTCCTTCATACTTTTTGGTGCGGAATAATAAGAGATGGCTTGGAAGTCGATTTTAGGATAATCCACATGAGCCCACTCAGGCTCTTCCATTTCTAACCATTCACGAAATGCACTCAGGCGCCACTCAAGCATCCATTCAGGTTCGTTCTTCATGCCTGAAATACGGCGAATGACATCTTCATCCAGTCCTGGCAAAAACGTCTCTGATTCCACATCAGACACAAAACCGGCTTCATATTCTCGCGCCAGCGCTTTATCTATCTGCTCAGTCATATTAAAACTCACTTTTTATCGGAACAGGTGTGCCGGTATAAACACACCAATTTTGTACGTCGATCTAGCCAACAATAGCTGCGCTGATTTTGTCTTCATTCGAACGCGCCATCTGGCGGCCCTCTGAATTCTGCCGTTCAGCAACCTGTCGAACGTCATTTCGTCGCACTAATTGTTCTAAACTAATTTGATTTAAGAAATCATGTATTTGGTCGCTTAAATCACACCATAAATGATGTGTAAGGCAAGTGTTGCCGCCTTGGCAATCGCTTTTCCCTTTGCAGCCAGTGGCGTCCACAGATTCATTAACCGCATCTACAATCTGCGCCACAAAGATCTCATCGCGGGATCGACTTAAACGATATCCTCCACCAGGACCGCGCACGCTAGTCACTAATGACTGTTTGCGCAATTTTGCAAAAAGTTGCTCTAAGTAAGATAAAGAGATTGCTTGTCGATTAGAGATATCGGATAACGACACAGGGCCGTGATCTGAATGTAACGCCAAATCAAGCATGGCGGTTACGGCATAACGACCTTTTGTTGTCAGGCGCATAAGCTATCCAATTAAGAGTATTTATTCAGAACAAATAATACACAAAACCTACTGTTTTGATCAAGTATTTACCTGAGTATTTTAGTAGGTTATTAGCTCTCTCTATTTTGTATGCGGTCATTTTACGTGGAGTAAGGCAAAAACTAAACCATTGAGGCGAACAATGACTTGAATTGTCAACATTTCAATAACTGACGAAATGATCTTGCATAAAACGAGTAGACCATGACGAAAGTTGACGCCACTTAAATCTCAGTGCAAGGTGCTAATAAAGTGATATATAGTATCCAAATACAAAGGCAAGAAGCGGGAAACATATGGCAACTAAAAATGATACGTCAAAGGCGGCACCTGAATCAGTAGTGGCTCCTTCTCCATCCAAAAAAAACTGGAAAATAGTTATCGCTTTTTTGTTGTGCTTTATCATCAGTGTCGCTGCCTCAATTGGTGGCACTTACTTCATCATGCCAAAAGAAATCAAACCAATTGTAACTAACGAGGATGATGGACAAGCCAAACAACTCATCGCTATGAAAGAGGCTATTGCAGCTCAAGACAAAACCATTAAAGAAATACAAACTGAGAACAACACATTAAAACTATACCTAAGACATAGCAGCTCTACGGCGCTGAAAAACATTTTAATAGACCAAGAGAACAATATTCAAGCCTACCTAAAAGTCATGAAAGCAGCGATGGAAGACCTAACAAAGCTAACCTCAGGCACTCGTGACTGGAACAGTAAATACCAGTATCAGTTGGATTTAGCGCTTAAAGGCAGCCTAGAAAGAGAAGACTTGTTGAAGCTATTAAAAACCGGCGAGCCTAACGATAAGTAGTCACACTAAACATACAGTGACAGAAAAATTGGCTCACATCTAAAATACTATTAAGGGTGTATTCTTTGCTGTTGTCGATTATTAAAAATACTCAGCTGCTGAAAATCTATGACACTATCAAAACCAGTTTTTGGTTTACCCCTTGTTTGATTTTAGTGAGCACGCTATGCGCCTGCGCTCTGTTTCTGTGCATTGATTTATACAGCGATTTTTATCGCGTTAGTTGGCTACACTTTTTATACCACTCAGATGCTGACATTATCCGCACCCTACTTACTACCATCGCTGGTAGCGTAATGACAGTGGTCAGCATTACCTTCTCCATTACCATTGTCGCCCTTACTAACGCCTCATCTCAGTTCGGCCCAAGACTCATCCGAAACTTCATGGAAGACGTCAGTACTCAAATCGTATTGGGCGTATTTATCTCATTATTTGTTTATTGTCTGATTTTGACGCGAATGACGGACCACTTCGCCAATCAATCTTTTTTACCCGGCTTAACCATCGCTGGCGCCGCACTCATGACGCTATTCGGTATTCTTTTACTCATCTATTTTATTCATCACGTAGCACAAAGCCTTCAATCGGATCACATTATCGACAATGTTTACTCTGAGTTGCAGAGCAGCATCCGTAAAATTTTTGATCAACAAAAAGCAAAGGAAAGTTGCGAATCACAAGACATCAACGAACCGACAGCAGGCACGCTACCTGTGTCATTAAAAAGCCCATATTGTGGATACATACAAGCGATAAATTATGACCAATTAACCGAATGGATGAGCAAATTAGATGGCCACATTGACGTGATCGTTGCTCCTGGGGATTTTGTGGTAAGCCGTAAAACCACCATGCTATGCAATGTCAAAACACTCTCAACGACCGACGAAACAAACCTACATAACTGCTTCACGCTCGGCTCTAAACGAACCCCTATACAAGACCCCGAATTTGCCGTCGATCAATTGGTCGAAATCGCCCTAAGAGCACTCTCTCCTGGCATCAATGACCCTTATTCCGCCATTGCCTGTGTTGATAAACTCACCGCAATGATCTGCGACCTGACACAAGACAAGTTCCCGCAAGGTATCGCTTTTGATAATCAAGGAAACCAACGCTTAAACTACAAGGTAACGTCCTTTGAAGGGTTAGCGAATACTGCGTATGACCAAATACGCCAATATTCTCAAAACTGCTTAGCGGTGAGTTTACGCCAATTAGAAGGATTAGCTTGTATCGCAGAACAAGCTAATGAGGCGTCTCACTGGACCTTTGTCCGTCATCAAAAACACATGATCGAACATGGGTTAAAACAGCAAAGCCTCATCGACTTGGATAGGGAAAAAATCAACCGTCGCTTAAAGCACTTAAATACGTTACTTAACAGCGGCGATTGATGTTGATTTCATGTCTTCAGATCAGGCGCCTTCAGATCCGCGCTACGATTACAAAGAACACGCCAACAAGGTGCCTTGTTTGATCGCACGTTTAGCATCTAACTCAGAGGCAACGTCCGCGCCACCGACAAGGTGAACCGGTCGATTCAACTCATTCGCTAAAGCTTGATTGGGCAATTGACCCGCACAAATCACCACATTATCAACCGCCAAACACTGCGCCTCACCCGCCACTAACAAATGCAATCCTTCGTCATCGATTTTTTGATACTCACAACTAGGGATCATGGTGACGCCTTTTTTCAATAACTCTGCGCGATGAATCCAACCGGTGGTTTTGCCTAACTTGGCGCCTACTTTGGATTTTTTGCGTTGTAGCAAAAATACTTCTCGGACCGCGGGCGAGAATTGAGGTTTTACACCCTCGACGCCACCGCGCGCGCTGAATGTCATGTCAACACCCCATTGTTTCATGAACGCCGGAATGGTTAATTGTGGTTTGGCCTCTTCGTGGATCAAATACTCACTAATATCAAAGCCGATACCACCAGCGCCAATCACCGCCACACGCTTACCAACAGGTTGCCCCTTCATCACATCCAAGTAGCTCAATACTTTAGGATGATCTATCCCTTCAATCTCTAGATCTCGTGGCAAAATGCCCGTCGCCAAGACTACTTCATCAACGTCATACTGACTGAGTACGGCGCTATCCACTCGGGTGTTTAAATGAACATTTACCCCTGTGAGCTCTAACTGGCGCTGGTAATAACGCAAGGTTTCATAGAACTCGCCTTTCCCAGGAATACGCTTGGCAATGTTAAACTGCCCACCAATCTCATTGGCCGCATCAAACAAGGTTACCTTGTGCCCGCGCTTCGCGGCCGTCGTCGCAAACGCTAACCCTGCTGGGCCAGCACCAACCACGGCGATGTGTTTTTTTACCTCTGTCGGTGTGATCACTAATTCGGTTTCATGACAGGCTCTTGGGTTCACCAAACAAGACGTCAACTTATTCGCGAACACATGATCAAGACAAGCTTGATTACAACCGATACAGGTGTTGATCTCATCCGCTCGATGTTGCTCTGCTTTTTCAACGAATTCAGGGTCTGCAAGAAAAGGTCGCGCCATAGAAATTAGATCCGCATCGCCACGGGCTAAGACTTCCTCTGCTACATCCGGCATATTGATTCGATTTGAGGTAATAAGAGGCACGTTGAGCGACGCTTTTAACTTAGCAGTCACCCAAGTAAACGCCGCTCTAGGCACCTTAGTGGCAATGGTCGGGATTCTTGCTTCATGCCAACCAATGCCCGTATTAATAATCGAAGCACCAGCCTGTTCAATCGCCAAACCAAGTTGAATAATCTCCTCAAGGTTGCTGCCTTGATCAACTAAATCGAGCATCGACAATCGGTAAATGACAATAAACTCATCACCAACGGCTTGACGAATTCGACGTACAATTTCCACTGGAAGACGAATCCGGTGCTCGTACTCGCCACCCCAATCATCGTCTCTATGGTTGGTTCTTGAGACAATAAACTGATTAAGTAAATACCCCTCAGAACCCATTACTTCAACGCCGTCATAACCCGCTTTTTGAGCAAGCACGGCCGCATTTACAAAATCGTCAATCTGCTTGTGAATCTCTTCGTCGCTCAACGCATGCGGTGGAAATGGATTAATTGGCGCTTGCAGTGCAGAAGGCGCAACCAGTTTAGGATTGTAGGCATAGCGACCTGTGTGCAAGATCTGCATGCAGATTTTACCGCCTTCATCATGCACGGCTTGAGTAATCACCCGATGGTTTTCTGCATCTTGTTCTGATGCCATCAAGGCGGCACTAGCATGAACAGCCCCTTCTGAATTAGGCCCAATCCCCCCAGTCACAATCAGTGCGACTCCGCCTTTTGCCCGCTCAGCGTAAAACGCCGCCATGCGATCAAAACCGCCTTTCATTTCCTCCAACCCAAGGTGCATTGACCCCATGATGATGCGATTTTTTAACTGTGTGAACCCCAGATCTAAAGGGGTAAAGAGATGTGGATACTGTGAATGACTCATATAGGCTGCCCAGCTTTTATATTGTTATTGTTCATTTGGAAATGGTGTAAAACCAAATCTAGACAACGTCAAGATAGATTTTTATTTTGACACTGTCAAGATTAGACGCTTTAATCTCAGCATGACAAATCAGAAGAAAACCTATCATCACGGCGACCTCATTAGCTCACTCATTAAAGCCGCTTCCGAGATCCTTCAAGAAGAAGGCGTCGAGGGATTATCAATGCGTAAATTAGCGGACAAAGTTGGCGTATCAAGAACCGCGCCCTATCACCATTTTAAAGATAAAAATGAACTATTATGCGCCATTGCAGCGGCAGGTTTTAAAGCCCAAGAAGCCAGACTACAGACACTACTGTCGAGCCATGAAGAGTCCGAGAAACGCTTTCATCAGTACGTGTACCAGTACATTGAATTTGCCGACACCCAACGTGAAGTATATGACCTTATGTATGGGCGTTTGATCTGGAAAACAGGAACACCAACAAGCGCGTTAAAAGATGCATCGAAGCAGACCTTTAAACGCTGGTTAGACTGGGTGGAGCAGCTTCAAGAAGATAAGGTATTACCCGACAACAATTCCGCTTTACGAGTCGGGCAAGCCAGCTGGGCTAGCTTGCACGGATTAAGCCGATTATTGATCGATGGTATTTATTTAGATAGAAATGACATTCAAGCCATGACAGAGCAAATGATCCAAACGCTCGTCCGAACTCAGCCCGCATCTAGCTGAGCACGAACCACAGACAAACGCTCTTCTGCCTTCCGTTTTCGCATATCTCTATGACTCAAGAAAACCAATGGAATAATAATAAACAAAGCGCCAATCACTAGAAACGCATCAATAGACTCACCAAACACCAGCCAGCCGAGTATCGCAGCAAACACTAAGCCTGAATATTCAGCGCTGCTCACCTGGCTTGACGCCACATAACGATAGCCTTTCAGACACGCCAAGCTGTATAGAAGAGAACACAGTGCCGAACCAATCGCATAACTAACACCATCGAAGTTTAACGGCTCCGCCTCCCACAACATCAAGCCAACTGAAAGTGGCAAAGCGCACAAATGCATAACAAATAAACCAAAGAACAAATTTTGCTCTTTTGGCAACTTACGAATCAGCAAACTGTTCGTCGCTAATACCACCGCAAACAAAACAGCACTAATCATTCCCCAGCTAATTTCCGTTGGCCGCAATATAATCAGCACGCCCATAAAGCCAGACAGCGCAGCACACACAATACTTAAGGTAATTTTCTCTTTAAAAAACAGCCCAGCAAATAAAATGATTAAGATTGGCGCAATGTAAAAGACAGCATTCGCCGTCGCTAGCGGCAATTCAGACAACGAAATTATCAATAAGATACTCGCTAAAACCCACAAATTCCCTCTGATAAAATGCAACTTAAAACCGGCAAAATAATCAGATGAAGCGTGTTTTACGGCCAGCGGAACCAGCACGATACAAATCATCAGCAGTCGCATGAAAGTAAATTGAAATATCGGCACATTGCTTCCTGCAAGCTTGATAAATACATCACAAAAGGTCGCAAATAAATTCCCTAATACCAAAATGAGAATAGCACTTCCAATAGTACGTCCTGACATAACCACTCACCGTATAAACAAAATTACTGATGGCGGCAGTGTAGTCTTGATACTCACATCAATAAAATGATATATCCTAACTAACTATTAGTTTTTTGGATAATGAAAAATGCTTCCTCCATTAAAAGCTTTGCCTGTTTTTGAAGCGGTTGCCCGACTCAACAGCTTCTCGCGCGCGGCGACAGAACTGAACGTCAGCCAAAGTGCGATATCCCACCAAATTAGAGTACTTGAAGATTACCTTGGCGAAAGTTTGTTTCAGCGACAAGGTCGCTATTTGGCGCTGACACAAGAAGGCAAAAATTATCTCGATGTTGTCAGCAGCTCGCTGTCTCACATCGCCCGCGCCAGCAACCAGATACGAGGTGAAGAAGACACCAAGATACGAATCGCCGTCTACAGCTCTTTTGCTGTTTGCTGGCTAATGCCGCGCTTGTCAGATCTACAGCACAAACACCCTAACTTAGACATCACCATTACCATGACACACGGCTCACCTGAGTTGTCCGACAAAACGGCCGACTGCTTCATCACCACAGATACTGAAAAAAGAGGCTTTGAATATCAGCTGTTATATAAAGAAACGTTATTTCCTGTGTGCAGCCATGCTTTTTATGAACAGATAAAAAACACTCTCAACGTCACATCAGATGAACTTAGCAAACGACTTAAGGACGAGCCAGAATTATTAGAAAACTTCCCCCTGATTACCTCTAACGGTATTTATAACGAATACACCGAAGATTGGCGAAGCTGGTTTTTAGAGCGTGGCATTCCACTCTCTAACAACATTAAGTTTCATAAATTCAGTCATTTAATATTAGCTTATGAAGCCGCCAAATACTCCCTCGGTATCGCTTTAGTAAATGACTACATGTTTAGCGACAAAGACACTCATTCCGCCTTAGTGCGGCTGCCAAGCCATCGCATCTACACCAATGACCACTTCTTCTTTTCATACAAAACATCCAGAAGAAATGAAACCGCAATCAAAGCACTCAAACAATGGATTCTCAACGAAGCGAGCTCGCTAAACACACTCGCCTAAACAGCTAACCCTCTGCCGTGAGAAAGCAAAACTTACGCTAAAAAAGAGCTAGAAAACAAATCTAAAAACCTAGAAAACCTCTGTTTATAGGGTTTTCTCTATGCTTGTCTTAAATATTTTTTTAGTACTTGCTCAGCGTGTATTTACTTCTATAATGCGCGTGTTTTCTATTTAGAAAATGTCGTCAATGGATATTCTCACAGCGCTGTTCCACTGTGCCAAAACACGGCTTCAGATGTTCTTCATACATGAGGTGGTTATGAGCGATTTGTTGGGAATTGGCCTGTTGATTATGATCAGCGCCTTATTTGCTATGGCAGAAATTGGCGTGGCAGCCGCTAGAAAAATTAAGCTGCGAATGATGGCGGAAGACGGCAATAGTAAAGCGGATGCGGTGTTGTCGTTACAGCAGAACCCTGGTGCTTTTTTTGCGATGATACAAATTGCACTGAATGGCATATCAATAATGGGCGGCATTATCGGTGAGCAAGCACTCACTCCATATATGAAGCAGTTGATCAGTCTAGTTTATCAAGGGCACTTATTAGAGCAGATCAGTTTCACGCTGTCCTTCTTGTGCTTAACTTCCTTATTTATCTTGTTTGCTGACTTACTACCTAAGCGCTTAGCCATCATCATGCCAGAAACCGTTGCTATTAAGCTGGTCACGCCGATGCGCTGGATCACGCTCACCCTGACTCCTCTGGTGTTTTTATTTAATGGCTTGACCAATGCAATGCTCCGCCTTCTAAATCTTCCAACGAAACGCGAAGAGTTAGTCACAACAGAGGACATCGTCGCCATGATGGACGCTGGAGCAGAAGACGGCAGCTTACAAAAGCAAGAATATCAACTCATTGGTAACGTATTCGAATTAGATAGCCTGACTATTGGCAGCGCTATGACGCCTCGTGAGCAAATTATTTATTTTGACGCACAAGAAAGCAGCCGAGACATCAGTCAAAAAATCATCGAACACCCGCATAATGACTTTTTAGTCTGCGACGGCAACTTAGATAAAATTTTAGGCGTGATTGAATCGAAAGAAATACTGCGGATGGTGCTTAAAGGCGAACCTGCAAGCATATCGCCCACATCAATTGATAAAGACATTTTCTACTTACCGGAAACATTAACTCTTTCCGAAGCATTGAATGCCTTTAAAGTCGCCCCTCAACCCTTCGCCGTGATCGTAAACGAATACGGCACAGTCGTAGGCTTAGTAACAGTGAAAGACTTACTCAGCAGCTTCATGAGCGACCTAATCACTCCGCAAGCTGAAGAGCAAATAGTCAAACGTGACAGCAACTCTTGGCTCATTGAAGGACTCACACCTGTTAGTGACGTCATGCGCAGCCTAGAGATCGAAACTTTCCCAGACCGCAATCAATACGAAACGATAGCAGGATTTGTCATTCACCAGTTAAAGCGTGTTCCCAAACGAACCGATGCATTCGTCTACCAAGGCTTCAAGTTTGAAGTATTAGATCTAGACGGCATTCGAGTTGAGCAACTCCTAGTAACCAAAGTCTCATAGAGGCTGGTCTAGTATCGCACTTTAAAGTACCGAAAGGCTCTCCTTAAAGACAATGGCGATTTTCAAGACTAAACCGAAAAGCCTTAAGCGACTGTTTTTACTTGGTTTTATACATGCCTGTCTTGGATAGGGTTGTCTTGGATAGGATTGCAAGCGTTCCTGCAAAAGTATTAATTGAAGAGGTTAATTGGCAAAATGAGACTGATGACTCTGCAATGAGTTCCTATATTTTTATTTATCCTTACTGTTTGCTTTATTTAAAAAAAGAATCTCAAGAGAATTGTTTATTAGAAGTCGCTGGTGTATGACGTAATATTCTTTGTCGTGCGTTTCTATTCTATCGATAAATGATTTTATTAATGAAAGACGAGGAAATATAGAAAACAGTAATCATTGTTAATGCAGGTCCATCAGATTTAATGGCGTTGGAGGGTATTTTTGCTGCAGGTCATCAGTACATGTTTATGACGCTAAGCCACACAGCTTGCCGTACATTTTTATTAGCCTATGTGAGGGCTATAAGTATTACTCATTCTGAGACCTACCCGGAGTTTATTCAGCGCTATTATGATAAAGGTGATTTTCTTGATTTAGCTATTTCTAGATTCGATTCAAACGTTTTGTGTGATTAGACTCATGACTTAGGGTATCGAAAATTTTATTGACTCTTCTAGTCGTGTATTTCCTAAAGATATGAAAGCGGCACCTTTGTTAAGTCATTGGCTAAAGCGTTTACGTGTGTCTGGTGTTAAGTTTCGTATGCGCGATAAAAATGATTACTTTAGAAAGTAATCAAGCAACATTTGATCACAGCAGTGAACAGGCTATTGTGAAGGCTGATGCTATTATTTATGAGTATTACTAGGCTCAGATAAACACCCAAGATAAGCACTTCTTAAAGATAATAAAAACATAGTGTTAAGCACTCCATTTAATCTTAAATGCTAACCATAAAGAGTTAGCAACAACAGAATTCTATTAGCTCACTGTTTGCCATTCAGTTGACTTGCATACGCTTTACGCTACTTAGTACAAATTGGCGTAAGGTCGCTATATTGATCAACGGTATATTCTATTGCTTCAATGTACATATGATATTTAATTAAATGCTCGGAAATGATGAGTTTTATGTTGTCCAATATCGACTAACTTACTCGGTAAGAAACATAGAAATATTTAGTAAAAATATAGTATTACAACATAGATTTTAGACATCTATAGGAAAATTAGACTTAGCGTGTCCATATGTTTCAGTTCATGATTTGATCATTTTCTGTGATGCGAAAACTATTTTCTGAATAGAGTAAAAGAGGCAATACATAGTGAAAAAACTAATAAATAATCCAGATAAATATGTAGATGAAGTGCTTGAAGGAATGGCCCTAACATACCCCGATATTTATGCTATCGGTGGGGCTACAGGCCGTATGCTTCATAGAGTAACACCAGCTCAAGACAAAGTTGGTGTTGTATCTGGAGGTGGATTTGGTCATATTCCAGTTTTTGCTGGTTATATTGGAGAAGGCTTTCTAGATGCATGCGCTGTAGGTGATGTGTTTGCATCCCCTGACATGAACCCAATGCTAGAGTCTATCAAATTCGCTGATAAAGGTAAGGGCGTTTTATGTATCGTGGCTAACTATGGCGGCGATAGAATGAACTTTGACATGGCTTGTGAAATGGCCGAAATGGATGATATTGAAGCGATTAAAGTCATTGTTGCTGATGATGTTGCCAGTGCGAGTAAAGAAGAAGCGAAAAAGCGTCGTGGTGTTGCAGGATTCGTTTATGTGTCAAAAATAGCGGGAGCCGCTGCTGCTAAAGGCTACTCTTTGTCGCAAGTAGCTGATGTCGCTCAGAAAGCGTCTGATAATTGCAGATCTATTGGCGTTGCTTTGTCTTCATGCACAGTACCACAAGCTGGAAAACCTACATTTGTGATTGCCGAAGATGAAATAGAAATCGGTATGGGTATTCACGGTGAACCTGGTGTCGGCCGTAGCAAAATTGGTACAGTTGATGAAACCGTTGATAAAATGCTATCGCATTTATTAGCAGACAGACCAGCTAGGGCTGGTGACCGTATGGCGATTCTTGTGAATGGCTTAGGTGGAACTCCCATTGAAGAGCTCTATCTTATTTTACGTCGTGCGAAAGCACAGTTAGAAGACGTTGGTGTAAAGCTTGAACACATACGTGTAGGTAACTATGCCACTTCAATGGAAATGGCTGGTGCATCAATTACATTAATGCAGCTTGATGATGAGCTGGAAACACTTTTGACTGCAGACGCTGTCTGTCCTTTCTGGGAGAACTAGAATGTCCTTTACAACAAAATCTATCCAAAACACTATTTCTGAAATTCAACAAGTAGTTGATCCTATTGGTGCTGAACTGAATGAGCTTGATGGTCGCCTTGGTGATGGCGATCTAGGTGTTACAATGATCAATGGCTTCAATAATATGAAAAGTATTATTGATGACATGCCAGAAGACCTTGGCCAAGCATTATTTTCAGCTGCAAAAGCAATGACAGCCGTTTCTGGCTCGAGCTTTGGAACACTTATGGCTACAGCTCTAATGGCAGCAGGGAAAGCAACAAAAGGACGTGAGGCTGCAGAATGGTCTGAAGTGCCTGAACTATTACAATTAGCTCAAGATGCTATGATTTCTCGTGGTGGTGCAAGCCTTGGCGATAAAACCCTACTTGATTCATTAGATGCAGTCATTAAAGCAACAACTGGAATTAATGACCCTGAAGAAATGCAAAAAGCCGCTTCAAATGCAGCAAAAGAAGCATTAGCTGAGTTTATTAACAAACCAAACAAAATTGGCCGTGCTCGCGTTTATGCGGAAAAATCGATCGGTCTTGAAGACCCAGGTATGGTCGCCATTTGCCGACTAGTTGATGCGATACCTGCTAAATAATAGGCTAATTAAGCAGGGTGCGTACAAGCTTTCGCTACCCTGCTTAATACATAAACGAAAGACTAAATTTCATCTCGTAAACCACTCTATTGTTAGTTAAATTTCTCCCTATCTCCGTTAATTCATTAGCTCTAAACTAGAAATAATGTGAGTAAATCACGCTCGTGTGATAATTCATTTTTAACCTTCAACCTCACCATGCTACATAAATTCATCTTTCCGACAGCCAATCAAAAAACCTCATATCAAGACAGGCATTTTAAAAAGCCTGTAAACAAAACAATGTATTGGGATCTATCGAAAATATTTTTACTCATCAATAAAAATACACAAGATAATAGAAATCAATCGATATCAAATTATTTACTATGTGCAATAAAGAGAGTATTTGATCTTTTTTAGCCGTAAAAGCCCCTCAACAACAATATTGATATTCGGTGATTAAACGAATATTAGGTACAGGCGAGTCGTTGAATACTTTTCCTATTGCACTGCCGGTCGTGCAATTCACAGTAATAATCAACCGATAACTCTTGCCTGACAATACTTCCCGCTCGAATCTCAAGTTCAGTAACAATATACAGCCAATTTTCAGATGAGATATTAAGTCTCTGCAAGATAGGAAGTAACGACGCATCAACAGAGCCTTTTTTATCTTCTGTCACCATTTGGCGTATCTTTTCGCGGGTTACTGACAAAAGAGCTCCCTACAAAAGGATACAGCGTTTTGGCTTGATACTTTCCTTTAACGGCGACTACTCGCTTCTTAATGCTAGTAATATCTGAGTATTCAGGAGTATCGCTGATACCTGATCTTACGGGATTTAAATCGACAAGCTATAAGTGCGGCCTCATCGAGCAAAGCCTGAGACTTGAAACGCCCTTCCCAGAAATGACTAGAGCATGCATCTTCTAGATTAGCTCATCGGGCAATCGGCTCGTTGAGTTCTGTCATGAAGCACCACATGAAGGCGGTTACTCATCACCGCATAGGCACAAATATCTATCGAAAAGACACTCGACAGAAACAACAAGCGACTTATTCGATGCTCGTAACTGACGCCTGTAAATGGATCTTCACCGCATAAAAAGGCACGACGTGAACGACCGCTACTTGAATTTGTTTAGAGTTTTGAGCACTATGCGACTGTTTAAGGGGTCTGAGCCTGAGGTATCCCCACAAATTTGATAAAAATAACAATTAGTTAACGCAAGAAAGGAACGTTCATGGCCCTTGGTGATCAATAATTTCGCCAAAAACAACCAAACACGAGAGCCATGAACGCGACGACT
>NZ_JBAKAS010000015.1:0-115863 GCF_038155025.1 Marinomonas sp. TI.3.20 | reverse complement strand
CATCAGCCTAAAGGCTGACCTACAAATGACAGGTTAAGTGACAAGTGACAGGTCAAGTGCAGCTGATGTCTTGCCCTTGGGTTTTGTAGGTTAGCCTTTAGGCTAATAACTGGAGATTGTTTGAATCCAATCATCGGTTAAAGTCCAAATGACAGGTGATGGTTTGGTTGTTGAAAAAATCACTTTAATCACAGGTGTCTTGTCTGTTTGGTTTTATTAGCACAGTGGTCATCAGCCTAAAGGCTGACCTACAAATGACAGGTTAAGTGACAAGTGACAGGTCAAGTGCAGCTGATGTCTTGCCCTTGGGTTTTGTAGGTTAGCCTTTAGGCTAATAACTGGAGATTGTTTGAATCTAATCATCGGTTAAAGTCCAAATGACAGGTGATGGTTTTGTTAGTTGAAAAATAGAGTCATGTTAATCACAGGTGTCTCGTGTGGTTGAGGTTATTAGCACAGTGGCATTCAGCCTAAAGGCTGACCTACAAATGATAGGTCAAGTGACAAGTGACAGGTCAAGTGCAAGACCATCTCGATTTTCACAGGTGTCTTGTCTGTTTGGTTTTATTAGCACAGTGGCATTCAGCCGCTCTTTTTTCAAGGTAAGCAGACCCACAAATGACAGTGCAAGTGCCAGTGCACAACCCCCTCCAGCTCCCCCTTGAAGTTAAGGGGGAGAGCTAGGGCAAGACCATCTAGATTTTCACAGGTGTCTCGTGTGGTTGGCTCATATATTCCGCGGCATCTGGGCGCTCTTTTTTCAAGGTAAGCAGACCCACAAATGACAGGTCAAGTTCTAGGTCAAGTTCAAGTGGTTGTTTCTAGGCGGTTTAGTGCATGCCTAGAAACAATGGAATGAGGATGGGGACGAGTAGGCTCATGATGAAGCCGCTGGCGATGCAGACGGGGACGATGGCTGGGCCATGAAATTTGCTGAGCATGGGGAGGGTGAAGTCCATGGCGGTGGCGCCTGAGTACCCAACGGACATATGGCTGCTGCGTTTGGCTAAGAAAGGAATCAACATTAAGGCGACGATTTCTCGGCCTAAGTCTAATAAAAAGGCGGTGGTGCCAAGTACGGGGTCGCCAAGGCCTGTAATCAATATGCCAGAAAGGCTGTACCAGCCAAATCCTGAAACGACGGCTAAGCCTTGGTGCCAGCTTAAGCCTAAGATGAAAGAGCTCAACCAGCCTGCGAGTAGTGTGCTAGCGATGGTGGTGCTGGCGATGATGACGGCTTGTTTATTTAGCAGTAATTTCTTGAGGCGATGATTGCCTTGTCTCAATTGGCAGCCGACTAGCAGTAAGAGTACATATAAGAGCCCAGTAACGGCTTGGTTCACGCCCATGGCCCAGTCTTTACCGATAAACCCCACAATGACCCCACCAATAACCCAAGCCAGTGTTTGCGCGGCGTCTTTTAGTGCCTGCATTTTGCTTGCTTGAGGCACATTACCTTGGTTTTCTGAGTGCGCGCCGCCAAATCGAAGGCCGCTGCAGTAAAGTGCGACCAAGCTAATGATAGTAACCAATGAAAATAATACGAAGGCCTGAAACCCTGCGACGATGAGCTTTTGAGCGAGGTTGTCCAAGGCGCCGATACTAAAGCCAATTAAGCCCAGTATTAAATAAACCAGTTTTTCTAGACCGACGGCGACTCGTTGTGGTGATAAGAATTTGATGTTCACCCAGTATCCGAATAGTAGGGCAATAAGCAGTGGGCCTAAGGTGGTAATAACGGTCATGTTGTTTCTAATCTTAAGGTTGAAAATGAGTAAGCGTGGGCATTTTGTCGGCATTTTAATGCTTGTGCAAGGTAGGGGAGAAACAAAAGACTTAATTTGAAATAAAAGCGTCTCTTTTGTGCACTGAAATGGGTCCGTCTCAGTGCAATGTAAAGGCCTAAATGCTAAATTACGTCGCTTAATATTGGACTTGTTTTTGTTCTTTTATTTTTCGTTTTTATTTTTTAGTCGTTCTTTATATTTTACATCGTTCTTGGATTGACATAATTAAGTGGTGGCAGTGTGGCAAAAGCGTTTTCTTCTCCGTCTGTGTTAAAAGAGGTTTTACACCTGCTTTTACCTATGGTGCTGACCATGACGTTGGAATTGTCGATTAGCCTAGTCGATACCGTCATGCTTGGGCATTACAGTGCGACGCATTTGGCTGCCGTCGGTTTGGCCTCTAGTTTATGGCTGCCGGTAGGCTGCTTCTTGATCGGGGTGACGTTTGGTATTACGCCTTTGGTTACGCGGCATTTGCATGGTCGCCAGTCAAAATTGGTGAATATTTATATGTCTCAAGCGGTTGGTGTCTCTATTATTTTAGGGCTAGCGGCTAGCATTATTACTGTGACTATCTTGCCGCATTTTGCGCAGATGATGGCTTCTCAAGAAGAAACACGACGTGTTGCAGTGGATTACCTTTATATTTTTGCGCCCGCTCTACCTATGTTGGCCTTAATGACCGCGTATAAAAATTTATTTGAAGCGGCGGGGCGCCCTGGTTTTCCGCTGTTTGTTGCGACCACTGGGTTGCTGTTGAATGTCTGTTTTAACTATGTGCTGATATTCGGTAAATTGGGCTTTCCTGATTTGGGGGCACGCGGGGCGGCTATTGCATCTACCTTGTCTCTGTATTTGTCGGTGACCTTCTTTTTTGTTTACGATCGATTTTTTAATAAGCGACCTTTGTTCTCGAAATTAATCTGGCGTTATGTGCAAAAATTCTCTTTGCTACTGCACATTGGTGCCCCTGCAGGGTTAGCTTTCACCTTTGAAGTGGCGTTGTTTTCGTCGATGACCTGGTTAATCTCGTCTTTTGGCGATCTTGCTTTAGGCGCTGGGCAGGTTGTGATGTCGTACACGTCTGTGTTGTTTACTCCTATGATGGCGATGAGTGCCGTGACCGCGATTGTGGTGGCTAAGGCGATGTCAAAAGAAGGCGTTGCAGGGGTAAGAAAGCGAATGCGGGTTATTGTTTGGTTGGGGCTGGGCTACGTTGGTATTTGCTTTACGATCACGCAGCTGTTCCACAACGTGATTCCTTTTATCTACAGCAGCGACACAAAAATAGTCGCCCTAGCCGCGAGTATTCTGTTGGTGTCGTCCTGTTATCAGTTGCCTGATATGTTACAAACTGTCTTTACCGGCGCGCTACGAGGCTTTAGAGACACTAGATCCTCGATGCTTGCGTTTGCGGTTTCTTTGTTTGGTTTAAGTATCCCATTTGGGTACTGGTTATCACATTATAGCCCTTGGGCAGATGCACTCGGCTTACGAGGATTTTATATTGGGTTAGGCGCTGGATTGAGCCTATTAGCCGTGATCCTGATCTTGCGTTTCCGATTTGTGGTTAAACGCTATGAAGGTAAACGGATATTCTCCGAGAGAGAAGTGGCTTAGGTAATAAATATTGCCATGCAAAAAGCGCTTTTACTCGTTGAAATTTAGGTATAATTCTTTCAAGTGAAGCCGCTGACCTAATCACTATAACAAGTGCTTCTCAAATATTAGGCTGGTTTTAAGGGAACTGAAATTCATGAAAATTGCCATTGTTGTAAATAGTTTAAAAATGGGTGGCATGGAACGCGTTGCTTGCAACTTATCTGATGCCTTTGCGAAACAAGGTCATAATACGCACCTGATTTATTTAAAGAGCCGAAAAGTAGAAGTTTCTCCAGATGATGCTAGGGTTCAGGTGCACTTGTTTTCATTGCAAAAAATGGTGATATCAAGTGGTGTTGGATTAATCTGGTTGATTCTTTGTAAATTACTGAATGTCTTTTTTCGTAAGTCTTTTCTCCTGTTTTTTGCCTATGCAGAAGCGGTCGCCTTTTCTTATAAACTCAAGCAATTAGAAAAAAAATCAGGGCGATTCGATCTTATTATTTTCAGAGGGCAAGGTACTTTCTCTCATATTTGGCCACTGAAAGACCCTCGCTTTGTTTTTGTTTGTGAGAGCATGCAGAACAAAGCGCATTTTGGTAACAGATCTAAAAAAATGTTTTCTTGGCTATTTTCTAATAGGAAAATGGTTTGCGTATCTGAAGAAGTGAAAAAGTCCCTAATCGACCTCGTTGAATGCCATGCCATCTCTTGTGAAAGTATTGAGGTTATCAGTAACCCGAATAATTATGACAAAATACTAGAAAATGCTTCGGTTCAAGATGATAAGGCGGATTACCATACTAAGCCTTATATTTTAGGTTTAGGGCGTTTAGTATCAGGAAAAAACTTCCCTCTCCTGATCGATGCCTATCAGTACGCTCGAGAACATTTTGACATAAAACAAGACTTGGCCATTGTGGGAGAGGGCCGAGAAAGAGCCAGTCTTGAAAAGAAAATCAAACAAATGGGATTAGAACACTGCGTCTTCCTAAAGGGCCAACAAAACAACCCTTTCCCTTGGTATAAAAAAGCCGACCTTTTTGTTTTAAGCTCAAAAAGCGAAGGACTCGGTATGGTTATCATCGAATCACTTGCTTGCGGTACGCCTGTAGTTGCGACCAATTGCCCAGGTGGCGTCCGCGATATCATGCAGGGTAAGTTGAGCCGTTATTTAGCAGAGCAAAACCCTAAATCCCTCGCGGAAAAGATTGCATTGGCCCTAGAAGAAAAAGATTCTATTATTTCTCTGCAAGATGTTGCTAGCTCACTCAAAAAATTTGATGAAACATACATAATCGAACAATACTATGACAAATACTTGCCTCATTCGTAAACACTAATCAGTTGCATATACTTGTTAGCTCGAGATAGATAAGACGGAATATATGAAACAAAATGACTACCAGTATGCCTTAAAGCCAGATTGGCAAAGTAAGGCTCAACTTAACAGGTTGAATACTCCAGGCTCAAACGATATCTATACATTAACGCTGGCAGATGCGTCAGAGTTTGCCATATTAAAGCATAGTGAATACACCTGGTTACTGTCGTTTTCTTATCACTCTACCAACAAAACGAAACAAGGCTGTGTTTCTGTTTTCATAGATGAGAAAGAGCAGGGTGCAATTGGCAACAGCCAGTTCTTTGAGGCGAAACAAGAAGGTATCCGTTACCTTAATTTAAGCTCATTGCTTTCTAATGATCTTTTGGATGAGCAGATTAAGCTACACTTCAAATATTGCTCAACAAAACCTGAAGTAACTCTCTTAGGGTTTAAAAAGCCAGCTATTAGCAGTGGCGGCGCTATACTCATCATTGCGCCACACGCAGACGATGCAGAATTAGCGGCCTACGGCCTATACAGTGAATATTCCGATCGTACTTGGATCACGACCATTAATGCAGGGCAAACTCTTCAATCGCTGGATCGTCAGTATATTGCTGGATTGGATAATAATCTGGCGGATGCAGTTCACCGAAAAGCGCAGATTAGAGCCTGGAACAGCATGACAACACCGCTCCTAGCAGGGGTGAAACTTGAGCGTTTAACCTCTCTTGGTTACTTTAATTTAACTATAGATTCACTCTATAAAGTGCCTCAAGAGCAGCAAATCGATAAAGTATTGCCAGGACTCACCCCGAACATAAGTCGAGGGCTAAATCACATAACATTACCGAATGATGAGCGAGATACTTGTACTGGAGAATCCCTAGTTGAGGATCTAGCAAGCTTATTGGAACAAATAAAACCCACCAGTGTTTTTATCACCGACCCTGAGATAGACCCTCACTCAGAGCATATTATGTCAGCTCATGCGCTTGCTTTGGCTATTCGAAAAAGCGCTCATAAGCCTGACAACGTCTTTATGTATGTTAATCACTTACGAAAAATAAAGAAATTCCCTTATGGCCCTGAGCATACATTAACCGCGTTACCGCCATGGTTCGATGCCAGCTCTATTTTCAAAGAACTTTCTTGTTACAGTCATCAGCTCAGCTTAACAACACAAAAAGAAAAGGTCGTCTCATTCGACACTATGCACGATCTACGCAGTAAACCTAGGCTCAAGAAAAGCTTAAAAAAATGGTGGCATCAAAATATTTTAAAAAGTGACTATCAATTTTACGGTTATCATACCTATTTTCAAACTCACATTAGAGCCAATGAAGTATTTACATTCGTTGATGGTCAAGTCTTTAGTGATGCTCTAATCCAAAGCCAAACGCAGAAATAACCACATAGATAACTACCTAGATAATAGTAAGAGTCACTGGAATGAGCGAATGGACGTCGCGCAATGTTTATGGAAATGAGTGAAGGTTAATATATAGATATCTGGTGGAACCGCGAAACAAGTTTAGACATGGACTTTTGACGTTTAAATTGCTGTGGTGCATCTTTCTTATAGAGTGCCTGACTTCATAGTAAGGCACTCTACACTGTTTAATTTGAGTCTTCTGATTATGATAAGAGCACGTACCAGTTGTTAACTCTCTTTTTCCGTCTTGTTATTGATTTCTGCATTCCAGATAAAAGCAAGTAATCCGCCAAATATTACCTGTATACAGAAGACCCCTGTCCAAAAGAATAAATACGATTCAAATAAATTAACAACACTCCAAAAAGTGAAAGCTGTGATTGCGAAATGGCCGATATCTCTATCTAGCTGTTTTCTAGAAACGGCTTTAAGTATTTTTATCATGACCCAACCGAACCAGATAAAGTAAAAAGCTAAGCCAATAAAACCGTAATTATTCAGAATGGATAGATAGATATTATGTAGGTGGCCAAAGTTCTGTTTAATATTTTCTGGCATCCAGTCATTTTGATCGATAGATATCCGTTGTCCTTTATTTCCCCACCCTAAAAGAGGTCTTTCCTTTATTTTGTCTAATCCTGCTTCCCATAAATGAATGCGGATGCCAACACTAGTGTAAGGGATGTCTTTTAAGTTGCCTGACATGACTTTTTCAATGACAGATGATTCGCTTGTTGACCTATGTTCTAGCGTATTCCCCATTGTTTTATATATTGTGAAGGTTACAGCAAGTGTAATAATGATAAATATGGAAAGATTTTTAATGTTTATTTTTTGTCTAAACTTCTTATTAAATAAAATAACGAAACAGGAAATAACAGCGCTAGCGATGAGAGCTAACCATGCCGCTCTTGTCTGCGCGGCAACCATGGTAAAAATACAAAATAGAGTGATGGGTAACCAAAATATTAACGCGATTCTTTTCCAACGGTACAGTCTAGGAAGAAAGCATAAAAGGCCAATTAATATCAAGCCAAAAAATAGGCTAGTATGTCCTGCATTTCGAAGGGCATAGTCAATTCGCCCACCATGCCACCCTCTAATAATCTCTTGCCATCCTCCACCGCCAATCCATGGCGCGAGGATAATAGTAAGTGCAGCAGCCGCCCAAAATAGAAATACTTTTTTAGGACTATCTTTTAGCCACCAAGCGATGGGAATAAAGACAAAAATTCGTGAAAGCTTATCTAAGCGAGGGGATTTATTTACCCAATCAGGATAAGCAAGATGAGCAAAATACCAGCTTACTAGCGGGATCAGAATAGAGGCTAGCAGCAGCAGCACTGGTGTTTTAACTTGAATATCTTTGCCGTACCTGTAAATAGAGTAAAAGCCCAGCAATACCATGGGTAAGCCAATAATGTTAGAAAGTATTTCTGGCGCTTGGATTTTTGTTAGGGCATACAAACATGTTAAAACAAAGCCAATCAGTATGAAGTAGCTGTTTTGTTTTGTGTGGTCAAGACGAATCATAAAAAAAGACTATCCATGTAAGCTAAGTGTAAGTTTTAGAAGAGAAAGCATAGCTTTTTTTCACCTTTTAATACTAGTCTTTTTTATTCTTCCTTCAACAGAAGGTCTTCTGTTAATTGAAAATGCCATGTCACAGGTGTCGAGAGAGTTGTGTCGGTTTTGGTTGGTTGGTCTTTAGGCCAAATGCTACGGAATTTGGACATTAGAAGGACGAGACACCGGTGATTAACATGACTCTTTTTTACCACCATTTTGACTTTAACCCATATTGGAGACGTCACATTTCCAGTTACTGGCCTAAAGGCCAGCCTACAAATGAACAGACCAACCACCAAACCATCACCTTTCGTTTCGACTTTAACCGATGGTTGGGTTAAAACAATCTCCAGTTATTAGCCTAAAGGCTAACCCACAAATGAACAGACCAACCACCAAACCATCACCTTTCATTTCGACTTTAACCGATGGTTGGGTTCAAATAATCTCCAGTTATTAGCCTAAAGGCTAACCTACAAGACCCGATGTCTAGAATTGACGTGACTCAACCTGCTTGCCCTGGATCTTGACCTATCATTTGTGGGCTGGGCTTTAGCCCAGATGCCACTGTGCTAATAAAGACAAACAGACGAGACACCAGTGAGAATCTCGACGACCTGTCATTTGTAGGTCTGCCTTTAGGCTGATGACCACTGTGCTAATAAAGACAAACAGACGAGACACCAGTGAGAATCTCGACGACCTGTCATTTGTAGGTCTGCCTTTAGGCTGATGACCACTGTGCTAATAAAGACAATCAGACGAGACACCAGTGAGAATCTCGACGACCTGTCATTTGTAGGTCTGCCTTTAGGCTGATGACCACTGTGCTAATAAAGACAATCAGACGAGACACCTGTGATTAACATGACTCTTTTTTCACCTGCCATTTTGACTTTAACTCATATTTGAGACATCAAATCTCCAGTTACTGGCCTAAAGGCCAGCCCACAAATGAACAGCCCAACCACCAAACCATCACCTGCCATTTTGACTTTAACCGATGGTTGAATTCAAACAATCTCCAGTTATTAGCCTAAAGGCTAACCTACAAGACCCAAGACCCAAGATCCAAGATCCAAGATCCAAGATCCAAGATCCAAGATCTAAGACCCAAGATCCAAGATCTAAGACCCAAGATCCAAGGCATTACCCATGAGGCTAACCTATAAATGAATTGGTTGGTTCACGTGGCGGGGGTTAATAGTTTCGGCATTGTTGTATGAGTTTGTCGATGTTTATGTGTTGTTCTGTGCTGTTGGCGAGGCGGTTTATTTCTTGGTCTTTGAGTTGGTTGTAATCGAAGGTTTTCGCTGCTTTTACGCCGGCCCATGTGAGTAGTGTGGTTAGGGCGTCTGGGTGGTCGAATAGGCCGTGTAGGTAGGTGCCTATGATGGCGTTATCTGGTGAGATGAAGCCTTCTTGTTGGCCGTTTTCTAGTGTGGCTAAGGGTTGAACCTTGGCGTGAAAACGTGAAACACCGCTGTGAATTTCGTAGCCGGTTAATTGGGCTTGGGAGTTAGCTAATAGCAGCGAGCCGTGGCGTTGTTTCAGTTGTTTGTCTTTTTCTAACACGGTTTCCATTGGGATAAAGCCGAAGCCTTGAGATTCGGTGTTTTTGTCTTTGTTTTCTAATCCATGGGGATCTAATAAACGTTCGCCGAGCATTTGGTAACCACCACAAATCCCGATGACTTTGCCACCGTATCTTAGGTGTTTCTGTAAATACTCTTGCCAGCCTTCTTGGCGTAAAAAGGCTAAATCCGCTTGCACGCTTTTACTGCCCGGTAAGATAACCAAATCTGCGGGTGGAATGGGTTCGTTTGCGCCCACTAAGGTAACTTGCACATCAGGGTGTAAGCGTAGCGCATCCCAGTCGGTGTGGTTGCTGGTGCGTGGCATCACAGGAATCACGACTTGCAGTGTAGTCTGAGTGTTTTCTTTTTGTGGACTGTTGGCGACGGCGTCTTCGGATTCTAAATGAAAGCCTTTTAGATAAGGTAATACGCCCAAAACCGGTTTGCCGGTGCGTTCTTCTAGCCAATCTAACCCTGATTGCAACAAGCTGATGTCGCCACGAAAACGATTAATTACGAAGCCAATAACGCGATCTTGTTCACTCTTGCTGAGTAGGTCTAAGGTGCCTACTAAGTGAGCAAATACGCCGCCTTTGTCGATGTCGGCAATGATAATTACTGGGCAATCGACGGCTTCTGCAAAGCCCATGTTAGCGATGTCGCGGGCGCGTAAATTGATTTCAGCTGGGCTGCCGGCGCCTTCAATGATAACGGCGTCGTATTGGTTGGCGAGTCGATGATAAGACTCTAGTGCCGCTATTTTAGCGATGCTTTTGTATTCGTGATAACCCACGGCATTCATGTTGCCAATGGCTTTGCCTTGGATGATAACTTGCGCTCCTGTGTCCGTGTTTGGCTTGAGGAGGATCGGGTTCATGTCCACATGCGGTTCTAACCCAGCCGCATAGGCTTGCACGGCTTGCGCGCGGCCTATCTCGTTGCCATCGGCGGTGACTGCGCTGTTGAGTGCCATGTTTTGTGGCTTAAAAGGCGCAACGCGAATGCCGCGGCGTTGGAGTAATCGGCATAGGGCGGTGACTAGGGTGCTTTTTCCTGCATCCGACGTCGTTCCTTGAATCATTAAGTTAAAAGCTGGCATGCAAGTCATCACGTAGTTAGTCAATTTGGTGGTAGAATTCTCCCCGACAATTCTACTCGACATTGATGCCTTTTTACGTAAAAAAAGACGCTTAACCATGATTACCTCTATTTTTAATGACTCTCTTGGATTTTTCTCCTCAACAGCCACAATATTGGTGGCGGCATTGCTGTTGGATCGTCTTATCGGCGAGCCGAAAAGTTGGCACCCATTAATTTGGTTCGGCCGCTGGGTGGATTACTGCCAGCATGTTTTCCAGCAACCTTTGAGCGCGGATTCGTTTAATCAGCGAGTGTCGGGCGTGTTGGCTTGGTGTGCTGCGGTATTGCCGTGTTTGCTGGTTTTATTGTTTTTGTATTGGCTACTACCAGATGGGGTAGATGTGTTGTTGTCGGTAATTGTTTTATATTTTTCAATCGGTTGGCAAAGTTTGCGAGAGCATGCCTTGGCGATTGCGACGCCATTAAGTCTAGGGCGACTTGAAGATGCTCGCTTCGCGGTGAGTCGCATTGTCAGTCGTGACACCGATAATTTGACTGAGTCTGATGTTGCCAAAGCGGGCATCGAGTCTGTCTTAGAAAACGGCAGTGATGCTATTTTTGCCCCGATTTTTTGGTTTATTATCTTGGGTGCGCCTGGTGCTTTGGTGTATCGCTTAGCGAACACCCTGGATGCCATGTGGGGTTATAAAACTCGTAAGTTATTGTATTTTGGCTGGTTTGCCGCACGCTTTGATGACGTGTTGAATTATTTGCCTGCGCGTTTGGTGGTTTACACTTATGCCTTATGTGGGGATTGGTCGCGGGCGTTGCGTTCAGCCCGAAAAGAAGAGGTTCGTTGGAAAAGCCCAAATGCCGGGCCTGTTATGGCCGCGGGAGCGGGCGCGCTTGGGGTTAAGCTGGGCGGAGAAGCGCCGTATTTTGGTAAAATCGAAACGCGACCGGATTTAGGTGAAGGTGATGCGCCAACGCCACAACATTTAGAAAAAGCCATTTGGCTAGTGGATAAAAGCGTGTATTTGTGGGGATTGTTAATATGCATTTTGATTTAGTGCCACCGAAACACGGTGGTGATTTGGCGTATTGGCAACGCAAAGTGGGTGCACAGGCCCTAAACTGGTTAGACCTATCTTCTGCGTGTAATCGCGAGCCTTGGCCGGTTCCTGCTATGGATCCCGCCCTATGGAATGAGCTGCCAGATCAAGCGATGTTAATGGCGCAAGCGGAACGTTATTACGGAGTTCGTCCGAGTGCCATTGGCGCTGGGTCTCAGCATATTATTGAGTCTTTGCCGGCGTTGTTAGCAGAAAAACTCCCACACAAAAAAGTCATGGTGCCGCATATTGGTTATCAAGAACATGCTTTTGCGTGGCAGAAGTGGGGTTATGAGATTGGTTATTACCACACAATAGACGAATTGTTGGAACAAACGTGGCAAGTAGCGGTGGTTATTCAGCCTAATAACCCTACTGGGCATTTGTATCGCTTGGATGACTTGCAGGCGGTATTGGCTAAAGCGGAGTCTATGAATGCTTATCTGGTGGTAGATGAAGCCTTTATCGATCCGATTTCTGAACAAAGCTTTCTGCAGGGTAACGATTTTTCCGTTTGGCCAGATTCACTGTTTGTGATGCGTTCTGTGGGTAAGTTTTTTGGTTTAGCGGGCGCGCGCGTGGGTTTTGCATTTTGTTCAGTGCATTGGCAAGTGGCGCTTAAGAATCTCATGGGCCCTTGGCCTGTGGCGACGCCCAGTTTGTATTTAGTGGGCGCTGCATTCGACGATGTGGCGTGGCAGGCGCAAGCTCGACAGCATCTGGCTCAGCGCCGAGAGGTTTTTGTGAACCGCGTGATGCCGAAATTCAATACTATTTTTGACTCCCAAGACAGCCTTGTTAGTCCTTTGTTTATTACTTGGCAATTAGAAAGCAGCGCTTATGCACAGCATGTTTTCGAGATGTTACACACAGTAGGCATACATACTCGTCTAGGCGATGGTTGGATTCGGGTCGCGTTGCCCGCGATGGCTGAAATGGCAATATTAGATCGTGCCTTAGTCGAATTATTAAAATCAGCGGGAGGCCGAGAATTAGCATGAAACACTTAGTATTGGGTGGCGTGCGCAGTGGAAAAAGTGCGTTTGCAGAAGAGCGTATCTTAGCAACTGATAGTCCTGTGTATTACGTGGCGACGTCGCAGGTTTGGGACGATGAGATGGCGGATCGTGTCCGTAAACATCAGCGTAGGCGTCCTGCGTCCTGGTCTCTTATTGAAGAGCCAATTAAGCTAGCGCAAACCTTGCAGCAGCTTAATAACACGGGCAATGCGGTGATTGTTGAATGTTTATCTTTATGGATCAGCAACTTGTTGTGTGCAGAAGATGAAGACCTATTCGAGCAAGAAACGGAGGCATTTCTTGCGGTAGTGAAGCGCTTTGAAGGCGAGTTAATTATCGTATCCAGCGAAGTCGGGCTGGGTATTATGCCAATGAATGCCATGGCGAGACGCTTTGGAGACGAGATTGGCATGATGAACCAAAAGTTAGCAAGATTGACCGAACGGGTAACTTTTGTTGCAGCAGGACTACCAATGCCGCTAAAATCGCCTACTTAAATAAATTTTTGTGTTTTCCTCGTTTTTTTACCTAAAATCCGAGGATATCTTGGCACAACCCCTTTCTTAGAGACTTATTCGAAGCCAATATCGGCGCTTATAAAGGCGGCGACTTCGTGTATCTAAGATAAACATTGCGACTGAACTATTAAGCATAGGAGCTTATGATGACCCCTTATTCGAAAAACTTTCCGGTATCGTGGGAAGAGTTACACCGAGATGCACGCGCGTTGTCTTGGCGTTTATTAGAACAGGGACCATGGAAAGGCATTATCGCCATTACTCGCGGTGGACTCGTGCCAGCAGCCATTTTATGTCGCGAAATGGACATTCGACTAATCGACACTATTTGTATTGTTAGTTACAAATCAAACGACGGTGAAGCTGCCATGCAACAAGGTGAGCTGAGTGTTCTAAAAGGTGTGGAAGGCGACGGTGAAGGTTTTATCTTGATTGATGACCTTGTGGACACGGGTCGTACGGCACAAAAAGTTCGAGATATGTTGCCAAAAGCGCACTTCGCGACCATTTACGCCAAACCTGCCGGAAAGCCATTAGTCGATACTTTTGTCACAGAAGTTAGCCAAGATACATGGATTCGTTTTCCTTGGGATATGGAATATACCTTCTCTACGCCTCTTGCTGACCGCCACGGAAAGTAAATTTTTTAAAATTCTTTGTTCCTATCTATTAGCTTTAGTAAACTGACGCTTCTCTAGAGGCGAGACGGCTTGTAAATTATTACAAAAGTCTCGCTTCCTTTCTCTTATAAATTTGCTACGTTTAAGATATCAATCTTATTTTGCATGGTGATCTTCTATGCCGATGCACTTTTCTTACCCTGTATAGGATCTCATTATGCGTCACACTTTGTTTCGACTCATTTTAGCGGGCTTGATGTCATTTGCCATCGTATTGCCAGCCTGGGCGGAAGGGACCGTTGCCCGCGCCGTTTTCGCGAGTGATGTCATTGATCGTGAACCGATTGACGATATTGGCAAGATAATCCATGTTGAGTACGGTGAAATTCAGCGTGTTTATTTTTTCACTGATTTGCGTGACATGTCAGGCAGCCAAGTGAGCCATCGTTGGTTGTTAGATGGCGATGTTATGGCTGAAATCCCCTTTGATATTGGTGGCGATCGTTGGAGGGTGTGGTCAAGTAAGCGTTTAATGCCTGGTTTCGATGGCACTTGGACGGCTCAAGTGGTTCAAGATGGCAAAGTCATTGCCTCTCGTTCATTTAAGTATGTTGATGACGATACGGATTCAAGTACTGATAACTCCCCCATGCAGACAGAAAAAACAGAGTAGGTTTATTGCCATGCCACATTTACGAGTACGAGGTCTTCCCTTTGAAGATCTCGAATCTATCGCGGACAAGCTGATAGAAACCCTAGCCAAAATCACCGACACACCGAATTCCCATTTTACTTTAGAGTATCAAGCGACCACCTATTTAGTCGTTGGCGGTGCGTCTCCATCATATCCATTCTTCGATATTCTCTGGTTCGACCGTGGTGACGAAGTGAAAGCGCAAGTAGCCGGTACGATTGAAGAATTAGTACGACCATTAGTCGCAAGCGGCCAAGATATTACCGTATTGTTTCATGACTTACAGGGCAAGGATTACTACGAAAACGGCGAGCATTTTTAAATAAATGCTTACCGTTTTTTGTAGTTTTAAAGGCCTTCTAGACCGAAGGTCTTTTTCATAAATATCGTTTTTTTATAAACCGTGTAGTCACGGCATCAGGCTTACTCCAAATCCCTCTTCATTGAATCTGCTAGTTTTAATACTCCTTTTTCCCTCTCTTTCTAGACTATCTCCCGAACTCAAGTGTAACTTCTCGATGCCATTTAGCACCATTCATGGCAGAGGAAGGAAAGATTAAGGTAGTACGCAACCTGTGTTAATTTTTTGTGAAGTTTATGTGAAAATTATGTGAAATATATATTTGTTTTCATCTGGTGACTTATGAACTTAGAATTGACCCCTAATTTGTTTATTGCAACAGGCAATAATAGAGACGTTTACTTATATCCTTCTGATGACCAACGCTGTATCAAAATTCAGAAAATACAGGGCGATAAGCATAATCGTTTGGAAGCTAAGTTTTTGGAAACACATAAAAGCAGTATATTTCCAAAATATTATGGCCTCGTTCCTACGAATTTAGGTGATGGCCTTGTTGTTAATTTGGTAAAAGATTTTGATGGCGAGACCTCTAAATCATTAGTGTCTTATATCGAAAGTAAAACACTCAGCAAGGAAGAAGCTCTAGAGTATATTCATTGCGTAGGAAATGAATGCCTTAAAAATAACTTTATTATGAGTGATGATGGCCTACAGAATATCTTGCTAAAAAAAGCATCAGATGGAACTTTTGAACCCGTTTTTATTGATGGTTTTGGGCCTAGAAATGATTCCTTACGGTACCAGTTACGCTCTTTAATTCCACCATTGACTCGTTATAAAACACGTAAACAGATTCGTGGCATGTTGCGAAAATTGAATATCTTGATGGAAAGAGTCAACGCAGAATCATCGAGCAACGATCAAGCATAGTTTCGAAAACCTATGATTGGATTCAATCAACTTACACTTGTAGATGCTCTGCTTACCTTGAAAAAGAGCGACTGATGACCGCGGAATACACGAAACAAACAGACGAGATACCTGTGATTAGAGTGATTTTTTAACAAGTTAGCATCATCTGTTGTTTTGACTTTAGCCCACATTTGAGACGCCACATCTCCAGTTATTAGCCTAAAGGCTAACCTACAAAAACCAAGACAAAGACCAAAACATCGCCTGCACTGGTATTTGACCTGTCATTTGCAGGTCTGCTTACCTTGAAAAGAAAGAGGGGCCAATGACCACTGTGCTAATACAGCCAAACAGACGAGACACCTGTGAGAATCTCGACGCCCTTGACCTAGCTCTCCCCCTTAACTTCAAGGGGGAGTTGGAGGGGGTTATGCACTGGATCTAGAACTTGACCTTGAACTTGACCTGTCATTTGCAGGTCTGCTTACCTTGAAAAAAAGAGGGGCCAATGACCACTGTGCATACAGCCAAATAGACGAGACACCTGTGATCAAAGTGAACCTTCAACAACCAAATGATCTTGTTCTTGTGGGCTGGGCTTTAGGCCAATGACCACTGTGCTAATAAAGCCAAACAGACGAGACACCTGTGATTAAAGTGATTTTTTCAACTGCAAAACATCGCCAATGATTTCGACTTTAACCCATGTTTGAGGCGCCAAATCTCCAGTTATTAGCCTAAAGGCTAACCTACAAGACCCGATGTCTAGAATTGACGTGACTCAACCTGCTTGCCCTGGATCTTGACCTGTCATTTGTGGGCTGGGCTTTAGCCCAGATGCCACTGTGCTAATAAAGACAACCAGACGAGACACCAGTGAGAATCTCGACGACCTGTCATTTGTAGGTTGGTCTTTAGGCCAATGACCACTGTGCTAATAAAGCCAAACAGACGAGACACCTGTGATTAAAGTGATTTTTTCAACCGCATAACATCACCAATGATTTCGACTTTAACCCACATTTGAAACGCCAAATCTCCAGTTATTAGCCTAAAGGCTAACCTACAAGAGCCAAGACCAAGACCAAGACCACCATTTCGACTTTAACCGATGATTGAATTCAAACAATCTCCAGTTACTGGCCTAAAGGCCAGCCCACAAATGAACAGACCAACCAACAAACCATCATTTCGACTTTAACCGATGATTGAATTCAAATAATCTCCAGTTATTAGCCTAAAGGCTAACCTACAAGAGCCAAGAGCCAAGACCAAGACCAAGACCAAAACCACCATTTTGACTTTAACCGGTGGTTGCTTTCATCAATTCATGAGTTACTGGCCTAAAGGCTAACCTACAAAAACCAAAACAAAGACCAAAACATCACCAATGATTTTGACTTTAACCCATATTTGCGACGTCACATCTCCAGTTATTAGCCTAAAGGCTAACCTACAAGACCCGATGTCTAGAATTGACGTGACTCAACCTGCTTGCCCTGGATCTTGACCTGTCATTTGTGGGCTGGGCTTTAGCCCAGATGCCACTGTGCTAATAAAGACAACCAGACGAGACACCAGTGAGAATCTCGACGATCTGTCATTTGTAGGTCTGCCTTTAGGCTGATGACCACTGTGCTAATAAAGACAATCAGACGAGACACCTGTGATTAACATGACTTCTTTTTCACCTGCCATTTTGACTTTAACCCATATTTGAGACATCAAATCTCCAGTTACTGGTCTAAAGGCCAGCCCACAAATGAACAGACCAACTACCAAACCATCACCACCATTTCGACTTTAACCGATGATTGAATTCAAACAATCTCCAGTTACTGGTCTAAAGGCCAGCCCACAAATGAACAGACCAACCAACAAACCATCATTTCGACTTTAACCGATGATTGAATTCAAATAATCTCCAGTTATTAGCCTAAAGGCTAACCTACAAGAGCCAAGAGCCAAGAGCCAAGACCAAGACCAAGACCAAGACCAAAACCACCATTTTGACTTTAACCGGTGGTTGCTTTCATCAATTCATGAGTTACTGGCCTAAAGGCTAACCTACAAAAACCAAAACAAAGACCAAAACATCACCAATGATTTTGACTTTAACCCATATTTGCGACGTCACATCTCCAGTTATTAGCCTAAAGGCTAACCTACAAGACCCGATGTCTAGAATTGACGTGACTCAACCTGCTTGCCCTGGATCTTGACCTGTCATTTGTGGGCTGGGCTTTAGCCCAGATGCCACTGTGCTAATAAAGACAACCAGACGAGACACTAGTGAGAATCTCGACGACCTGTCATTTGTAGGTCTGCCTTTAGGCTGATGACCACTGTGCTAATAAAGACAATCAGACGAGACACTAGTGAGAATCTCGACGACCTGTCATTTGTAGGTCTGCCTTTAGGCTGATGACCACTGTGCTAATAAAGACAATCAGACGAGACACCTGTGATTAACATGACTTCTTTTTCACCTGCCATTTTGACTTTAACCCATATTTGAGACATCAAATCTCCAGTTACTGGCCTAAAGGCCAGCCCACAAATGAACAGACCAACCACCAAACCATCACCAATGATTTTGACTTTAACCCACATTTGAGACACCAAATCTCCAGTTACTGGCCTAAAGGCCAGCCCACAAGTTCAAGTTCACCCCCCCCCCCTATCCTAGCCCCATGAGGGGTAGGTTGAGGTTAGTAAATTTGGTTCGGTTTTATTTACTTTTGGAATTCGTAGACGGAGCCAAGGTTGAGGATGTTGGTGAGTTCGTCGAGTGCGGTGCGGCTTTCGATGAGCAGTTGTGGGTCGGCGAGGTCGGTTTCGCTGAGGGTGTCGCGGTAGTGTGCGTCTACCCAGGTGTTCAACCGGCCGAACAGTGTGTCGTTCATCAAGGTGGCTGGGTTGAGTGCGGCTTTTTCAGCTTGTGTCAGCGCGACGCGAAGACGCAAGCAAGCGGGTCCACCACCGTTGCTCATGCTTTGTTTCAGGTCGAATACTTTGACTTCTGTGATCGGCGAATTACCTGCCACTAGACTATTCAAATACGCCCACACGGCTGGGTTGTTCTCACATTCCCCTGGTACGACCAGTACCATGTCGTTGTCGCCACGGCTTAATAGTTGGCTGTTAAATAAGTAGGATTGAATACAATCTTGCACAGAGACAGCGTCAGTTGGCACTTCAATCAGGTGAAACTGTGACGCACGATCGCCCCACGCAGCCAACAAGTCTTGTTTCATTTTGGCGGTGTCGAGAAAGGCTTCTTGGTGATAGAAATGCGCATTGTGGTTCCCCACGGCGATGACGTCGTTGTGGAAGACGCCAGCGTCTATCACGTCAGGGTTTTGTTGCGCATAAACCACTTGTGATGGGGTTAAACCATGGCTGCGCGCCACCGCTTGAGACGCTTCTAAGGTATGACGCGCTGGAAATTTCGCAGGGCGTGGCGATGACATATCAAACGCCGACATGCCATAGACAAAAAATTCGATGCCTTGTTCGTTGTATTGGTCACAGAAGCGAGTGTGATTGGCGGCGCCTTCGTCACCAAAGTGATCGACACTTGGCAACGCTGAATGATGGGCAAAGTGTTTTTCGTCTTTGAAAGTCGCTTTTAAAATCGCGCCTGTGGTTTCGTGTTCGATCGAGCGATGAAACTTATTCACCAAATTAGCGGGGGTAAAATGCACACGGCCATCTTGGGTGTCGCCACTTGGGGATACAGTGGCGGCGTTGGCCGTCCACATGCAAGACGCCGAGCTAACGGCGGCAAGTATCTTGGGTGCTTGTTTGGCGGCTTGTGCCAAAATGTCAGCATCTGAGCCAGAAAATCCAAGGCGACGTAAACTTGGGATATGTGGTCGCTCATGGGGCGCTAGTACCCCTTGAACGAAGCCCAGATCCGCCAAGGCTTTCATTTTTACCAAGCCTTGTTTGGCCGCGGCTTTCGGATTGGAAGGGCGCGCTGAGTTGTTTAAAGACGCGACATTACCAAAAGAAAGGCCGCTGTAGTTATGGGTCGGTCCCACTAAGCCATCAAAATTGGCTTCAGTCGCATTGTTCATTATTACCTCTATGTTCTGAATTCTGTATGGTTATCTTGTTGCTAAGCGCTACTGTCGCGCTCTTTGTTAATAGAGCGCGACTTAAAAGGCCGCTGGTTTATTGATCGTTTATAGGGTTAAGCCTGGGCCTAACTTTTCTGGCATACATAGACTGTCCGCTTCGATGCTTGCTACTGGATAAGCACAGTAGTCTGCGGCGTAGTAAGCGCTCGCTCTGTGGTTGCCGCTGGCGCCAGTACCACCAAAAGGAGCGGCACTAGAGGCGCCGGTTGTTTGGCGATTCCAGTTAATGATGCCGGCACGACTGTGTTGTAAGAACCACTCATACTCGCTTTTCTCATCAGACAAGATGCCAGCCGATAAACCGAAGCTGGTATTGTTGGCCACTTGCATCGCTTGATCTAGGGAATCGTAACGAACGACGGTAAGTAATGGACCAAAGTATTCTTGATCCGGCAGCGAGTCCAACATATCGGTTGCATCAATAATGCCCGGTGTCACGAAGCCAGTGTTAGCGTCACCACGAGTCATTTCTAGCAGCGGTTTGGCGCCGAGTCCAACAAGTTTGTTGTAAGCTTGCAGCAAGCCATCGGCCGCTTGAGCAGAGACAATTGGACCCATAAATGGAGCCTCTTCTGCGTCAAAACGATCAATGCGTAGGGCTTTGGTCGCAACGATAAGCTTTTCTAGAATCGCATCGCCGACGGGGCCTTTTGGCAATAGCAAACGGCGTGCACAAGTACAGCGTTGTCCTGCGGAAATGAAAGCAGATTGGATGATTTCATGTACCGCCGCGCGCTGATCTGCGATTTTATCGGAGACCAATAATGGGTTGTTTCCGCCCATTTCTAACGCAAGGATTTTACCCGGATGGCCGGCAAAGTCTTTGTGTAAAATATGCCCTACTTGTGGGCTACCAGTGAAGAATAGACCATCGATACCTTGATGATTGGCCAGTGCCACGCCCGTGGTGCGTTCACCTTGAACCATATTGATCACACCAGCGGGAAGGCCTGCTTGTTCCCATAATTGAATGATCAAATCAGACGTAGCAGGGGCTTGTTCGCTCGGCTTAAAGACCACGGTATTGCCTGCAATAAGCGCGGGTACGATATGACCGTTTGGCAAATGGCCTGGGAAGTTATAAGGCCCAAATACCGCGACAACACCATGTGGACGATGGCGTAAGCGTGCCGTAGCGCCAGGCATTGGTGAGCTTTTTTCGCCGGTACGTTCGTCGTAGGCTTTTTGAGAAATCGCCACTTTGCCGACCATAGCGGCGGCTTCAGTGCGGGTTTCCCAAATAGGTTTTCCTGTTTCGCGGCTGATCACGGTGGCAATGGCTTCGCTGTTTTCTTTTACCAGCGCCGCAAAGGTTTCAATAATAGTAATGCGTTCTGCTAACGGGCGATTGGCCCAGCTAGGAAAGGCATTGCGTGCCGCTTTGATGGCTTGATCTACTTGGCTTTCGCTGGCGCTATTGGCTTCCCAAACGAGACTGGCATCAGCAGGGTCGATAGAACGAGACAGTTTGCCTTCGCCTTGAATCCATTGGCCGTTGATGTAATGAGCTTGTTTCATGGTGGCTCCTAGTAAGTAAATGATGAGTTGTCGTTACGTACTTAAATTAACTAAAGAGTGCGCGCTAAAGACGAATGAGCCTTTAGTAAGGCCAGTTTATCGGCTTGAATGGGGCGATAGCTCAACCACGCAGACGGGCTCTTTATTTGTGATGGCTAGGTGCGTCGCTTCTTCTTGGGTTAGTGTCATTGTGCTGCCCGGTGGCGTTGAGCGTTGAATCAAGATGCAGCGATAGTCTTTTACCTTGGTGTTAGAAACAAGGTAATGCACGCCTTCACCAGCGCCTTTAGGCTCACCTATGGTGGCTAAACATAAGCGGCTATTGCGCACGGCACGAATGTCTTGCACGCGCGCTTCTATGGTTGGGCCGCCATCAAAAATATCGACGTAATTTTCGTACCGAAAGCCTTCTTGTTCGAGTAATCGGCGCGCAGGTACGGTATTTTTATGCACGTGCCCCAGTACCTCTCTGGCTTCTTTGGGCAGCAAATTCACATAAACCGGGTTGTTCGGCATCAGCTCTGCGATAAATTGTTTACTGCCTAGGCTGGTCAGTTCATCCGCTCGATCAAAGTCGATAGAGAAAAAGTGACGACCTAGACCTTCCCATAATGGAGAGATGCCATTTTCGTCACTAACTCCTCGCATTTCGGCAAAAATTTTGTCGGTAAAACGTTCTGGAAATTGCGCCAAGAACATAAAGCGTGATTTTGAGAGGAGTTGACCGTTTTTAGAATGGCGGTACCCTTCTTCTAAAAATAGAGAACACACTTCACTGCAACCTGTGTAGTCATTGTTTAACACCAAGGTCGGCATCATGTTATGTACACCAAGCTCTCGAGAAGAGTGGGTGATAGTACCAAGGTGGTAGCTGTAGAATGGCTCTTCTAGACCCACGGCCGCAAGCAGCCCCGTGGTGCCAACGATGTCGCCGGTTTCTGTGTCTTCTAGCACCATAAGATAGTCTTCATCTCCTGGCTTTTCGACGCTTTCTTTTGCGAAAGAGCGTGTTGCCGCGTCTATTTTACGTTGCAAAATTGTTTCGTCGGCGACCAAAGAGGTAAAGCCCACCCCAGTTTTTTCCGCAAGTCGATACAGAGAGGCAAGATCCTCTTGGCGAATAGGGCGAATGACCATCATGATAAAAATCCTCTTTTAAATATATTCATACCATTTAAGGCACTGCTAAAGTAAAACCCATTGAATGCGGCTGCCAGATGAAATCTGAAGACGTTCTTGAGTGTTTGTTTCTATTGCTAATCCCGCTACTTGCGGTTCAGCTTTGGCGGCGGTCACTCTAAAGTCTTCTAAGTGGCCGGCCGAGATAAGGTGCATTTTGCCCTGTAACGCGTCTGGTTGAATCAGTGCTTTACCAATGCGTTGTTGGCTAATGGTGGTTAAATTTTCGGCGCGTGCTTCCAGTGTTGGACCAGCATCAAAAATATCCACATAACCACGGAATTCAAAGCCTTCATCGAGCAATATGTCTGTGCTCTTTTCTGAATCTTCATGCAAAACGCCAATGACGTCTTGTGCGGCTTCAGGCAAGGTTGGAACATAAATCGGATAGCGAGGCATCAAGTCAGCAATAAAGTGCTTGTTACTAACACCTGAAAGATAGTCTGCTTTTTTGAAATCCATGGTGAAAAAGTGTTTGCCTAATGCATCCCAAAAAGGTGAGTAGCCATGGCGATCGCTTTCGCCACGAAGCTCGACGAACAAGCGTTTGGTAAAGCGTTCTGGGTGTCGGGCAATAAACAGCAAGCGCGCTCGTGACAGTAAGGCCAACGCGGTCGGATTCTGGTGTGCTTTATCCACCACAAGAGACATCAGGCGACTGGTGCCGCTGTAATCGTGACACAAAAACAGGGCCGAAATACGATTGTGGATTTGCAGTTGAGGCGATGCGTGAACCACCTCATCAATGCGATAGCTGTAAAAAGGAGTATCTGTTCCTACCATGGCTTCTAAACCACAGGTTCCAACAATATGGTTAGTGCTGGCATCTATCAGTACAAATAAGTAGGATTCATCGCCTGGCTGCACAACATCAGTTTGCAATGAACGGCGTGATGACGCTATTTTGTCATTGAGTCGTTCACGGTTGGCGGGAAAATTTGTCATGCCAATGCCGGCTTCTTGAGCTAATCGCTCTAAAGCTGGAAGGTCACCAAAATCCACTGGTCGCACGAGATACATAAAAGAACCTTGCCCTATCGATACGTAAAGTACGATCGTTCACTTAGATTACAGAATAGAGGGTATTATTCCTCAAGTCTGCACGCTTAAGTAGATGCAAACTTTTCAAATAGCGACCTAATGTTCTGATTAATGGATAAAATAGGTCGATTTTTAATAAAAGGATAAAGAATGAAGTCTGGAATCTATCGACATTATAAAGGCGCAGAGTATTGGGTTGAGCGTGTGGTTAAGCACAGTGAAACAGAAGAGAAGCTAGTTGTTTATCAGGCGTTATACGGTGAATTTGGCTGGTGGGCGCGACCATTAGAGATGTTCAAAGAAAGCGTTGTTATTGGTGGCGAAAGCATTCCGCGTTTCGAATGGGTAAGAGCAGAGAAATAATCGCTCACCAATATTGCTCAAGGTGTGCATGGCTTTATTCAGGCGTATGCATCCAAGGAGATTCTCGCATAAAGTGAATGATTCTTTCTCGTAACCAGCGATGAGCAAGGTCGTTATTAGAGCGTTCATGCCAAAAAATATGAATGGGATGACGACCCTTGTATTCATCAGCCTCAATCACTTCTTTAGGGATGGGCAGCACTTTTATCGGGTAGAAGTTTTTCTTCTCGCACATTACATCGGTGAATAACTCGCCTATTGATCGTGAGGCAACCAGTGCCATGCCGCGCTTTATCGCTTGCATTGTCACCATGAGGCTGTCTGTTTCTAATGAAGGTTCTATGTCGTAGCCTTGTTGTTTTAATTTGTTGGCGGTGTTTTGGAAGGTCGAGTCTTGATGGTTGCGTAAGTGATGCGTGACGGTTTTGTGAGCCAGTAATTCTTCAAGAGAAATTTCATCTTGATGAAACAATGGGTGCGCTTCGCTTAAGACAATACAGGCTTCCATATAACCAATTAATTTACTGCGAATATTTCCCGGTGTTCCCTTAATGCGCATAATGCCGATATCGGCGTGACCTGACATTAAATCGTCGAACTGAGAACCTTCTCCCCAGCCACTGGTCGATAAACGTATTCCCGGTGCATCATAGTGTAACGCGGCTAACAACGGCTCAATAAAGTTTTCTAAATCACCTTCGTCAACGCGTAACCGAAAGCGGCGCGTTAGACTTTTTAGATCCAACACACTTGGTGTCATCAGTTCAGATAAAGAACTTAAAATAGGCAGTATCAGGTCATTTAACTCTGTGGCCTTGGCGGTAGGGCTTAAACCGTAGGCTTGGCGAGTAAAAAGAGCGTCTTTAAACAAGTCTCGAAGCTTTTGTAAACTTTTGCTCAGTGCTGGTTGTGTGACGCCAAGGCGATCAGCGGCACGCGAAACACTGCCTTCTTCCATGATAGTGACAAAGGCGACCAGAATTTTAATGTCGAGTTTTAAAACGTCATTTAACTGCATAATGCTCTCAATCTGAGGTAAAACGAAGTGTGGATAAGGTGAATTACCATTATCCACACTTTAAAACTACGCTCTATTGTTCGGCGTTTGAGACGTCATTGCTTGAAGATTCAAACTCTGAGCGTGGACGATATTTTACACGGAATAAAATAGCGTAGAACACAGGAACCGCGATTAAAGTGAGGATTGTCGCGAAGCCCAAGCCAAATGAAATCACGACAGCCATGCCTTCAAAGAAAGCATCATAAAGTAGCGGGATCATCCCTAATATGGTGGTAATCGCCGCCATACAAACGGGCCTTACACGGCTCACAGAAGAGATGAAAATAGCTTCGTACATCTCTGTGCCCTGGTCTCTTTCGAAGTTGATTTGGTCGGCCAACACAATGCCATTTTTGACCACCATACCAGACAAACTTAAGAACCCAAGGAGTGCCATAAAGCCAAAAGCTGCGTTCATCGCTAATAAGCCTGTCGACACCCCGATGAGTGCAAGTGGGACACAGAACCAAATGGTTAACGGTACACGAATCGAGTTAAACAGCAGCACAGTGATGATAAACATAAACAAGTAGCCCATTGGCAATGCCTTGAATATATTCGCCTGTGCATCGGTACTACTTTCGTATTCACCGCCCCAATCTAGCGCATAGCCAGGAGGCAGTTTGATCGCCTCAATTGGACCACGCACGCGGCTAAATACGGCCATGGCCGTTTCATTGCCAAGAATATTCGGATCTGCCATAACAGTAATAGTACGCTTACGATCGCGACGTTTGATAATGGGATTTTCCCATACGGTTTCAAAGCCAGAGACCAAGGTCGAGAGCGTCACATAGGAGCCAGATGCTGGGCTGTAGATTTGTAAGTCACGGATTTGATCAATCGATACCCGTTCGCTTGGTGGCGCTCGCTGTATGATAGGTAACAAGTCTGTGCCTTCGCGGTACAAGCCGATTTTAGAACCACTAAAGTTGGTTAATAATACATCGTCTAGATCTGTTTTACTGATGCCTAAGCGTCGAGCTTGAGCGTCGTTAAACAGCGGACGAAGTACTTTAACTGGTTGGCGCCAATCGTCTTTGATGCTTTCTAGGCCACCGTCTTTGCGGTAAATTTCTTGGATTTGAACACTGTATTGACGTAACAGCTTCGGATCTGGACCACTGATACGTGCCTCAATTTTAGCCCCTGTTGCTGGCCCTAATTGTAAGCGTTCCAGCTTTACTTCCAGCCCCGGATGCTCTTTCTTCATCTTGTAGTAGAGATCTTTTAGCAGCACAGGTATGTCTTCTTTGTTCTTAGTACGAACAATGAACTGTGCGTAACTTGAGTTGGTCTGTTCTCCGTTATAGGTCAGCATGAAACGCAATACGCCTTGACCTGTTGTCGAGGTGACGTACTCAATACGCTTGTCTTTTAACAGTTCTGACTCGATATTTCGGACGGTTTTATAGGTGTCTTCAATATGTGTACCTTCTGGCATCTGTACACTCATGTAAAACATGGGCGTTGATGATGGCGGGAAGAACGATTGTTTTACAAATTGGAATGCCCAGCCAGCGGTAAATAAGCACACTATTAACAAGGCGACAGTAACCCAGCGGAAGCGAATCGCTTTATCTAGTAGCCATTTATAGCCAGAGAATAAAAAGCCTTTGTATGGGTCTTCTCCAGCGCTATCTGTACCAGCGGCAATGCTTTCTTTAAAGAATAAATCACAAAAGAACGGCGTTAGGGTGATCGCGGTGATCCAGCTCAGTAGCAAGGAAATCATCAATACATAGAACAGCGAACCAACAAATTCACCCACAGAATCTGGTGATAAACCTATCGGTGCAAAGGCGGTTACCGCAATAACGGTGGCGCCAAGTAATGGCCATTTTGTTTGCTTTACTACCGCGCTGGCGGCGTCGATTTTGGTCATGCCTCGCTTGAGGCCAATCAAAATCCCTTCGGTGACTACGATGGCGTTATCCACCAGCATGCCGAGGGCGATGATTAATCCCCCCAGTGAGATACGCTGCAAGTTAATACTGAAGTAATCCATGACAATAAAGGTGCCAAGAATCGTCAGTAGTAAGATAAGGCCTATGAGAATCCCTGAACGAATGCCCATGAAAACCAGCAGTACCAGAATAACAATGCCGACGGCTTCAACGAGGTTTAGCAAAAAGTTCGAGACCGAACGTTCAACTTCTCTCGATTGAAAATAAATCGGGTCCATGCTGATGCCAACAGGTTGTTGGTATTTCAATTCATCAATGCGTTTTTCTAGCGTTCCACCTACTTTTACTACGTTAACATTGGCAGAAAAGGAAATGCCAAGCAGTAGAGATTTAGCGCCATTAAAATCGACGATGTGTTTTTGAGGGTCAACATATTGGCGTTTAATGGTCGCAATATCTTTTAAGCGAATAAGCTTGCCATTGATAGGTGTGCCGACAATCAAGTTCTCTAGTTCGGAGATGTCTTTAAATTCGCCGGTTGGATTAATGCGAATATACTCGCTACCTACTTTCACTTTGCCCGCGTTTGAAACCCCGTTTTGGTTTGCTAACAAGGCTTTAAGTTGGCTTGGCGCTATGCCCATATTGGCCATTTTTGAGCGTGAGATTTCGATGGTGACTTGTTCGTCTTGCTCGGCTGCCACAGTGACTTTGGCAATACCATCGACTAAGACAAGTTCTCGTTTCACGTAATCAATGTAGTTTTTTAGGTCTTTGTATGGGTAACCTTGACCATGAACGGCTAGCATCACACCATAAACATCACCGTAATCATCAAGTACCGCAGGCGCGCCAACCCCAGTTGGAAAGGTGCCAGACATGTCGCGCACTTTCTTACGAACTTCATCCCAAATCTGTTTCAGTTCTTTTGCACGATACTGATCTTTAATGGTTAGGGTGATCTGTGAATAACCTGCTTTAGAGGTGGACTTTATTTTGTCCACATAAGAAAGGTTCTGTAATTCCTGCTCGATAGGGTAGGTAACTTCTTCCTCAACCTGTTCTGGTGAAGCACCAGGGTATTGAGTGATGATCAAAGCATCTTTGATGGTAAATTCAGGGTCTTCTAATTGCCCGAGGTTGGTAAACGCGATGGCGCCACCAATCAAAAGAATAAAAGTGATCATCCAGCTGGTCACTTTTTTCTGAATAAAATACGCTGCAATATTCACTTATAAGCCTCGCTCACGCGTCCAAGGACGAACTTTCATTGAGCTGGTTAAGCTGTCTACACCCGCAGCAACCACTTGGTCTCCTGCGTTTAAGCCAGAGGTTATTTCGATCATGGTGCCTTGCAATGAACCAAGCGTGACTTTTCTTGATGCCACGGTTCCTGTTTCTTTATTGAAAACCCAAACCGTGCTGTCTGCTTCACCAGTTTGTGTGTTTTCTTTTTGAACAACGGCTTCAACAGGGACAACTATGTGTTTAGTAATACCTAATAATTTGCTGAGATCCATGTCGACGTTAGCCGTCATTCCAGGCAGCAAGGTGCGTTGTTTTTGATTGTCACGAATTAAGTGAAGTGTGACATCGTAGGCCATGGTGGAATCATCTGGCATGGTGTTGTGTTCTTTATAAGTGCCATGGAACACTTCATTAGGCGCAACATCGACAATAATATTCGGCTTATAATCAATTTGCGTCGATTTGATGCTGACTACTAAGCTTTCAGGTACTTGGAACTCTACATCTAAATTATCGATGTCTTGGATGTGCATCAGGGGCTGAGTGGCACTCACATACTGATAATTTTCTGTCTTAGTGGACGCAATAACGCCACTAAATGGTGCGTATACTTTCGTGTATTTAAGCTGATTTTTAGCACTTTCAAGAGCGTTATTGGCTTGTGCTAACGTAGCTTGAGACTCGTCAAATTGAGATTTACTGGTCGCGTTGCGTTTGAGCATGGTTTGAATTCGATCAAACTGCGCTTGAGCCAAATCTTGTTTCGCTTGAGCTAGTTCAACCTGAAGTTGGTAATCTGTAGGGTCTAGAGCCGCGAGTAGTTCGCCTTTTTTGACCCGTTGTCCTGCAACAACATTAAGTTTCATAAGCTGCCCGCCGACGCGAAAAGCAAGATCTGCTTCTTTGCTGGCTTTTAACTCAGCAGGAAAGCGACGAATATTAATCGCATCCGTAGAGCCGATGGTCAGCAGTTTCACAGGTCGGATAATTTCCTTCACTTCGCTTGTCTCATCTTTATCAGAAGAACAGGCGGTGAGAAAAAGAGCCATAGTCAAGGTGACGGCAAGGCCACATTTTTGACGTTTAAAGCGGTTCATTCATTGCTCCGTAAATATAAAGTAAAAACATCAGATAACTTTATTTTATATCTCTACGGGACAACTATACATTTTCAATTACATATTAAAGATATATCTAAGGGTGATATCTAGGGTTTTATTTGTTACGAATAGTTATGATAAAAATTAAATTCTTTTTTTATCAGTAGGTTAATAAAAATACAATAGGGCGTTCGTGCAGAATTTTGACGTATTTTAAGTGCTAAAACCTCTTAATAACCTTGGTTTATGTTTTTATTTTGTTTTATCAAGTTGCTCTAAAAACGTCTCAAGTACGAGGTTTGCCCGTGCACCTTTGCGTGTAATGGCGGAAAATTGCGTAATGTAATGGCATTCGTTTGGCAAGATGGCTCGCATACGACCTTCTTTAACCCAAAGATTGGCAACATGGTCGGGTAAAAAACCAATATAGCGCCCCGTTAAAATTAGGAAGGAAATACCTTCGCGATCGGTGGCTGTCGCCGTAGGGGTTAACGGGCTGTGCTGGGCTTTTGTATCAGGTGTTTGGGCATAAGCGGGTAAAACAGCGTCAAAATCTTTTAGTTTGGCTCTAGTGATATTTTTTTCCGGCTCATTAAAGAGCGGGTGAGTGTCGCTGCAATAAAGTAATGAGTGTTCTTCATATAGAGTGCGATAGTCTAAGCCACTGAGGATCTTAAGATCTGGGACTATGCCAACATGCAAGCGTCCATCAAGTACGCCGCGCTCCACATCGTTGGGCGGAATCATACGAATATTGATCGTTACTTGTGGTCCTTTGTCTTTTAGTGCCGCTAGGGCTTGGGTAATGCGAGTGTGCGGGAGCGTGACGAGATTATCAGTAATGCCAATGTTTAATTCCCCTTTTAAGTGTTGATGAAGGGCGTTGATATGAGTGCGAAAGTCTTCAAGAGAGGACAGTAATTGGAGTGTATGCTCATACACTTGGCTGCCCTCGTTAGTCAGAGAAAAACCAGACCGACCGCGCTGGCAAAGGCGAAACCCTAAGCGAACTTCTAGATCTGACATGGCAATACTGATGGCTGCTCGGCTAATATTTAGGTCAACTTCAGCGGCAGAGAATCCTCCACATTCGACGACTGTTTTAAAAATCCTCAGTATTCGTAAGTCGGCATCGCTTACTTGGCCTTGTATTTTTCTCATAGCTGTTTTCTCTCTATAGAGCTTTTTTTAGTTAATAAAGTGAATTAGTAAGTTAACTAAATAATTAACTAAAAGTTAATAAAATTATCTTTTATTAATCTATTCTCCTTGGCATAGTGATGTCAATCAAGTGTGTCGCAAAGAGAGTAGAGGCACTTAAATACGACTTTAAATTAATTTCATGGAGCGCATATGAAAACGATCGGACATTTAATTGGTGGTCAGTCATCTATCGAAGCGTCACGTACTCAAGACGTATTTAACCCTGCGACAGGCGAGGTCTCAAAAAAAGTGGCTATTGCGTCTAAGTCTACGGTTGAAGAAGCAATTGCTGCAGCACAAGCTGCGTATCCAGTGTGGCGTGATACTCCGCCATTGAAACGCGCGCGGGTTATGTTTAAGTACAAAGAATTATTAGAAAAAAATGCGGATAAAATTGCCGCTATGATCGGTGATGAGCATGGCAAGATCTGCCATGATGCCGCTGGTGAGTTGCAGCGTGGTATCGAAAATGTGGAATACGCTTGTGGCGCACCAGAATTGTTAAAAGGTGAGTTTTCAAAGAATGCAGGCCCGAATATTGATTCATGGAGTGAATTTCAGCCATTAGGTGTGGTAGCGGGCATTACGCCGTTTAACTTTCCAGCCATGGTACCTTTGTGGATGTTCCCAATGGCGATTGTCTGTGGTAATACCTTCGTTCTTAAACCATCAGAGCGTGATCCAAGTACGGCTCTTTATCTGGCTGAATTATTGGAAGAAGCGGGCCTTCCTACTGGTGTCATGAACGTTGTTAATGGCGACAAAGTGGCGGTTGATACATTGCTAGCGTCCAAAGACGTTAAAGCTGTTAGCTTTGTTGGCTCCACTCCAATTGCAGAATATATTTATGCGACAGCCAGCGCGAATGGCAAGCGTTGTCAGGCATTAGGTGGGGCAAAAAATCACGCCATAGTGATGCCTGATGCTGATATGGATAATACGGTTAATCAATTGTTAGGCGCCGCTTTTGGTTCTTCTGGCGAACGTTGTATGGCGCTTTCTGTTGCGGTTGCAGTGGGACAAGATGCAGGCGATACGCTTATTGCCAAGATGAAAGAAGCCATGGTGTCACTTAAAGTGGGCGAATGTTCCGATAAGAGCAATGATTTTGGCCCGGTGATTACCAAAGAGCATAAAGAAAAGGTGGTTGGTTTTATTGACAGTGCTGAAGTTCAAGGCGCCACAGTGGTAGTCGATGGTCGCAATCCTGTTATTAAAGGCTATGAAAACGGTTTCTTTGTTGGCGCTACCTTAATCGACAATGTGAGCAAAGAAATGGACTCTTACCAACAAGAAATTTTTGGACCTGTGCTGCAAGTGGTACGAGTTGATAGCATGGAAGAAGCGATGCAGTTGATCAATGATCATGAGTACGGAAATGGTACCTGTATCTTTACTCGTGATGGTGAAGCGGCGCGTTATTTTTCAGACAAAATTGAAGTCGGTATGGTGGGTATTAATGTGCCGCTGCCAGTTCCCGTTGCTTATCACAGTTTTGGAGGTTGGAAACGCTCATTGTTTGGCGATCTACATGCTTATGGCCCTGATGCGGTACGTTTTTACACGAAACGTAAAACCATCACTCAGCGTTGGCCGTCAGCGGGTGTACGTGAAGGTAAGAGCTTTGCTTTTCCTTCGTAAGTTAACCAATTAGGATTGAATTATTCACTCTTGAATTTAGGTTCTTGGATTTAAGTAATAAGTCCCAGCCCCTGCTTTTTTTAATCGCTAGAAACATTTTTTGAATGGTCGCTTACCACTTGGTAGCGGCCATTATTTTTAGCTTGGTAAAGCAGGCGATCTGCTCTCTTAAAGGCGTCTTCGAGTGCTTCTTCGCGTTTAGCCTGAATAAGACCAAAGCTGCAACTGATAGGAAGCTTCCAGTTAGGAATGTGTATTTGTTTAGGCATTTCCGCACACATTGTCTCAAGACGTTTTTCTATCATCTCAATGTCTACATTTGGCATAATAAAAAGGAACTCTTCTCCCCCCCAGCGACTGCAAATATCGGTATCTCGTAAGGTGCTTGATAGGTAGTTAGATATTTTAATTAAGACTTCGTCACCCACACTGTGGCCTAGTGTGTCGTTTATTTGTTTAAAATTATCCACGTCGACCAGGGCGATACAAAATGTCTTATCGTGATTGGCTAGTCGATTAAAATAATATTGCAGCATGCGTAGGCCAAAACGACGATTAAATAACTGGGTGAGGTCATCTCTTTCTGCGAGCTTTGCCATTTTTAAATATTGATTTTCATACATATAGCGTGACACGACGGCCACGCTAATAAAAGGAATGCTGGCCATTGCTAAATTGGTGATATAAAGAAAAAGATAGTGAGACTCTAATTGCGGCAGCTTTGCTTCAAAGCATATAGAGAGCCAGCCAAATACAATAATATTGATTGAGGCAATGGTAGCAGATAGTGTGATGGGTAGGGTTGGCACAGCGACCACTAACAAGGTCATAGGCCAAAGATAATACTGGAAGCCGGAAGCGGCACTTAAGGTTGTGGTGGCTAAAATGGTATGAGTGAGAATTGCAATAAATATTATTACTGAAGAGGCGTTATAGCGTGAGTGTTTGTTGAACCAAAGCGTAATAATCCATGTGGCCACACTGAAGACATTAAACCAAGCTAAAGTGGGTTGTTCTAAGTGGAGAAATAAGAAGATAAAAGCAAAATGGGTAAACGCACCAATTATTGAGATGGTATTGAAAATACGCAAATTTTGTTTTTTATAATTGAAAGCGCTTTGTGCGATGGAAATAAATTCCATCTCATCATTTTTGACCACGATTTTACCTTGTTTTATTATTCATAATATCAACTGCTAAGTTTACGTTAGCTTTGTGCAAAATGCCTAATAAACAGTACGACTAAAATACGGTGGGCTGTCACTAACATAGTTTATTTAGTAAACCATTTAGGAGACAGAGGCCTAAAATAAACATATTTTCCTCTTACTATTTGGTACTAAGTATCATTGGGTTTGTTCCTTCGCATATTTTGGACGCTTTATGAATCACAATAAAGACAGTGTTGTATGGCTTTTAAAAGTGTTATCTATTTTGTTTTCGTTTTCTTTAGTCGCTTGTTCAGGGCAGGCTATAAAGCCAACAACCGTTCCAGTTAATAGTGATCATCGTCTGAGTATTTATGTAGAAAATAACAAGGCTTATTTGTCTGGCGTGTTAGAGCCGGATTTACCCGATAAGTTAAAAGACATGATTCGTCAGCACCCAAATGTCACGGATATTATACTAGTGGATGTACCAGGAACCGATGATCAACAAGCAACGATGGAAGGCGCTAGGCTGATTCGGCGCTTTGGCTTAAACACCCACATTGCTGCGACTGGTTACGTACTTTCTGGTGGTGTTGATCTATTCTTAGGAGGGGTGAAAAGAACCATAGGAGCGGGAGCTGGGGTTGGCGTGCATGCTTGGTCAAATGCGATTGGTACAGTCGCAAGTAAGCTGAATAGATCGAATCCGATTCACGCTGCTTATGTTAATTTTTATCTTGAAATGGGCATTCCTGAACGTTTTTATTGGTTTTCTATTCAGGCCGCGCCAGCCAATCGCGTGTATTTTTTATCACCAGAAGAAATGTACGATTATAGATTAGTGACCGAATAGGCTTTATTTAACGAAACCGGACGAGGAGGCACTATGGAACAAATAGAGTTATTTGCCATTGAAAGTCCCTGTCGTGGCGTTTGTGAAAGTACGGCCAAAGGTTTTTGCAAAGGGTGTTTACGCAGCCGTGATGAGCGATTTAAGTGGTTTTCTTTGTCTAATGAAGATCGCCATCAGGTGTTGGATTTGTGTAGGCAACGTCGACAACGCTTATTAAAAGCCCGGCAAAAACGCCTTGAATTAGCGTCTTCTAAATCCTTGCCTTATGGCATGGAAGAAGAGGGTGTTGAATCTGAGCAAGAGGCAGCACAAGACGTATTTGTGTTAACAAGAGAGCCCTTTTATTAAGGGCTCTCCTTCTTACTTGCGACAAGGGCGCACTTGCTTACATAAGATAAGGGCAAATGCCGTGCTAACGATCAAAGATAGCGTCTAATGCTTCAGACAGACGCTCCACACCAATCACTTGCATGTCTGGTATCGGCTTTTTCGGACAATTGGCTTTGGGCACCACGGCTTTAGTAAAGCCGTGTTTAGCCGCTTCACTGATACGGTCTTGCCCAGAAGGAACAGGACGAATTTCTCCGGATAACCCTACTTCGCCCATGACCACCAAATCGTGAGGCAATGCTTGATCTCGAAAACTTGAAACAACCGCTGCAATAGCGGCTAAATCAGCGCTGGTTTCCAGTACTTTTACGCCACCAACGACGTTCAAATACACATCTTGGTCAGAGGTTAATAAGCCGCCATGCTTGTGTAATACTGCGAGTAACATGGCCAGACGATTGTGGTCAAAACCAACGGTGACGCGCCTAGGGTTGCCAAGGGCAGAATCATCAACAAGGGCCTGTAATTCCACTAATAATGGCCGAGTTCCTTCCCAGACAACCACAACCAAACTGCCTGCCGCCGGATGACTGCTGCGATTTAAGAAAATAGAGCTAGGATTTTTAACTTCTTTTAAACCATTTTCTAACATGGCAAAAACGCCGAGCTCATTAATTGCCCCGAAGCGGTTTTTCATGCCTCGTAGCGTACGAAAACGAGAGTCTTCTGAGCCTTCGAGTAAGACGGAGCAATCCACCATGTGTTCGAGGACTTTTGGTCCAGCAAGCGATCCATCTTTGGTGACGTGGCCAACAAGCAGTACGGCCGTTTGCGTCTGTTTAGCAAAACGCGTGAGCACGGCAGCGCTTTCTCTCACTTGTGAAACACTGCCGGGCGCAGATTCGACGCCATCTAAGTGCATCACTTGAATGGAGTCAATCACCATGACGCGAGGCTTTACTTGTTGAGCAATGGTTAAAATGCTTTCTACATTGGTTTCACTAAGCATTTTCAAGTTCTTCGTCGGCAAGCCAAGACGTTGCGCACGCATCGCGACTTGCTGTAAAGACTCTTCCCCCGTGACATAGAGTGCGTCTTGCTGTTGAGCAAGCCAGCACATGGTTTGCAGCAACAAGGTACTTTTACCAGCCCCTGGGTGGCCGCCAATTAATACCACACCGCCAGGTACTAACCCGCCGCCTAACACACGGTCAAACTCGCTGGCTCCTGAACTAAAGCGTGGAACATCGCCAAGATCGACCTCTGATAAATCCTGAACTCCCGTAATAGCGCCTGCATACCCTTGATAACGAGGGTCTTGATTAGCTGATACGCGCGCCGAAGTCTTGCTTGAGGTTAAACGGATTTCTGACAGTGAGTTCCAAGCGCTACAGGCTTGGCATTGGCCTTGCCATTTGGCGTAATCGGCACCACATTCATTGCATACAAACGCTGTTTTTGCTTTAGCCATAGGAGAGTCTTATTCATTGTCAAAGCCCGCATAGTTTCGCGGGCTTTTTTTAGTCGTTTAAGTGATGGCACTAAATATCATAAAAATTATTTAGTGATGATGTCACTCGTCCAATTGATAGAGTATAGATCGGTGCGGCGATCTTTTAAGTTATTTACTGAGCCTTCACTGCGTGTGCGTTTTAATTTGTCCAAATCCAAATCAGAAAACATGATCATCTCTGTGTTTGGTGTGGTTTCGGCCATGATTGCATCGTGCGGATAAGAGAAATCCGAAGGTGAAAATACCGCGCTTTGTGAGTATTGAATATCTAGGTTTTCTACCTGAGGTAAGTTGCCACAGCTGCCACAAATAACGGAGTAGCATTCATTTTCGATGGCACGCGCTTGGGCGCAATTACGCACACGTAGATAGCCGTTTTTGGTGTCTGTCCAGAATGGCACAAACAAAATGTCCATGTCTTGCGTTGCCAACAGGCGCCCCAATTCTGGAAATTCCACATCGTAACAAATCAAAATACCAACGCGACCAGCATCAGTATCAAAGACTCGCAGATCATTACCACCTTGAATAACCCAGTCACGGCGTTCGTGCGGTGTGATATGGATTTTTTTCTGTTCTTCAACGGTGCCATCACGACGACATAAATAACTTATGTTGTAAGTGGTTCCATCTTCCATTAATGGCATGGATCCGGTAATAATGTTGATGTTGTAGCTGACGGCCATTTGTGACATTTCTGTCTTAAAGCGTTCTGTGAAACTAGCAAGAAAGCGAATCGCTTCCGTTTGGTTTCTTTGATCTGGGCTTAAGCCAATTAATGGCGCGTTGAAAAACTCAGGAAAAACCGCAAAGTCACTCTTATAATCAGAGACGGCATCCACAAAGTATTCGACTTGTTTTAACATCTCATCGACACTTTCTACTTCCCGCATTTGCCACTGTATTGCGCCGATACGAACTTGTGTCTTACGGGATTCAATGACTGTTGTTTCCGGTTCGTAAAAAATGTTCTTCCATTCAAGTAGCGTGGCATAGCCTTCAGATTTTTCGTCTTCAGGCAGGTAGCTTTTTAAGAGTCGCGTCACTTGGAAGTCATTGGACAGCTGGAAGGACAAAATAGGGTCATAAATTTTACGTTCACGAACCGCTTCTAAGTAGAGCGCTGGCGACATTTCGTCTGAATGTTTGTGGTAACTAGGTATGCGGCCGCCGGCTAAAATAGCGCGTAGGTTATGTTGACGACAAAGCTCTTTGCGAGCCTCATATAAGCGTCGACCAAGACGAAATCCGCGATATTCTGGATGAATTAACACATCTAAGCCGTACATTGCATCGCCCGCACGGTCATTCAAAATGGTTTCTTTGCGACCAATTAAATCGTCATACGTGTGCGGGTTGCTGAAACGTTGATAACTCACTTGCACAGACAGCGCAATACCGACAATTTTTTCGTGATCTTCAAGACAAATTTGTCCTTCTGGGAAGTCGCCAATGAGCTTGTTTATAGTGTGCTCTGGCCAAGCGCCACCGATGTCGTCGTAAATTCCGTCCATGAGTACTTTGACTTGATCATAATCGTCGTTAGTCAGATTACGAATCTTTAAATGCATATCTTCAGACATGGTGACCTCTTATCTTGTGTGCCGCAGCATAGCGTATTGAGTTGCGTCGGTTGGGTTTCATAGTTAATGCGGGCGATTGACTGTATATAAAGTAGCTTACCAGAAAAAAAGAAAACCCCGCCGAAGCGAGGTTTTTTATTTAAACTATTTTCTAGCGTGATTCTAGAAGAGCAAGGTTACTTAACTTTTATTGAATTCAGGGTACGCTTCCATACCGCATTCAGAAAGGTCAACACCTTCGTATTCTTCTTCTTCAGTAACTCGTATGCCCATTACCGCTTTGATGATTAACCAAACGATCAAGCTTGTTACGAATACCCAAACAAAGATAGTTAATGCGCCGGCGATTTGACCAAAGAAAGTCGTACCGCTGTTAGTTAGAGGAACCGCTAATAGACCCCAAAGACCAACCACACCATGAACAGAGATAGCCCCCACTGGATCATCAATTTTTAGTTTATCTAGAGTAAGGATCGCAATAACAACAATCAGTCCACCGACAACACCAATTAAAGTGGCGCTTAATGCAGATGGTGTAGAAGGTTCTGCAGTGATAGCCACAAGGCCAGCCAATGCACCGTTTAATAGCATAGTCAGATCGGCTTTACCGAACAAGATACGGCCTAGTAGAAGGGCGGCAACAGCGCCACCAGCAGCCGCAGCGTTAGTGTTCAAGAACACCATAGCAACTGAGTTTGCACTGGCAATATCGCCAAGCTTAAGAACAGAACCACCGTTGAAACCGAACCAACCCATCCAAAGGATGAAAGTACCCAGTGTCGCTAATGGTAGGTTAGCACCAGGGATAGCGCGGACTTCGCCGTTAGGGCCATATTTTCCTTTACGAGCACCCAGTACCAATACACCAGCAAGTGCTGCAGAAGCGCCTGCTAAATGAACAATACCGGAACCTGCGAAATCAGAGAAACCAATGTCGCCAAGGCTGAACATACCGAATACAGATTTACCACCCCATGTCCAAGATCCTTCCATTGGGTAAATAAAGCCTGTCATAACAACCGCAAACACTAGGAATGACCAAAGCTTCATACGTTCCGCTACAGCACCAGAGACGATCGACATAGCCGTCGCAACGAATACTACTTGGAAGAAGAAGTCAGAAGCCGTAGCGTAAATAGATCCGCCTTCGAAACCGCCTTCACGACCGGCAAAATCAGCCAGTGTTTTATTAACGTCTACATCTTGGATGCCCGTTAGGAACCAAGTGCCGCCGTACATTACTGCGTAGCCGCAAATAAAGTACATGATGCAAGCGATTGCATACAGTGCCACGTTTTTGGTAAGAATTTCTGTGGTGTTTTTAGAGCGCACAAGGCCCGCTTCTAACATGGCAAACCCAGCTGCCATCCACATTACTAAGGCACCCATTACTAGGAAGTAAAAGGTATCCATCGCGTATTGTAATTGAAAAATTTGATCTTGCATGTTTCGCCCCCCTAAAGGCTAATTAGATACGAGCGAGCGTTAAACTGCGTCTTCGCCAGTTTCGCCGGTACGAATACGAACCGCTTGTTCAAGGTTAACGATAAAGATTTTACCGTCGCCGATTTTTCCAGTATTAGCTGCACCAGAAATGGCTTCTACCACTTGGTCAGTCATGTCGTCAGCAATCGCAAGTTCGATTTTTACTTTTGGTAGAAAATCCACAACGTATTCCGCACCGCGGTATAGTTCTGTATGACCTTTCTGACGTCCGAATCCTTTCACTTCTGTCACGGTAATACCTTGTACACCGATTTCAGAAAGTGCTTCTCGAACATCATCGAGTTTAAATGGTTTGATGATGGCAGTTATAAGCTTCATACCCACAGTCTCCTTTAAAAGTCTGTTTTGTTGTCGTATCGCAGGTAATAGTCTTTATTCAATATGCGTGCCACATTACCAAAACCCTTATGGCAAAAGGGCTGTGCTGTTAAGTCGTTGTAAATGAGGAAGCAAAAAGGTCGTGTCGCGGTCTTTTTTGGTGCGAGTGGTAGGGCTGCTTTTAGGTGGTTTTGCATCTATGTGGTGCGTGTTTTCTTGTTTACTGATCTATTAAGCATTTTTGTTATCTATTTGCTCTTAAACCGAAATGTCTGTGTGCATTCATTAATGGCGGTGCTTTTTATCTCTACATACATGCGGGTAAAGTGTGTCTGTTTTATTTTACTGCACAAAAATCACGCGTATAGACGTTATTACGAAGAGTCATTCCGCGATTTAATAGCGTTATTTAACTAATTATCCAAGACAGAGATAGTGTGGGCTTCTATACTATGAGGTAAATAGCATGAAGTAAGAGGGGCATATGATCGATCAGTTTATTAAGCAATTAGGTTCAGGACTAGAGCACACAGTCGACATTTTGGGAAAGTTACCAAAGGAAGAAATTCAGACACAATTACATCAGGTCGCAAAAAACACGCTGACTAAGATGGATTTGGTGACTCGTGAAGAGTTTGAATTGCAAGCGGCTATGCTGGGTAAATATCGTGAACGTTTGGTTATGTTGGAAGCGAGGATCGCAGAATTAGAAAAAACGGCAGACGCCTCAGAACCTAAAAAAGCCCCAGCGAAAAGAGCATCTGCTAAACAAACCGTGGCGAAAGCAGATACTGACGAAAAATAGTATTTTTATAGGCTGGCTAGCCTTGTTGTTATGACTGCCAGCCTTGTAACCAATGCTCAGAAGATTTCAGGTCATGCCAAGGAAGGGTGTATTGTTTTCGTGTTAGTACGGCTTCGAGAATGCACTCAATCACGTTTTCTTGTTCATCTTTGATGAGCTTGGTGACAATGAAATGCTTCTCTTTTTGTTCGGGTGACGTCGATGTCCATTTCGACAGCGGTAATTTGTTTGGATTAATTTGGTTCATCGTGTGCTCCAGCAATAGAATAGGTTTGTGTAAAAACAAACGTTGGTTAATGGGTTATACGTGTAAATCTTCGAGCTGGATGGCTCGATTTAATAAAAGATCAAGGAGTGATCGTGAGCTTAGCAACTATCTATGGCCGTGCCCGAGTTGGCGTGGCGTCCCCACTGGTTACGGTAGAAACTCATATATCCAATGGCCTACCTTCGCTAAATATTGTTGGCTTGCCGGAAGCGGCGGTTCGAGAGTCGAAAGACCGCGTACGCAGTGCAATCATTAACAGTTGTTTTGAGTTCCCAACCCGCCGCGTCACCATCAATTTAGCACCCGCAGATTTGCCCAAAGAGGGCGGTCGATATGATTTAGCCATTGCTATTAGTGTGCTTGCAGCCTCTGGTCAATTGGGCGACGTGAATCTACGTGTTTTTGAATTTATTGGCGAGCTTGCCTTGTCTGGTGAAATACGTGGCGTGCCTGGTCTGTTGCCGTCGGCGATTGCGTGTCATGAATCTGGTCGGCAGCTTATTTTACCCGCGGACAATCAGTATGAAGCGGCGTTAGTTGAAGGGGATTCTGTGTTTGCATCCCAATTAACGCAAGTTACTGCGCACTTACTAAAGTTATCCCAATTACCCACTTGTGTTAATGACCCCATAAAGAAAACAATCGTTAATCATAAAGATATGAAGGATGTAAAAGGCCAGTATCAAGCCAGAAGAGCGTTAGAGGTTGCGGCGGCTGGAGGTCATAACCTCTTATTTATTGGCCCTGCAGGAACAGGGAAAACCATGCTGGCATCGCGTTTGCCTAGCATTATGCCAGCGATGACCGAGAGCGAAGCCTTGGAAGTCGCCTCTGTGCAATCTGTTGCAGGACGTAAAATGGGAGTGGATTGGCACTGGTCAGAGCGCCCATTTCGTTCGCCTCATCATTCTAGCTCGGCCGCAGCATTGGTAGGAGGCGGTTCCATACCTAAACCGGGGGAAGCCTCGTTAGCCCATTGCGGTGTTTTGTTTTTGGATGAGCTGCCAGAATTTGATCGCAAGGTATTAGAAGTACTGCGCGAACCATTAGAAAGTGGAGAAGTGCATATTTCCAGAGCGCGTGGGCAAGTGACGTTTCCAGCGCGTTTTCAGCTGGTGGCCGCGATGAACGCCAGTAATGAAGCTTATACCGGTGGGCAAGATTATTACCAATCTAGTGCGAGTCAGAAATACCTTAAAAAGCTTTCAGCGCCTTTCTTAGATCGAATTGATTTACATGTGGAAGTCCCTCCTTTGCCTTCGAGTGTGTTGGTTAATGCTCAAGAAGAAGGTGAAAGTAGTGTTGCGATTCGACAAAGGGTTGAGCAGGCCGTGGCGCGTCAGCGGGCCCGCCAAGGTGTTCAGAATGCGCAATTGTCAGGTCGTCAACTGGAGTCGATTTGTGCGCTTAATGAAGAAGATAAAGCGTTTATGCAACAGGCGTTGGAAACCTTAAAGTTATCTGCCCGTGCCTACCATCGTGTATTAAAAGTGGCGTTAACCTTGGCAGATCTAAATGGCACAGAAGTAATGAGGGCGCATTTAATGGAATCGCTAAGCTATCGAAAGATGGAAAAAACCTTAGTAGGTGCTGTGACAAACTAGAGTTAGCATTAAAACCTGTATTAAATCATCGAGGACTACTATAAGCAGGATTAATTGCTTTTTTCAGTCGTGATCTTTTTGTTTACATATTGATACCATTTACCTATCCGGTACAATCCCTTCTCACTGGAGGGAGATAGGCCTATTTTCGGGCATTTTCTATTCGGTTTCTTATAATAATGACATATATGGTGCTATTGGCATTGCATGTTTTTAATGTGTGATACCAGTAATACATCTATCGGAGTAGTGGGTTATGGTTATCCAGTTGTTTCCTTTGTGGGCGGTATTGTTATCCGCGTTGGCGTATTTTCAGCCTTCTTTATTTGTTGATCTTAAGTCGCAAATTATCCCTTTATTAATGATTATTATGTTGGCCATGGGATTAACACTTAGTCCTAAGGACTTCAAAGAAGTGCTTAAAAATCGCAAAGCAGTCATGGTGGGGGTTTTATTACAATTCCTAATTATGCCTATTGCGGCTTTTGGTGTGGCTTTCTGCTTTGGGTTTAATACTCAATTAACGGTAGGTATGTTGCTTGTGGGCAGCGTAGCTGGCGGAACGTCTTCTAACGTCATGTGTTATTTGGCAAAAGGTGACACCGCCTTGTCAATTTCCATGACGGCCATTTCAACTTTACTTGGCGTGGTATTAACACCTTTCCTTGTGTCTTTGATGATTGGAACGAGTGTCGATGTACCCGCTATGTCGATGTTGTTAAGCCTGGTTAAAATAGTCTTGGTGCCGGTGGCAGCAGGTGTATTGATCAATGTTTTCTTTTCTGACTTTGTCCGCAAAGCAGAAGTGGTTTTACCTTATATTTCGATGTTTGCCATTGTATTGATTATTGCCATTGTGGTGGCTTTAAGCTCTTCGCGCCTAGCAGAAGTCGGCCTGATTGTTGCGGCGGCGGTTATTATTCATAACGCAATTGGTTTAACGTTGGGTTATTGGGTGACGTACTTATTGGGCTTCGACAAACGTGTTTGTCGAACGATTGCTTTTGAAGTTGGCCTACAAAATTCAGGGTTAGCGGCTGCATTAGCGATTAAGTTCTTTAGCCCTGTTGCTGCATTACCAGGTACTTTGTTCAGTGTTTGGCACAATATTTCAGGTTCTTTGTTGGCAAGTTACTGGAGCCGACGTCCTGTTGAAGAAACTAAGTCAGAGACGAACGATTAATATCGATTTCTACGGTAATAACTTAGCATAATAAAAAGGGAGTGATGAAAATCGCTCCCTTTTTTGTAGGCGTTTATTTGTCTCAAGAAAGCACTAAGCTTGTGCGAGGAAAGACAGAGTCAGGTACACTAGGTGCTGATTTTTATAGTGGTAAAACCAGAGTGTGTCATGAGTGAATCCTTACCTTCCATATCCCAGCGTTTACGAAATCTCAATGAGCGACAACTTGATGCGGTGAAAAAAATTGATGGACCATTATTGGTGCTCGCTGGGGCTGGGTCGGGTAAAACCAGTGTAATCACCACTAAAATCGCCTATTTAATACAAACTTGCGGCTTTAAAGCCAATAGTATTATTGCGGTAACCTTTACGAACAAAGCAGCTCGCGAAATGAAAGAGCGGGTTGTTAGTATGCTCTCCAAGCAAGAAAGTCGTGGCCTTAGTATTTCGACGTTTCACCGCCTAGGCTTAAACATCTTAAGAAAAGAGTTTCGTAAAGCGGGCCTTAAAGAGGGTTTTACTTTATTTGATTCACAAGATTCCCTGTCGCTGATTAAAGAAATTCTAAACAAAGAATTTAACGAGCAAACCGACGCCGCGGCTTTTTGCCAGACCACTATCTCTAATTGGAAAAACGATTTAACCACGCCACAAGAAGCCACTATGAACGCCGATACGGAAGAGTTTCTGTTGGCGTCGCAAGTGTATGTGCAATATCAGCGTTATTTACGCGCTTACAATGCGGTGGATTTTGATGACTTGATATTATTGCCAGTGAGCCTCTTGATGGCCGACGAGCCATTGCGTGATAAATGGCAGAAAAAAGTGCGATATTTGCTGGTGGATGAGTGTCAGGATACGAATGCCAGTCAATATGAGCTGATTCGCTTGCTGGCAGGTTACCGTCGTTGTTTCACCTTAGTAGGAGACGACGACCAATCTATTTATGCTTGGCGTGGCGCTCGTCCGGAAAATCTTGAACGCTTATCGGTTGATTACCCTAATTTAAAATTGGTGAAGTTGGAGCAAAATTACCGTTCTACTAAGACCATTCTTAAAGCGGCCAATACCTTAATTGCCAATAATCCCCACGTTTACGATAAAGCGTTGTGGAGTGACTTGGGCGAGGGCGATCCAATTCGAGTAATGGTAACGCGCAACGAAGACGCCGAAGCAGAGCGAGTAGCCGCGGAGATACAATCTCGCCATTTACGTCATGACATTCCTTATCGGGATTTTGCGATCTTGTATCGTGGTAATCACCAAGCACGGCTACTGGAAATTAAGCTCCAAGCTTACCGTATTCCTTATAAAATGAACGGTGGTACTTCGTTCTTCTCGCGAGCTGAAATCAAAGATTTAATGGGGTATTTACGTTTGCTGGTAAACCCTGCTGACGATAATGCCTTTTTGCGTATTGTTAATTTACCTCGCCGCGAAATTGGTCCTGCTACATTGGAAAAAGTGGGTAATTTGGCGACTCAACGAAACGTGAGCCTATTTGAAGCATCGGGTTATAAAGAGCTCGAAGAGTCGGTATCGGGTCGACCGTTGAAGAGTTTGCATGAGTTTGAGCATTGGATGTCAACTTTACGCAAGCGTCTGGAAGGGGCTTCTCCTGTGCCAATTATCGAACAAATGATTTTTGACATGGATTATTATAGTTGGATTCAAGAGCAGTCTAGTTCGCCTAAAATGGCAGAGCGTCGCATCGAAAACGTGCGATTCTTACTTGAATCGATTCAACGCATGATGGAAACCGCGTGGGAAGAAGATGAAAGCGCAGGCTTAGATCAAGCCATTAGTAAGCTATTGTTGATTGATATGCTAGAGCGCCAAGAAGAGGAAGAAGACGAAGATAAAGTTCAGCTTCTGACGTTACACGCATCTAAAGGCTTAGAGTATCCGCATGTATTCTTGATTGGTTGTGAAGAAGAATTGCTACCACATCGCAATAGCATCGAAAATGATGACATTGAAGAAGAGCGTCGTCTGGCGTATGTGGGCATTACACGAGCAAAACGAACTTTATGTATTACGCTTGCCGCAAAACGTCGACAGTATGGCGAAGAAATTGATTGTTTACCCAGCCGTTTCCTAGATGAATTGCCAGAAGAGGATCTTGTCTGGGAAGGGCGTAGCGATGAGTCTGAAAGCGTTAAAAAAGAGCGCGGTCAAGCCTCGCTATCTGCTCTTAAAGCCATGTTGAATTCTTAATAGAAAATAGTAAAAAAGAGACCTAAAAGTCTCTTATTTACTAACCTACAGAAATCGCCTACTGGCTTTTATCTATCATGTATTGAATCGTGTGTTTTAGCTCTTCATCGGTACAGTTTGAACAAATACCTCTTGGTGGCATAGCGCCAACACCTTTAATGGCGTCCTTCAGTAGAGTGTCCATGCCTTTAGCGATATGAGGCTGCCATTCTTTAATATTGCCGACACGAGGTGCGCCTGCTGCGCCAGTAGAGTGACAAGCGATGCAATACGTGTTGTAGATTTTCTCGCCGGCTCGGCCTGTGTACTCCTTCGCAGGTGCCACGTTAGCGACTGGCGTTGCTACGGCATCTTGTTGGCACGATTGCCTTTTAATACAGACTTTTCCGACTGGCGCGATGCGAGCTTCAATGGCGTTGGTGCTTTGCTCATTGGCGTGAGCCATATTGGCCAAGAACAGTGCGCTGCCAATCAACAGCAGACGATGAAGAGATAGTGAAGGAAATAGCGTCACAAGAAATCCTTATGTCATAAAAAGTCGAAATATAACGCTAAGTATACCGTTAAAGCGCCAGCAGACCGTAAAAAAATTACGCTAGTTTGACCCGCATCTGACCACTAGATTGATTAAATTAGAAACGGTTCATCGAAGCACAGGCAGGCACAAAACGAAGACTTAAAAAATAAATGGAGAATATTCCAGCTTTCTGGCGTTTAACACTAGAATCCTCAGTGTTTTCCTTTAGAATACGCCTATTAAATCCACTCACCGTGGATTGATTAAATGTAATGCATCCGTAGCTCAGCTGGATAGAGCGTCGCCCTCCGGAGGCGAAGGCCGGAGGTTCGAACCCTCTCGGGTGTACCATTTATTATAATGTTTACCATCGATATACCCCCTGTATTTACTGGATTTCATAGAAAATCCTTTCCCCCCTTCTTTGAGTCTATACAACACATTTTTTCTTCATGGGACAAAACTTGGGCCATATTGTGACCAAAATGATGTTTTGGCTATTTTGGGAGTTAATTATCTCTTCGCTTAGTTCTCTTCTTTCTGAATCACGTTTTTGTCATCCAACTCTTTTGTTTGTGCGTAAAGTCTATGGTGTTCTTTTTTAGTATTACGCATTTTAAACAAAGGGGGTTGTATGATCAGGGTTCATCACTTGGAGCAGTCTCGATCACAGCGAGTTATATGGTTGTTAGAAGAGTTAAAGCTGGACTACGATGTTGTCTTATATAAGCGGGACCCTGTCACTATGGCAGCGCCAGAATCGTTAACTAAGGTTCACCCACTTGGGAAGTCCCCTGTGATCACTGATGGGGCGTTAACGGTGGCTGAGTCGGGCGCTATCATTGAGTATTTAATTGATCGATATGACAAGGATGGATGTTTGAAGCCTCTCGATGGTCAGGCATTGTTGAATTATCGCTATTGGCTGCATTTTGCTGAAGGGTCTTTAATGCCTTTATTGGTGATGAAGCTGGTGCTTACCAAAATGGCGACCAGCCCCATGCCTTTTTTTGTTAAACCGATAGCCAAATCTATTAGCCAAAAAATCCAATCTGCTTTTATTGAGCCTAGGTTGACCCCGCAGTTGCAGTTTATTGAACAAACATTAACGAAACATACATGGTTTACGGGTGAGTCATTAACAGGCGCCGATATTCAAATGAGTTTTCCTTTGATGGCGGTGAGTACCCGCTTGGATATATCCCAGTACCCTAATATTTTCCGCTTTTTAAAACAGGTTGAAGCGACAACGGGATATAAAAACACGATGAAAAAGCAGGATATGTTGCTGGGTTATAAAGGGGCAGAGATAACGCTCTAGTCATACTATTAAGGTTTTGTTTGATGGCGGACAAATAAAGCGCCTTGAGAAACCGATGACCAACAGCGACAATGTTGCTCTATTCATAAACGTTTACATTTTATGCTGTCACCTTTAGAAGCCTATCAAGAAAAATCGCATCATCAGCATATTCATTTTGATGAGCATCAGCAAGTCGCATTATTGGCCTTGAATCGTGTTTATCTTGGCCTTATTTCTCCTGTGATACAAAGCGATAAAAACGCCACTGTAGAAGCCATTAAAGGCGTTTATATGTGGGGAGATGTAGGTCGCGGTAAGACCTTTTTAATGGATCTCTTCTATGAATGTTTACCGGAAGGGGTGGGCTTACGGTTGCATTTTCATCACTTTATGGCGCGCTTGCATCAAGAGCTTAATATGGCATTCGGTCAGAAAAATCCACTGCAAGGCATTGCCAAGCGTCTAGCTGCTGAGTGTAAAGTACTTTGTTTTGACGAGTTTTTTATCTCAGACATTGGCGATGCTATGTTATTGGGAGGCCTGGTTGAGTCGCTTTTTGATGAGGGTGTGGTGTTGGTGGCAACGTCTAATATTCCCGTGGAAGGTTTGTTTCAGAGCCAATTACAAAAGCAGCGTTTTGAGCCATCGATTGCATTGTTACAGAATCATTTGGAAAGTATTCATTTACATGGCGAAGAAGACCATAGGATGCGGCATAAAGGGACCGATCCAGTGTACTTTGTCCAAGATGACAATGCTTTGGAATTGGCTTTTTTAACCTTATCTAAAGGAGAGGTATCATCTTCACCGTTGGTCGTGTGTCGCCGTTATATTAAGGTGAAAAAGTCATCAACGAATATCGCGTGGTTTGATTTTTATGATCTCTGTGATGGGCCTAGATCGTCTTTAGATTACATTGAATTGGCGCAGCGTTTTTCTTGTATTCTAGTCTCAGGCATTCCACCGTTAAGCAGTGAGCCCTATGAGCATATTAAAGCGCGTGGGACGGAAGATGGTTCGATTGGATCGGGTCAAACCGGTGAGCGAGAAGTAAGCTTGGGTATTAATGACGATGCAGTAAGGCGTTTTATTAGCCTAGTGGATGAGTGTTATGACCATCAAGTGGTGCTGTATTTAAATGCCGCTGTGCCGCTTACATCCTTGTATCTGAATGGCGCGCTGTTATTTGAATTTCGACGAACTTACAGTCGTATAACGGAAATGCAATCCCTTTATTATCAATCAATGCGTGCTCATTGAGCGACTCGCGTTTGGTTATCGCTTTTCTTAAGTTTTTATGACTTGATAAAAGTGCTATCCATGACCAATATAGCTATTAAGACAATCACATAATGAGAAGGAGAGCGATCATGTTGTATGAAGATCGCGTTGATGCGCTGGTCGCACCAAAAGGTGCGTTAGAGGTGTTATCGCAAGGCGAAATATCTCGCATGTCTGATGATACGGGTTCATTGCATATATTATTTCGTCGCTGTGCGTTAGCTATTTTAAACTGTGGCAGTGACACTGATGATGCGAATGCTGTAACCGAAGAGTTTAAAGATTTTGATGTCTGTATTGTTCAACAAGAACGAGGCGTCAAGCTGGAATTGAAAAATGCCCCAGGCAGTGCATTTGTTGATGGCAAAATGATTAGCAGTGTTCGTGAAATGTTATTTAGCGTTTTACGTGACATTATTTTTACTTACCATGAATACAATTTAGCAAGCGGGTTAGACAACGCAAGTTCTGAGAAAATCACCAATGTTGTGTTTGAGCTGCTCCGCAATGCCAATGTGTTCCGTCGTATTCAAAGCCCAGATATGGTGGTGTGTTGGGGTGGACATTCGATCGCTCGATACGAGTACGATTACACCAAGCGAGTAGGGCATCAGCTGGGTTTACGTGAATTAAATATCTGTACCGGTTGCGGACCGGGGGCAATGAAAGGTCCTATGAAAGGGGCTGCAATTGCGCACGCTAAGCAGCGAGTTCATACCGGGGTTTATCTTGGTTTAACGGAGCCAGGAATTATTGCCGCAGAATCGCCAAATCCCATTGTTAATAAATTGGTCATTATGCCGGACATTGAAAAGCGCTTAGAAGCCTTTGTTCGGACTGGTCACGGTATTATTGTGTTTCCTGGTGGCGCCGGCACTGCAGAAGAAATTTTGTATATCCTAGGCATTTTATTGCACCCTAAAAATGCCGATATGCCGTTTCCGCTAATCTTCACTGGACCAAAAGAAAGCGCAGATTATTTCGAGCAAATTCATGCCTTTATCGGGGATGTATTAGGTAAGGAAGCACAGGATAGATATCAAATCATCATTGAGGATGAAGTGGCTGTTGCGCGCGCGATGAAGCAGGGTTTAGAAGAAGTTCGTCATTATCGTAAAGCGCATCAAGATGCTTTTTACTATAACTGGAAGCTTTATATTCCTGAGGAATTTCAGCGCCCATTTGAGCCTACTCATGAAAACGTGCGTGGCTTGAATTTGCACTTTGGTCAGGAAACACATTTGTTGGCGGCGGATTTACGTCGTGCTTTTTCGTCAATTGTGGCTGGTAATGTTAAAGCGCAAGGCGTGGCTTATATTAAAGAATTTGGGCCGTTTGAAATTCATGGCGACAAAGTCATGTTGGAAAAATTAGATGCCTTGTTACAGGCTTTTGTTGCCCAGCAGCGTATGAAATTACCCGGCAGTGAGTACATTCCTTGCTATAAAGTGGTCACGGACTAATAAGATAGAAAGCAAAAATAAAGGGCCATTTGATTTGGCCCTTTATTTTGTTCAGCTATTTTTGGTTGGCTAACCTAACTGCTAACCTAACTGCTAACCTAACCACAGGAAAAGACTTATTTATCAAGTTGCTGCTTTATCCATTGCGCATGCTGCGTAATGAGCTGGCCTGAAATAGTCACCTGATTAGGGATATTGGGTAAGTTGTCTATGTCCCACCATGCGGCTTCTTCTATTTCCCCCGGAGCGGGTGTCAGCTCTCCGCCATCGTAGTCAGCAAAGAAACCGACCATTAATTGATGTGGAAAAGACCAAGGTTGGCTGCTTGCATAGCGAATGTTTTTTACTTCGATGCCGACTTCTTCTCGCACTTCGCGAGCGACCGCTTGTTCTAGTGTTTCACCTGCTTCAACAAAACCTGCAATGTTACTGTGCATGTCGGTTTGCATTTGTGAGCCTCTGGCAAGTAGTAGCTTATTGCCTTTTTTGACAGAAACAATGATGCAGGGAGAAATCCGAGGATAGTGGCGTAGATTGCACGTTGGGCAGATTTTCGTGTGTTCTGTCGTGTGTTTACTGCGCATTTCAGTGCCGCAACGACCACAGAATTGATGATCTCTGTCCCAGGTGGAAAGTTGGTGTGCGCGGCTAAGTAATAGGTAATTTGCTTCGTCTTGTAAAAAAAGCAATTCACGTAGGCCAATTTCGTCAAAACCTCTGGGTTTATTTTCAAAACGACAAACAAACACATCTTGACGAGCGCCATCCGCAGAGCACCATTGTCCACAATATACCGCGCGCATGTTTGCATCGGGCTGAAAGGAAGTAAATGGAATGAGAAAGTGTTCTTCTGATTCGATTAAAACTTGGTTTTTATACAGTAAAATATAGAGCGCATCTTGATGAGGTGCGGGATGTGCGTTAATGCCAATTTCTAACATGAGAATGCTCTGTTGCGTGCTAAATGATTACGCTAACGCGAACCTGCTTTAGACGCAACAAAGTCACTCTGATTAACCCCAATTAAGGATGACTTTCCCTGATTGGCCAGATGCCATGGCATCAAATCCTTCTTGAAACTGCGAAACAGGGAAGTGGTGCGTAATAATTGGGCTAATATCGAGACCAGACTGCAGCATGGCAACCATTTTGTACCAGGTCTCGTACATTTCACGACCATAGATTCCCTTGATGATTAACCCTTTGAAAATAACTTGGTTCCAATCAATGGTGGTTTCTTTACCTGGGATGCCAAGCATGGCGATTTTACCACCATGGTTCATGCATTCGAGCATAGAAGAAAACGCAGCACCGTTACCTGACATTTCGAGGCCTACATCGAAACCTTCTGTCATCCCCAACTCTTTCATTACGTCTTTGAGTTGTTCTTTGCTGACATTAACGGTACGAGTTGCGCCCATTTTTTTCGCTAGGTCGAGTCTAAAATCATTGACGTCGGTAATAACCACGTTGCGCGCACCAACATGCTTGGCAATGGCGGCAGCCATAGCGCCAATGGGACCAGCGCCAGTGATTAAGACATCTTCACCGGTTAAATCAAATGACAATGCGGTATGAGTTGCATTACCAAAAGGGTCGAAAATAGCGGCCATGTCATCACTAATATCATCAGGGATTTTAAAGGCGTTACCCGCAGGGATGACTAGATACTCTCCGAAAGCGCCAGTACGGCTAACACCGACGCCTTGTGTTTCTCGACACAAGTGACGCCTTCCTGCACGGCAGTTACGACAATGTCCGCAAGTAATATGCCCTTCGCCTGACACACGATCGCCGATGTTAAAACCATTCACCTCAGCGCCTATTTCCGCAATTTCGCCAACAAACTCATGACCCACTGTCATAGGAACAGGGATTGTGTTTTGCGCCCAATCGTCCCAGTGGTAGATGTGCATATCGGTGCCACAAATAGCCGTTTTGTGGACCTTAATAACGACATCGTTATGGCCGCATTCTGGGTGTGGAGCGTCTGTCATCCAGATGCCTTTTTCAGCATGAAGTTTGGCAAGGGTTTTCATTATAAGACTCCTTAAATAGGGTTCAGGGCACGTTAAATAATATTCAGAGCGCGACCTGTTTTGGCAAAAGCTTCAATGGCATGGTCGAGTTGGTCTTTGGTCAGTGATGCTGACATTTGAGTGCGAATTCTCGCTTTACCCATTGGAACCACGGGATAGGAGAACCCAGTGACATATATGCCTTCTTTATAGAGAGCATTGGCCATGTCTTTCGCCAGTGTGGCATCACCGAGAATAACAGGAATAATGGGGTGATCACCTGGGACTAAGTTAAATCCTAAATTGCTCATTTTTTCTCTGAAATAAGCACTGTTCTCTTTGAGCTTTTGTCGAGACTCTCCGCCTTTTTGAATGAGCTTTAGAATTTCTAATGTGGTGGCCGTGATGACGGGAGCCAGTGAATTAGAAAATAAGTAAGGGCGAGAGCGTTGACGCAACCACTCAACTATAGGTTTTGAGGCGCTAGTGTAACCTCCAGAGGCGCCACCTAGTGCTTTTCCTAGAGTGCCGGTAATGATATCTACGCGGCCTATAACATCGCAGTATTCATGGCTGCCTAGGCCATTCTCTCCTAAGAAACCGACCGCATGGGAATCGTCGACCATAACCAGTGCGTCGTATTGATCTGCTAGGTCACAAATGGATTTCAAATCGGCAATGATGCCGTCCATGGAGAATACACCGTCAGTGACGATCAACTTTGTTTTAGCGCCTTCGGAGTCCGCTTGTTTTAGGCGCTCTTCTAGTTCCTGCATATTGTTATTGGCATAGCGGTAGCGTTTGGCTTTGCATAAGCGAATGCCGTCAATGATGCTGGCGTGATTTAGAGCGTCGCTGATGATGGCATCGTCACTGTTTAGCAGGGTTTCAAATAAGCCACCGTTAGCATCGAAGCATGATGAATAAAGAATGGTGTCTTCCATTTGCAAAAACTGACTGAGCTGCGCTTCTAGTGTGGTGTGAATGTTTTGTGTGCCACAGATGAAACGTACAGAGGCCATGCCGTAGCCGAAAGTATCTAGGGCTTCGTGAGCGGCTTTTGTCACTGCTTGATGATTAGCAAGGCCAAGGTAGTTGTTCGCGCAGAGATTAATTAATGGTGTGTTGTCTGCGGTTGTTACCTGGCTTGCTTGTGGAGAGATCAATGGTCTTTCTTCTTTATAAAGCCCTTGCTCTTTTAATTCCTGAAGCTGGTGTTCCAAGTTTTGAAGAAATGTAGATCGACTCATAATGACTTCCTCTTATTCTGTGTTATGTATCAAATAAGTGTAGAAGGCTTGCTGTGTATCTTATAGATGCAGTGGCCTATTAAAATGACCATAACAGTTTGTTAGTTGGTTTTATTTGACGGTTAGCAGTTCGGCTGGCTTTTTGACAAAGCAGTCACGTAGAATAAGCGCAAATTTTAAGCAGAGAGAAGATTGAATGTTATCTAAAATACGTAGCAGTGTGTTGATCAGTACCATGGTGGCCAGCGTTGGGGTAAATGCTCAGGATTATTTGCCCATTCTTCAATACCATCATGTGAGTACAACAACCCCGGCTTCTACCTCGCTTACACCGGCTCAGTTTACCGAGCAAATGGATTATCTTAAGGACGCCGGTTTTCAGGTGGTGGACTTGAAAGACGCATTAGAAAAGTTGAAAAAGCATGAGAGCTTGCCGAATAAAGCGGTAGCAATCACCTTTGATGATGCTTACCGAGATATTTATCTGGGTGGCTTCCCTATCCTTAAGGAAAGAAACTTCCCGTTCACTGTATTTATCAACACACAGCCTATTGGGCGGAACCACCATTTTCTGACATGGAAAGACATTAAAGAGATGGAGTTGTCTGGTGGCGTGTTTGCCAATCATACGATCAGCCACCCTTATATGCTGCGCAAAGCGGAAGATGAAACCTATGATCAATGGTTGGCTCGGATGTCACATGAAGTCGACACCGTAGAAACTGTGCTGAATAAGCAGCTAGGTCATTCTCCAAAAATGCTGGCTTATCCCTATGGCGAGTCAGACGGTACGATACGCGCGATGATGAAAGAGAAAGGCATTATGGCGTTTGGTCAACAGTCTGGAGTCGTCAGTGCGGATTCTGATTTTGAAGACCTGCCGCGTTTTCCTGCTTCTGGGCGTTTTGCTAAGTTATCTACGTTAAAGGTGAAGTTGGCGTCGAAGCCTATGCCTCTGCTTAATGAAGACAGTGGTGGGGATTTTGCGACTGATAAGCCCGTGTCTATTCGTTTAACCTTTAAACCGGGTAAGTATCGCCTGAAAGATTTAGCTTGTTATGTATCAGGGCAAGGTAAGGCATCATTGAACTGGATTAAAAAGAACGAAGTGGTTGTCACTGCACCCAAGGCATTTGGCGTAGGACGAGGGCGAATTAACTGCACTATGCCGGATTACAGCGCTAAGCATTATTACTGGTATTCCAATGTTTGGATCCGTCCAGGGGCAGATCAGGGCTATGTAATAGAAAAAGTGGGAAAAAGTTAACTTTTTTTCAAAAAGATGTTGCACTGAAATCTCAAATCAGTATTATACACCTCGCTCGCAACGGAGGGGTGGCAGAGCGGTTTAATGCACCAGTCTTGAAAACTGGCGTAGGTTAATAGCCTACCGAGAGTTCGAATCTCTCCTCCTCCGCCATCTTCCTTTTAGGAAGGTTGTTGTGTTGTAAGCAAAGATAAAATTAGTTCCTCGATAGCTCAGTTGGTAGAGCAAATGACTGTTAATCATTGGGTCACTGGTTCGAGTCCAGTTCGAGGAGCCAGATCGGAGTATAGCGCAGTCTGGTAGCGCGCCTGCTTTGGGAGCAGGATGTCGGGAGTTCGAATCTCTCTACTCCGACCATTAATTTTATCGTCACCTAGTAATGGTGGGCGTAGCTCAGTTGGTAGAGCTCCGGATTGTGATTCCGGCGGTCGTGGGTTCAAGCCCCATCGTCCACCCCATTACTCTGATAGTCGGGCCGTTAGCTCAGTTGGTAGAGCAGTTGACTTTTAATCAATTGGTCACTGGTTCGAATCCAGTACGGCCCACCAACTATCATACAGATTCTAACTCTGTAGAACCTGATTCATTCCTCGATAGCTCAGTTGGTAGAGCAAATGACTGTTAATCATTGGGTCACTGGTTCGAGTCCAGTTCGAGGAGCCAATCGGAGTATAGCGCAGTCTGGTAGCGCGCCTGCTTTGGGAGCAGGATGTCGGGAGTTCGAATCTCTCTACTCCGACCATTAGGTTTATGTGTTAAAGAAAGAAATTATGAGCGGGCCGTTAGCTCAGTTGGTAGAGCAGTTGACTTTTAATCAATTGGTCACTGGTTCGAATCCAGTACGGCCCACCATTCTTCTCATAATTCATTATCAATTTTATTCTTCCTTTTCTTATTTAATTCCTTGATCTTTCTCTAGATAACTTCAAACTCTATCGTCTATCGTCTATCGTCTATCGTCTATCGTCTATCGTCTATCGTCTATCGTCTATCGTCTATCGTCTATCGTCTATCGTCTATCGTCTATCGTCTATCGTCTATCGTCTATCGTCTTGTTCAAACAAGCTGTCTGTTTTTTTGTGGGCTGGGGTGTTTGTAAAAAAAAGGGCGGCCGGTAACTGGAGAGTATTTAACTTCAATCATCGGTTAAAGTCGAAATGACGGGTGGTGCTTTGCTATGAAGGTACTGCCTTGAGCATAATGATCTCGTTCAAGACAGGCTGTTTGTTTTTGTGTGTGTGGGTTGGAGTGCTTATAAAAAAGAGCAGCACAATTGTCATTGTGCTGATAAAGCTCATCATGCGAGACAAGTGTGATTAGAGTGATTTCTTTCGGCTACATAGCATCACTTGTTGTTTTGGTTTTAATTCGCATTTGAGGCGCCAAGTCTCAAGTTGATGCTCGCTCTTCTTTGGGTATTCCAGCCCGCAAGGTCAAGTGTTGCTGGTTTATGGCTGTATGGTGTTTATTTTGCTTTCTGTGGCGCTGTGAGGGCTTTTGGGTTGACGTTGCTTTGGTGTGGGTAACTTGTGGATTTGTTTGTTTTGAAGTGTTAATTGGCTTTAAATGGGTTTTTTGTGGATAAGCTTGTGCTTAACCGGGTAGGTTATTCAGTTTTTGCTTATTGAGTTTGGTTGTGTTTTTCTGTGGATAACGTTTTGAGGTGTTTTTCTAGAATGAAAATACTTGATAAATCTTGAAAAAGATTTTTTAATTATAGATAAAGAATTGATCTATAAGGAAAAGCGCTAATGGTGGAGGGAGGTGGATTCGAACCACCGAAACTTTCGTGGCAGATTTACAATCTGCTCCCTTTGGCCACTCGGGAACCCCTCCACAGCAGCGCGACGTATCTTATACGTCACGCTTTACCGTGTAAACACTTTTTTCTTATTTCTTAAGAAGTTTTTCTAGTTTCGCTTTCATGCGTTCTTCAGGAGACAGATTGTCATAGGCATCATCCTGGCGCTTTTGAACGGTCTGAGTGTTTTGGGATTTATTGTTTGGTTTGTTCTTTGGCTTTTGGCTTGCTCTATTGTTCGCTTGAGGTTTTGCTTTCGGGCGTTGTGGTTTTTCGCTTTTAGGGCGATTAAACGTAGCCTTTTCCTTTTTTGGGATCATAGAGTCAGGCAATGCGGGCTCGTTGCTAACAGGAGTCCCTTCAAGATCGATACGAGGTTGGCCTGTTAATAAGCATTTCTTATAGCGATCAGAGCGTGTGTAAGCGGCTAAGGCGCGTTTTTGCTTGCTGACGTTAAAGTCATCATCAAGAACCATGTCTTTGTCTATACCGACCTTCAGGGGTTTAGGCTGGTTCCAATCAAACGCTTTTGGATAACGGTCTTCTAGCATCTTGATCAGGCGACGGTTGTTTTTTTGGTTTTTCTGACGTTTTTTTTGCTCTGGCGTCAGTGTCGCTGCTTCTTGCGTGCTTTCACTTGCTGGTTGTACATCGGTGGTTACTGTTGCTGCCACTTGAGTTTCATCTAGTACGTCTGGCAAGCCGTTAAGCTCTAGTTGTTGTATTGTCATGTAATCAGTCTGTTCTGTTGTCGTGGTTGTGATGCTGGTTTCAGCAAGAGAGTGCAGCAAGTCAAAGCTTAGTTGGTCTTCTACGTCACTTTTTGATGCTGCATTTTTAATGGTTTCGGCCGGAATAAGAAGATCTAAAGAGTCTTCAATATATAACTGCAATTGATCTTCCGTTGAACGCGATTCCATGTTTTTTAAAAGGTCCATTGAGGCGCTACTGTCGAGAGTGTTTATACCCTCTTTTTTTAGCTTCGTTATTTCCTCGTTGGCAGCTTTTAGCTTTTCGATAAGCTGATCGACTTCAGCTTCGAGTTTGGCAATTATTTGTTCCATACACAAGGCTCAATTCTATAACGGCGTTAATGGAATAAGAGGTGTGTTTTTTACACCAATCATTTCTTGCCGTTGAGTATCATTCGGCTGAACTATCGAAATAGCTGGGTTACTTTTGTGCCAAACATAAGCAAGTGCAGGCAAGAAGCAAAGAGCTAAAGTCATTATTGATTTCATTCAGCTTAGAAAGTAAGGCCTGCACCAACCATTACATGTTGATCATACTTAGGGCTGCTGCTGTTTAAAAGTTTAACAAATACGTCTAATCGGCTGGTGTTAGAGGTCGCTATGCGAAAACCTGCTTCAGGATAGTAAACAGTTTTGTCGAAAAAATAGACGCCGGCACCCAGATACGACCACATTGGCACACCTGGAATCAATTGAAAAGCAGGTGTAGCACTGTAGTAGCGTGAGCCAAGAGCAATTGAGCTCTCTGGGTTATCTCCTAATGCGAAGGAAAAACCACCGTAAATAGAAAAATTAGAAGGCGTTGTGAACTCCATCATAGTGCTCACTACGGAGGTTGTGCTTCCGGTTTCGTTATCTGTTGATGGTCGTGTTGCGGTTGCTTCAAAGTTTAGCAAGCTCGCAATTTGTCCTTCGTCGGCAAATGTACTCCCGCAGAAAAAAACTAAAGTGGCAAAAATGATGGGTTTCATTATTTATTATCCAGCTGGTTAAGACGATTTAACATCTGGGATAAGGAAGACTCCCAATTCGATTGTTGTTCATTTTTTTGGTTAAGTGTGTTTTCTAACTCACTTTTCTCTTCGCTGATTTCATAGTTTTGCATTTCTAGCTCAGAGATTTTTTGACGTAAAGATGAAATTTCTTCTACGGCTTCGTTAATGCGTTGTTCTAGGTGGTGAAGTAGTTCGTTATTCATTTTTTTATCCTAAAAGTATATAAAACCGCTTTATAAATAGCGTTATAGTAAAAATTACCAAGCAATTACAACATCTTGTTGCTGAACATTTAATATCTGCGCATCTACCGCCAATTCGCCGATGGAGAAGTTTGGCTGAACTTGCTTAATAGTAACATTGATATTGGCATTGTTCAGTTGTGTTTGAGCTGTTTGGTTTTGATTGAAAATTTCGTAGCGACGGTAAACGCTAAATTTATCCCCTTGCTTTATGCCTGATAAAGAGCCAGCGGCAATGTGTATGCGGTTCCCTTCGGTGCGAAATATATTAGCAATAAATGGTTGGCAACGTAGTTTTTCACTGGTATCAATCGCGCTTTCTCGTAATATTTCACGTACGACTTTACCATAATGTATGGTCCAGAACTTAGCACTACCAAAACCTATTCTAGCATTATCTGAAATGTCCCAGTTGCCAATTTCACTATAGCGTTTTTGGAAAAGAAGTGCGCCACTGAAACTATCATAAATATAGAGATCCAATACAAAATTTCTTTCCTTTTGTATTGCTTTGTCTTTCTCTAACGGTGTTGCCTCTAAATTATCAGGTGTTCTTAGATAAAGTGGGCTAATGTCACGAATGACGCCACCAATTATATACTGTACCCCTAACTGTTGTCCGATACGGGTAACGTTTGTTAGGTTACCTTCGGAAGTCATTGAAGAAGGGGCATTTATTAAATCAGGGTAAAGGGCAACGTTGGTAGCAGTTAGGGCGCGAAGAAAACCTTGTTTGTTAATGGCATTGGCGAGATCTTTTGGTAGCTCTCTAGATATATTATTTAATCTTCCAAGGCTGGCTTGTTCCGGGTCTTGAAGTTGAAAGCCTATGATGCCAACTGACTTTTCATAATAATTAGTCGCACCATTACTACATTGAGAGTCGGGAGTGACATTGACGCGAGCGATAACGGTAAGAAAATCACCTTTACGCTCTTCGTGGATGATCTTAGCTTGCTGAACACGTCCTGAGCTGCGTATTTGAATGTCTGAATCCAGATCGCCATTTTTCAGGCGATCATTGACGCTTACTCTTGAACTTGATTGAAGGACTGCCTGTTTGATCGCTTCTTGTGTTGCTCGATAGCGGGCATCGTCAATGTCATCGTTGTAGATAATGGCTTTTCCAGTCGCCTTTACAGATTGAGCAAAAGTAGGCGCAATGGAGAGCAAAGACAGTGTGGCGAATAGAATAAATTTAAGCATTAAAGGCATTATTCAATCGTATAGAAATTGGCGGTGGGTGTTGGGCTAGAGGCATCAACTGTTCGATAGTCTTGGTGAGCTTTACATCTTGGGTCATTAGAGATGTTATTGGGTGAGCTTACGCACTGGCGAAAGTTTTCTTGAAGCGCCATTTCAACAACCGTTTCAAATGTGCCATCTTCATGTTCACGCTGTGAAACGACTTTAGCGCCAACGAGATAGGCGTCGATATAAGAACGTAACTCATCGTGTTGTAAAACCATGTTGCTTAACGAGCTTGATCCATCAAGTTTCAAGCCGTATACCCGTTCGGAAAGGTTTCGATAAGCATCTAATGTGGAGCTGCGTAATGCCATCAGCCGTGCTTGAGATTTGGAGAATCGTTTGCTTGTACTGACGGCAGCATAGCCAGTGGCATTGATAATAATAGGTTCGCGTCTTATTGCTCGCGTAACTTGATTTTGGTTTTGGTAATTAAGCGCATTGCCGTTACCCATGTCCACGGTGTTGCCATTACAAGGGCCAACAGTCGTGCAGTCTTCTCCGGTTTTTTGAAACAAATTTTGACAGCCCGCAAGAGCAATGCCCATTATGGCGATGGAAAAAAATTTAAAAACTAGTGTCATAATGGCGTCCCCAATGGAAGTCCTTATCTTGTTTTGCATAAAATATCGTTTAATTCTGCTTGGCGAAATTTCTACTTAAGCTGATGAAGAAGCAAAAAGTAGGCCACTGCCTATAATAGCGAATAATCCTGACACAAAATGTAAACTATTTTGCTTGTTAACGTCCATGTTTGCCGGTGTAAATAGGGATATTTCTGCTTTTTTCTTGGGAAATCTATACTTTATCTATATTTCCTCCTTTTGCTTTCTCGGTCAGCACTGTTTGCGGCGTGTTATTGGTGTTTGCTGTTTTAATAATTTGAACGTTATACTGTGTTTCTGTACAGTATTTTTAAGTGCTCTTATGTCTAGACAGAGAAAAATTATCCATATTGATGCGGATTGCTTTTATGCAGCTATTGAAATGCGTGATGATCCCAGTTTGCGAGAAGTGCCACTGGCTATTGGTGGCTCATCAAAGACGAGGGGGGTGTTGAGTACGGCGAATTACATTGCTCGCTCTTTTGGCGTTCATTCTGCAATGCCAACTGCAGTAGCGAAGCGCTTATGCCCTTCATTGATTGTTGTTAGTGGGGATATGGAAAAATACCGACTTGCTTCGCGGCAAATGCATGCCATATTTCGTCAATACACAGACATTATTGAGCCGCTTTCATTAGATGAAGCCTATCTTGATGTGACTGATTCAGGCGCTTATCAAGGAAGTGCCACTAGAATTGCCGAGCAGATTCGACGTCAGGTTGTTGAACAAATAGGCATCACGGTTTCGGCTGGTGTCGCAACAAACAAATTTATTGCCAAAGTCGCAAGTGATTGGCAAAAACCGAATGGCCTAACAACCATTACTCCCGCTCAGCAGTTTGAATTTGTTTCGCAGTTACCTGTTAAGTGTATTTCGGGAATTGGTAAGGTTTCTCAGGAAAAGTTAGGGGTTTTGGGGGTCTTTCTTTGTTCAGACCTGCAGAATATTGATTTTTCAATTTTACAAAAGAACTTTGGCAGTATGGCTTTTCGCTTATCTCAATATGCAATGGGGATAGACAGTCGTCCTGTGCAAGTTTCGAGAGAGAGAAAGAGCGTTTCAGTTGAACATACCTTTTCTGAAGATCTTTTATCTTTAGAGGCCTGCTTATCGCAATTGCCTGAGTTATTAGACAGTCTAGACAAACGAATGGCTGGTCGAGGTTTCGAGTCTCAAATTAATAAGTATTATCTCAAGCTAAAATTCAACGATTTTAAGCAAACAACCATAGAGCAATCTATCCAAAGCTCTTTCTCAAAAGAGGTGTTTTCCTCTCTTTTAAAACAAGCTTACCAACGTCAATCAAGGCCTGTACGCCTTATTGGGGTAGGTTATCGTTTGGCTTCTCTAGCACCCCGCCAACTCGACATGTCATTTGATTGAAGGTTAAAAATAAGCCTCTTTTTGATTATTATTATAGTGGAAGCGATTTGTGCAATATTACGAATGTCTTACTCGACACCTAATATTGACCATGCCAGAACGATCAGATGTAGCGTTTCGTCTTAATCATCAGCAAGAAGTAACTCAGGTTCGTTTTCCTGTAGAGCATTAAGGGTTATCTACAACAAATGATTGTCGATATAATAGGTTATTGCGTAACGCTATAGCCTATTTTTTCGGACCTATTTTTTGGAGTAAATAATGACAGATTTGTTGCCATATGTGCTAGTTGAAACGTCAGAAGTGCCGGATGCCGCCATTATTTGGTTACATGGTTTAGGATCAGATGGGCATGACTTTGAGTCTATTGTGCCGGCGATGTCTATTCCTTCTGATCAAAATTGGCGCTTTATCTTCCCTCATGCCCCTCGTCGTCCAGTGACTGTAAATGGGGGGATGGAGATGCGAGCTTGGTATGATATCTATGAAATGACGCTAGAGCGTAAAGTAGATATGGCAAACATTGAAGAATCCTGTTCACAAATATCTGCGCTTATAGAAGATCAAATCGCGAAAGGAATTGATGCGTCTCGGATTATTCTTGCCGGCTTTTCGCAAGGTGGCGTTATTGCTTATCAACTCGCTTTAACGTCTCAGCGAAAATTGGCAGGCGTTATGGCGTTATCTACTTACCTTGCAAATAAGGCTAGTGTGCCCTTAGCTTCAGATTGTAAAAATGGCAATACGCCTTTCTTAATTCACCATGGTTCGCAAGATCCTGTTGTTGCTCCTAGCTTAGCGTTAGATGCGAAAAAAGTTCTCACAGATCAAGGTTTTCAAGTTGAGTATCAAGTTTACAATATGCCGCATTCGGTTTGCCCTGAGCAAATTCAGGACATTTCAGCGTGGTTAATGGCTCGCCTGTCTTAAGTCTTATGAGTTGGAGGAGGGTTACATTATGGTAAATACAGATAGCCTACTTGAGTTTGCTAAGCATATTGCCAACCAAGCTGGTGTCATGATGAGTGATGCGAGAGACTCAAATCGTTTTTCAGAAGATTACAAAGCGGATCATGAGCTAGTGACTTCCACGGATTTAGCGATAGATCATTATCTCTGTCAACAAATTGCAATAGCTTACCCTGATCATCAAATATTATCGGAGGAGTCATCGCCTGATTTATCTTTATCTGATGCTCCTGTGTGGGTGATCGATCCTATTGATGGGACGGTGAATTTTGCACATGGGCATAAACATGTGGCTATCTCTATTGGTTTATATGTAGAGGGACAGAGGTTGCTGGGTGTGGTCAATGCGCCGTTTTTACAAGAGTGCTACTGGGCAGTTAAAGGTCAGGGAGCTTATCTCAATGGTAAGCGTCTTCATGTTGCTGATAAGGTCACTTTGCGTAATGCTTTAGTGGCTACTGGGTTTCCTTATCAGAAAAACGCACTAGATAAATTGATTAAAAGAGTGTCGAATGTGTTGTCCCAGTGTCAGGACATTAGGCGAAACGGATCGGCTGCGCTGGATTTATGTTGGGTCGCATCTGGTCGGCTTCAGGCTTATTATGAATCAGTAAAACCTTGGGATATGGCGGCTGGTGCTTTGATCGCTGCTGAAGCGGGTGCGCAAGTGGGCCGATATGATGTTGTAAGCTCTACTTGGCCATTAGCAATTAATGGTGATTCTTTACTGGTTTGCACACCCTCTTTATATGATCAGCTGGTTCAGGTTTTGTGTGTGGATTAGCTTTTTTTCAACCTTTTTAATGATGCTGAAAATGGGTAAGCGAATCAAATGTTTATCTCATTACTTTTTTTGGATTTTATATGACTTTTAACGAATTTTTAATACTGATTTTACTGTGCGTAGGTGTCATTGTTGTTTCTCTTTGGTATATCTATCGTCAGTTAAAATTGAATAGACAGCGCGAAGAAAGAATCCTTGAAGGTGAATCTTTTGTGGCTGAAGAGCGTCAAAAGAGAATTGATAGTATTCAAATATTATTAAAAGCGGTTGATGTAGATGAGAAGTTGGGTTGGATCGAAACGAGTATTCGCGTAAAAAACTTGTTAGATCAATTAAGTGTGAATTTATCGAGTCATGATGATATATCCGCTTTCTATATTTTGACTGAAAAAACAGAGCACATTCCGACCCACGAACAATGGAAGGATTTACCGAAAGAAGCTCGTACGAAATTCCGTAGTGAAATGGATAGATATGAAACCGAGCATTTAGAGCATTTGAAGCGTGCACGGATCGCTTTACTTGATCATTCTTTTGATTCATGATTTTTCAGCTCATTGTTTCATTTGTTCTGTGTTTTTGCTTATTGGCCGCGTTGATGGTGTTTTATATAAAGTATCAGTCAAAGGTGCCTTATTATCGCTTGAATCAAAATGACTGTGTTAACTTGTTAGAAAGAGCGGTAAATGGTGTGTTGCTTGAGCGAGATTGGAATGTCTTTATTGGCATGACTGTTCGAGATGATGAAGAATTTGAGCAGTTACGCGAAGTTTGTCTTATGATTGATGATGAGCATAAAAAAGGCACTCAAATAGTTGATGGCGGATTGTATGTTCGTTTTAGTAATGTGGGTTTAAAGCAATTGGCCTTATTGCTGGATGAATGGCAACATAAAGTGAATTATGCCGCTTAGCGGTTTATCTCTTATTAATATTAAGGATTGAAGCACATGGGTAATATGGATCAGTTCATGGAGAAAGGTATCGATATGTTACCTTGGATCTCAGATATGGCGATTAATTTACTGATTGGCATTGTGGTTTTAGTGGTTGGTCGGTTTGTTGCTCAAAAGGTAGCTCGTTGGTGTGAAAATAGAATGCTAAAAGCATCCGTGGATAAAGCCGTCGCTGGTTTTTGTTCTAGTATTCTTTATGCCTTGATGTTTGCAGGTGTGATATTAATGGCGCTCGGGCAAGTGGGCGTACAAACGACTTCTTTCATTGCAATATTGGGTGCGGCAGGTTTGGCTGTAGGTCTGGCTTTGCAGGGTTCACTTTCAAATTTTGCATCCGGCGTACTGATTATTATCTTGCGTCCGTTTAAGTCTGGCGATTTCATTGATGCGGCGGGCCAAATGGGCACAGTGGATCGTATTGAATTGTTCCATACTTACCTGAGAACACCAGATAACCGTATTATTATTGCGCCAAATTCCGCGGTAATGAATGGCTCTATTGTGAATTTTTCACGTGAAAAAACACGCCGTTTAGATCTTGTTATTGGTATTGGTTACGATGCCGATATTCGTCTTGCAAAAAGCATAATGGAAGAAATTGTTTCAGCAGATGAGCGCATCTTAAAGGATCCTGCTTGGGTTATAGCGGTTGCTGAGTTAGCAGATAGTTCAGTAAACTTTAACCTGCGCCCTTGGGTTGCTGCTGGCGATTATTGGGCGGTAAGAGCGGATCTTCTTGAGAAGATCAAATATACGTTTGATGAGCGCGGTGTCAGCATTCCGTTCCCACAAATGGATGTTCATTTACACAAACAAGAATCGTAATGCGTTAGATTCTAGTGTTTCAAAATGCCGTCAAGCAATGATTGTTGCTTGGCGGCATTTTTATTTTAATTATTGTAAAAATAGGTTGTTTTAATGAGTCGGTATCGTCCTCCATCTGCTCCAAAATCCGCGTATATTACCCAAGAGGGCGCTCAAGTACTGTTAGCAGAGCTTAAGTATTTATGGAAGGAAAAGCGTCCAGCGGTAACGGAAACGGTTCGCGAAGCCGCGGCCCAAGGGGATCGTTCAGAAAATGCTGAATACATTTATGGAAAAAAGCAGTTGCGTGAAATAGATAGTCGCGTACGTTATTTAGAAAAACGTCTTGATGTATGTACCGTGGTCGATCGTTTCCCTGCAGACCAATCAAGGGTGTTTTTTGGGGCTTGGGTGACGCTTGAGGATGACGCTGGGGTATTAAAAGAATATCGCATTGTTGGTGCGGATGAGCTGGATCATAACTCTGCTTATATCAGTATTGATTCACCTGTAGCGCGGGCGCTACTGAAAAAAGAAGAGGGGGACGAAGTGGCTATCCATCTGGCGGCAGGTGAGAAAACTTATTTGATTGATGCGATAGAGTACCGCGCACCGTCTCCATGAAAATTTATTATGGCATGGCACAATGGCAGCATCCGGCTTGGATTAATTGGTTGTATCCATCTTCCTTGCCGGCTGGCGAGCGAATTTCACGTTATTCACAAGTGTTTTCAACGGTTGAGGTTGGTAGTACTTTTTATACCAAGGTTGAGCAGGCGCAGTTGCAGCGTTGGTACGAAGCTGTCCCTGATGGTTTTCGTTTTGCATTCAAAGCGCCGCAGACTGTGACTCATCGGTTATTGGATCGATCTTGGAAAGAGGTCGTCGAAGACTGGCGTGTGTTTATGGCGTCATTAGCGCCTTTGTTACCTAAGCTTGGGCCAACCATGCTGCAGTTCCCAGCAACATGCGATGAGCGCTTATTGGAGCGTATTATGTTGCTGTGTGATTTGTGGGTGTTGCCATCGCCTTTGGCTGTAGAGACGCGGCATCTGGCGTATTTTGATAAGACGGGATATGAATCGTTATTTTTAAAAGGCCTGGCAGATAAAGGGGTGAACCGAGTGATAATGGATTCGCGGCCTGTCTTTTCCACAGAGGCTTATTGTGACAGCTTGGTGGATGCACAAATGAAAAAACCAAGAGTACCTTGTCACCCCGTAGCTACTGGAGCTCATCCTGTGGTGCGTTTTATTGGCCATCCCGATGTGTCTTTAAATGATAAATGGCTAGATCAATGGGCGGCTAAATTGAGCCAGTGGTTGTCATTAGGGTTAACTCCGAGTGTGTTTGTTCACTCTTCAGATAATATTGCCGCTCCAGCGTTGGCAGCACAGCTGGATCAGAAAGTTCAAATGTTGTGTCATGGATATCAGGCTGTATTGTCACTTCCTAGCGCTCAGGAGCAAGTGAGCCTTTGGTAGGTTACTTGGAATCATCACGATAAAATGAGGGGTTAATTTATGTATTCTTTGGTGTTTTATGTGCCTGAAACTCATTTGGAGTCGGTGAAACAGGCACTTTTTCTGGCTGGCGCAGGTTCGATTGGTGATTATAGTCAGTGTTGCTGGCAGATAAAGGGACAGGGGCAGTTCTGCCCTAATAATCAAGCGACGCCTTATATTGGAGAGCGAGGAATAGTAGAAAAAGTGGATGAGTATCGTGTTGAAATGGTATTGAAAGATGAACTTAAAGAAGGCGTTACTTCGGCGCTATTGGCAGCTCATCCTTATGAAGAAGCTGCCTATCACTTTATTCCTGTACAGAGTTGATAAGAATGGTGTCTTCGTGAAAGCCATATTGTCCAGTTTTGTGATCTTCGAGAAACAGCTCTAAAGTTTTACTCACACTGGTGAACGCAAGTTCGTCCCATGGAATATCCGATAATTCGAAGAGGGCGACTTCCGAGCTCTCTTCTGTTGCATGAAAATCATCTCTTTTTAAATCAGCCAAATAAAATAGATGTATCTGATTGATATGTGGGATGCTAATCATGCTGAAAGCTTGCCTGCAAATTGCCTCAGATCCACTTTCTTCTAGTGTTTCTCTCAATGCACCTTCGCTGGTAGTTTCTTGGTTTTCCATGAAGCCAGCGGGCAGTGTCCAATAGCCAAATCTTGGCTCTATGTTTCGTCTACAGAGTAATAATCTGCCTTGATACATAGGGATGGTGCCGGTGATAAGGCGAGGATTATCATAATCAATGTATTCACAATTAGGACAAACCGCACGTATTTTATCATCGCCGACTGGGATGGACATATTCACAGCGTGGCCGCATTGAGGACAATATCTCATGATGACTTCCTTAGTGTTTCAGCTGAAGTTTGGCGTATTTTACCACCTTGTCTTCGATCTCTTGGATCTCGATTAAGTAGTGGCCAACTGATAGGCCGATTTGATGCTCTGGAATGAATTCTAGTGTTTCGATAATCAAACCGTTCAGTGTTTTTGGGCCATCGGTTGGTAGGTGCCAATCAAGTGTTTTGTTTATATCTCGAATATGAGTGGAGCCTTCGATTCTAAATGTACCATCATCAAGTGGCTGGATTTCGTTCTCCTCTTCTTGTGTGGGAGGGGTGAACTCACCGACTATTTCTTCAAGTACATCTTCTAGTGCAGCAATACCCTGAACGTCGCCATACTCATCAACCACTATGCCCATTTGTTGATGGTCTTTTTGGAAGTTGAGTAGCACTGTATTCAACGACGTACTTTCAGGAATGAAGTAAGGTTCTAGTGTTGCTTTTAATAGTGCGGCTTTGGATGGTGATGGTTCACGTAAAAATACGGCGGCGTGGCGAGCGTGCAAAATGCCGATCACTTTATTAATTTCGCCATTATAAACGGGCATCCGTGTATGACGACTTTGGCATATTTGTTCGATGATTTCTTCAATGGAGTCTTCGATGTCGATACCGACGACTTCATTTCTAGGGATCATAATGTCTTCTACAGAGACTTTTTCCAGATCTAAAATAGAGATCAGCATTTCTTGGTGAGCGGCAGGAATAAGGCCGCTAGCTTCATTAACAACGGTTCTTAATTCTTCTGAATCAAGTGTGTCATGGCTTTTTTGAGAGGCGTGCACACCAATTAATCTTAATAATCCGTTTGAAAGGGTGTTAATAAGAAAGACAATTGGGTAAAAAATTCTTAACAGGATGGCGAGTATCCAAGAGGCGGGGAAGGCTATTTTCTCTGGATGAATCGCAGCTAATGTCTTTGGCGTAACTTCGGCAAAGATCAATACAATTACTGTAAGGGCGGCGGTTGCGATGGCAACACCAGCATCACCCCATATGCGCACAGCAATAATAGTGGCAATGGCCGACGCTAGAATATTGACAAAGTTATTGCCGATTAAAATAAGCCCCAAAAGCCGATCTGGGCGTTCGAGTAATTTACTGACACGAATGGCAGTTTTGTTTTTGTTTTTTACCAGATGCTTCAATCGGTATTTGTTGAGAGTCAACATGCCAGTTTCTGAGCTGGAAAAGAAAGCAGAAAGTATGATTAGGAAAGCCAGTACTCCGCCTAGAATACTTAAGGGAACATCGTTCAAAAAGGGTTTGCCTCAATAGTTTGGATAAACGGATTATTAGTGCTTACAAAGTCACTGTCAAACGACTTTCATGCATAATGAATTAATGTAACAAAATTTGTAAGGCTATCTGACTGCCAAAATAGGCTAGCATAAGTAAAAAGAAGCCACTAAGGGTGAGTTTAACCGCTAGTTGTCCGCGCCAGCCAGCAAAATGACGCCCCAGCAATAACCCCGCAAAAACAAGCCATGAAGCCATGGTGAAGAAGGTTTTGTGTACAAGGTGTTGAGCGAACATGTCTTCAATGAAGTAAAAACCGGTGGCAATCGTTATTGTAAGTAAAATAAAGGCGGCCCAAATAAATTCGAACATCAAGCGTTCTAACACTTGTAGCGGCGGGACTCTTAATAGTTGTTTCAGACGGTGGTTTTTGAGTTGGTATTCTTGGATCGCTAGAAGTATGCCAATGCCGCATGCTGCAGTAAAAAGACTGTAAGCAACAGACGCAATGAGTATGTGGGCGCTTGTTCCCCAAGAGTCACTGTGCAGCTGTTTTAGGTGCCATGGTTCAATGGCATTTAGCGCAATAATAATGGCAGTGAGTGGAAAGGCGATTGCAATAAGTAATGATAAATCTTTATTTCGGTTACTAAACCACAGAAGCGCATTACCAATAACAGCGATTAATAGTCCAATTGTTAAAAAATTGAACCCGTTTCGATGAAATAAAAACTCACTCAAAGATAGGGTGTGTAAAACGATTGCAGCAGCCCCTAATAGCTGTGTTGAGCGAGCTTGAGGGCGAAAGTAATAAGCCAAACTAGCGACTAAGCAGGCAATACAAGCAAGCCAAAGCAATAATTGAGTCATGAAACTAAAGGATCCATAGAGTAAAGGTATAGGGTGATAAACATTTATCCGTTATAATAGGTTTAATTTCAACTTGGTTAAACCGTGAAAGTCGGTTTTTTTCCATATAGAACAAAAAATTTGAGGGCAATATGTTCGACAATTTATCGAATCGCTTAACTTCCTCGCTTGATCGTATTCGAGGTCGCGCTAAATTAACAGAAGACAATATTAAAGATGTGCTTCGCGAAGTGCGAATGGCGCTGCTCGAAGCCGATGTTGCGCTGCCTGTTGTAAAAGACTTTATCGATGCTGTTAAAGATCGTGCGGTAGGAACTGAAGTAACAAAGAGCCTCAGCCCTGGCCAAGTCTTCTTAAAAATTGTTAAGCAAGAACTTGAAAAAGTAATGGGCGAAGCGAACGACGGTTTGAACCTTCGTGTTGCTCGTCCTGCAATTATCTTGTTGGCTGGTCTTCAAGGGGCGGGTAAAACAACCTCTGCCGCTAAGCTTGCAAAATACCTTACGGAGCGCGAGAAGAAATCTGTTTCGGTTGTTAGTGCGGATGTATATCGCCCTGCTGCGATCAAACAGTTAGAAACACTTGCTGCTGAAGTCGGTGTTGACTTTATTCCTAGTGATCTTTCGCAGAAGCCGATCGATATCGTTAATAATGCGGTCGATTACGCTAAGAAAGCCCATAAAGATGTCTTGATTGTTGATACTGCAGGTCGTTTGGCTATTGATGACGACATGATGGCTGAGATCAAGGCGCTTCATGCTGCGGTGAATCCAATCGAAACCTTGTTTGTTGTCGATGCGATGACAGGTCAGGATGCTGCTAATACCGCCAAGGCCTTTGGTGATGTATTGCCTTTGACTGGCGTGATATTGACCAAAACAGATGGTGATGCCCGTGGCGGTGCTGCACTTTCGGTTCGTCATATTACCGGTAAGCCGATCAAGTTTTTGGGTGTTGGTGAAAAAACCGACGCGTTAGAACCTTTCCACCCTGATCGTTTGGCTTCTCGTATTCTCGGTATGGGTGACATGCTTTCCTTAATAGAGGAAGCAGAGCAGAAAATTGATAAAGAAAAAGCCGAGAAGCTGGCTGGCAAACTAAAGAAAGGCAAAGGCTTTGATTTAGAAGATTTTAAAGAGCAGCTTCAGCAAATGAAAAACATGGGCGGTATGAGTTCCATGTTGGATAAGCTTCCCGGTATGGGGCAGCTAGGTAATATCCAAGATAAAGTGAACGATAAAATGTTTGTTCAGATGGAAGCCTTGATTAATTCGATGACGCCAGCGGAGCGTCGCAATCCTGATGTTATCAATGGTTCTCGTAAAAAACGTATTACTGTTGGCGCCGGCTTGCAGATTCAAGATTTAAATCGTCTTCTGAAGCAGCATAAGCAAATGCAGAAGATGATGAAGAAAATGTCCGCTAAAGGTGGAATGAAAAAGATGATGCGAGGTTTGGGTGGAATGATGCCTGGTGGTATGCCAGGCGGCGGTGGCTTCCCTAAACTTTAGTCATATCTTGTTTTTTTATTGACGGCAGTAAAAAAAACTGCCGTTTTTAATGTGTGGGCGAGTAATTCGCTCTTTTGTTTTTCTAGTTAATCGACTAGAATATGCCGCCCTCTTGTAGTATGAGTCAAAAATCGACTCGGCAAGAGGCGTTTCGTTAAGCAATAAGGAACCAATAAGATGGTAACTATTCGTCTTTCTCGTGGTGGCTCTAAAAAGCGCCCATTCTATCATTTGAACGTGGCTGATAGCCGTCGTGCACGTGATGGTCGTTATATCGAGCGTTTGGGTTTCTTTAACCCTGTTGCTCGTGGTCAAGAAGAACGTTTGCGCATCGATTTAGATCGTGTAAACCATTGGGTTAGCCTAGGCGCTCAACTATCTGACCGTGCTGCGCAGCTTGTTAAAGATGCTGGCAAAAACGCTTAATAACTGAGGTAGTGCTATGTCTGAATTAAAACAAGCGGCCGCTCCTGAGCAAGCCCTTGTGGTTGGACGCATTACATCAGTTTATGGTGTTAAAGGGTGGGTGAAGTTATATTCACACACCGACCCAATGCAAGGGATCTTTGATTACAAGCATTGGTGGTTGAAAACTCCTAGTGGGTGGAAGACCGTTGAATTAAGCCAAGGGCGTCTGCAAGGTCGTGGTTTGGTAGCGTCAGTTAAGGGTTATACCGACAGAGATCTTGTAAAAGAGATTTGTGGTATGGACGTTTATATTGATTCGGCAGAACTACCAGAATTGGAAGAAGGTGATTATTACTGGAGCCAACTGGAAGGACTGAGGGTTATTACCAAAGAGGGTGTCCTCTTGGGGAAGGTTTCTCAGCTTATGGAAACCGGTGCGAATGATGTTGTTGTTGTCCGTGCTTGTGAAGGCAGTTTTGATCGTGAAGAACGTTTGATTCCTTATGCGCCAGGATCTTATGTTTTAGATATTAATCTAGAACAGCAGGAAATGGTCGTTGATTGGGATCCGGAATTTTGATCGTAAAACTGGAGTCATAAAGTGAAGGTCGGTGTAATATCGCTTTTTCCGGAGATGTTTCAAGCCATTACCCAATACGGTGTAACGGGCAGAGCCATTAAGTCTGGTCTGGTTTCGATGGATTTTATAAATCCGCGTGACTTTACTTATGACAGACATAAGACTGTGGATGATCGACCTTATGGTGGTGGTCCAGGGATGCTCATGAAAGTGCAGCCTCTCAAAGATGCGATTGCAAGTGCCAAATTATTGGTGCCCAACGCAAAAGTTATTTATCTATCCCCTCAAGGGCGTACGCTGACGCAAGAAGGTGTGCAACAGCTTGCTAAACAAGCAGAATTTATTCTGGTAGCAGGTCGTTATGAAGGCGTTGATGAACGTTTGATTCAATCTGAGATTGATGAAGAATGGTCCATTGGTGACTTTGTTCTAAGTGGTGGTGAGTTGCCGGCGATGGTGCTCATGGATGCCGTACTTCGTATGGTTCCTGGTGTGCTAGGAAAGCAGGCTTCTGCAGATGAGGATTCATTTGCTGATGGCTTGTTGGACTGTCCGCATTTCACTCGACCGGAAGTTTTGGATGATAAGTCCGTTCCTTCTGTACTGCTTAGTGGCAACCATGAGGCGATTAGACGCTGGCGATTAAAGCAAAAGCTCGGAAGAACTTTTCTGCGCCGGCCAGACCTTCTGCAGAACCTTGAGTTGGACAGGGAACAGCAGTTGCTGTTAGAAGAGTTTATTCGCGAAACTGAAGATTCAACCTCGGCAGAGTAGGGATTGCGAGCTTGTCAGACAGAAGAACCTTCATGCTGACAAGAAACCATATCATTAGGAGTCACATCCATGAGTAATAAAACTAAACTGATTCAGCAGATTGAAGCTGAACAGATGACAAAAGAAATTCCAGTATTCGGTACTGGTGATACTGTTGTCGTTCAAGTTAAAGTTATAGAAGGTTCACGCGAGCGTCTACAGGCCTATGAAGGTGTTGTAATTGCTAAGCGTAACCGCGGTCTTAACTCAGCATTTACCGTTCGTAAAATTTCTAGCGGTATCGGTGTTGAGCGTGCATTTCAAACTTACAGCCCAATCGTTGAAAGTATTGAAGTGAAACGTCGCGGTGACGTGCGTCAGGCTAAAATCTATTACCTACGCGAACGTTCTGGTAAATCAGCACGTATTAAAGAGAAATTGGCTAAACGTTAATTTTTCTGTGTTAAAAAAAGGCGACGCAAGTCGCCTTTTTTTATGGAACTTCCCCATAAGGTTGTGGCCTAATATTGATTAATCTTATTTATTTGAGGTATTCAATGAAGTGTCTTTTTCAACCCCTTTCTCGATTCGTAATGATAAGCTCATTACTCGCTTTATTTTCCACAACCACTCTAGCTGACAAAGCAGAAGTAAGCGCTTCTATAAAGCAAGCTTTACCCCAATATCAAATAGAAAATGTTGAGCTTCATTCTGGTTCCGGCCTATACACGGTTACCTTGAAAGACGGTCCTACTTTGCATGTAACGGCTAATGGTAAGTATTTTGTCGCTGGCGATATGTATCGTGTAGAAGGTGCGGCGGTAGAGAATGAAAGCGAAAAAGCAAAACTCGCTAAAATTGAAACACTGCCAGCATCACAAATGATTGTTTTCAAAGCAGCAGACGAGAAAGCTCATATTACCGTTTTCACCGATGTAGATTGTGCTTATTGTCGGATGCTGCATAAAGAAGTACCTAAGTTAAATGAGATGGGTATCACTGTTCGCTATCTAGCGTATCCTCGTGCTGGTATTGGTTCTGGTGTCTATAAAAAGATGGTCAGTGTTTGGTGTTCTGATGACCCTAAAGCTTGGCTGACGAAAGCAATGGAAGGTAATGATGTTCCTGAAAATACGTGTGTTAATCCCATTGCTGATGATTACAATTTAGGCAATTCTATTGGTGTTCGTGGCACGCCAAGTATTGTTTTAGGAAACGGTAAACTTATTCCTGGTTATTTGCCTGCGGATTCATTAGCAAAAGAATTGGGTTTATAGGGAAAACGCGAAATATTCCACTAAACATGAGCCTTGTTCAGGGTATTCTTCGTTGGGTTTAATTCACTCTAACGCTATAATGTCAGGGCTTAGGTGTTGCTATTAAACATCGTATAAAAATTAAATTATCTCTGTGGGGTGTTGCTTTGAAACCGGTAAAAGTCGGAATTTGTGGGCTGGGAACAGTAGGTTCTGGCAGTTTTAATATTCTGCGTAATAATGCAGAAGAAATTACACGACGAGTTGGCCGCAGTATTGTAGTTGAGCAAGTTGGTATGCGTCGTGATAACGATGCATGTGATACCACCGGAGTGAACATTACCCGCGACATCTTTGATGTCGTAAATAACCCAGAGATTGATATTGTCCTTGAGCTTATTGGTGGCACATCCGTCGCTAAAGAGCTCGTGCTAACCGCCATCAAAAATGGCAAACATGTGGTAACTGCTAACAAAGCACTCATTGCAGAACACGGCAATGAAATATTCGCAAGAGCACAAGAAAAAGGCGTTATTGTTGCCTTTGAGGCTGCCGTTGCAGGCGGCATTCCTATTATCAAATCTCTTCGTGAAGGCTTATCTGCAAATCGTATTGAATGGTTGGCTGGCATCATTAATGGTACGGGCAACTTTATTCTGACTGAAATGAGTGAAAAAGGTCGGGATTTCGATGACGTGCTAAAAGAAGCTCAAGCGCTAGGTTATGCTGAAGCGGACCCTACTTTTGATGTAGAGGGCATTGATGCCGCTCATAAATTAACGATTTTGGCGTCTATTGCTTTTGGTATTCCTCTGCAATTTGAAAAAACTTATACAGAAGGCATCAGTCGAATTACCTCTGAAGATGTCGCTTTTGCACGTGATCTAGGTTATGCCATTAAGCATTTAGGCATTGCGAATCGCACTAAGCATGGCATTGAATTGCGTGTGCATCCGACTTTGATATCTAACAAGCAATTATTGGCCAATGTAAACGGTGTAATGAATGCGGTCATGGTAAAAGGTGACGCGGTCGGGCCGACGTTGACTTATGGTGCTGGTGCTGGCGCGATGCCAACCGGCTCATCAGTTGTGGCTGATGTAATTGATGTGGCGCGTACTTTGACGGCAGATCCTACCAATAGAGTACCGCATTTGGCGTTCCAAGCGGACGCTTTGTCCGATGTAAATATTCTGCCGATTGAAGAAATTGAATGTGGTTTCTTCCTCAACATGACGATCCAAGATCGTGCTGGTGTATTAGCAAATATTACTCAGATCTTATCGAAAAATGGCATCAGCATTGAATCTTTGATTCAGCGCGAGCGTGAAGGCAGTGACCTTGTACCACTTGTGGTGATGACTCATGACGTGAAAGAGCGTTCTATGAATGCGGCGATCGCTGAAATTGAGGCCTTGCCAGATGTCGCGGGTACTGTGCAACGTATTCGTGTTGAAACATTGGCTTAAGGAGAGACAACAATGAAATATATTTCTACTCGAGGTAAAGCGCCAGCGTTGTCTTTTGGTGACGTGCTATTGGCTGGTTTGGCGAATGATGGCGGTTTGTATGTGCCAGAAACCTTGCCTCATTACAGTAAAGAAGAGATCGCTTCTTGGGCAAATCTTAGTTATCAAGAACTTGCGTTTAAGATAATGTGGCCTTTTGTTGAAGGTGATATTCCGGCGGATGCGTTTAAAAACATGATTGATGATGCTTATGCAAGTTTTAATCATGTGTCTGTTGCACCTATGGTTCAAGTTGGTAATAACGAATGGATACTTGAGTTATTCCGTGGACCAACCCTAGCGTTTAAAGACTTTGCACTACAGCTGCTGGGTCGTTTAATGGACTATGTGCTATCCGAACGCAAAGAAAAGCTGGTTATTCTTGGTGCGACATCAGGCGATACTGGCTCGGCAGCCATTGAAGGTTGTCGCCACTCTGAGCATTTAGATATTTTCATCCTACATCCTTTTGAGCGTGTGTCCGAAGTGCAGCGTCGTCAAATGACGACAGTGATTGACGACAACGTTTTCAATATCGCGGTGAAAGGCAATTTTGATGATTGCCAAGGGATGGTGAAATCCAGCTTTGCAGATCAGTCTTTCTTGAAAGGCGCCAAGTTAGGCGCGGTAAACTCGATTAACTGGGCGCGTATCATGGCTCAAATCGTTTACTACTTCTCTTCTGCTTTAGCTGTTGGTGCGCCGCATCGTAAAGTATCTTTCTCTGTTCCTACGGGTAACTTTGGCGATATTTTCGCAGGCTATCTTGCTAAGAAAATGGGCTTGCCGATTGATCAGCTTGTCGTGGCGACTAACCAAAATGACATCTTGCATCGTGTGATTACAGAAAATGACATGAGTCGTCAATCTCTAAACGTTACCTTGTCTCCAAGTATGGACATCATGGTATCGAGTAATTTTGAGCGCTTGTTATTTGATGCTCATGGTCGTGATGGCGCTGCGATTGATGATTTGATGGCGCGTTTTAATAACGGCGATGTGTCGCTTAATGACCAAGCTTGGTCATTTGTGAAAGACAACTTTGATAGCTACAAAGTGGATGATAAGAAGACCTGTGAAGTGATTGCGGATGTATTTGCTTCGACTCAGTACCTTCTTGATCCTCATACGGCAATTGGTTTGGAAGCGGCGCGTCAGTGCTGGAAAGACAAATCCGTGCCTATGATCACCTTGGCAACAGCGCACCCGGTGAAATTCCCCGAAGCGGTTGAAAAGGCCGGTTGTCAGACTCCAAGTTTGCCTGAGCACATGAAAGATCTTTTCGAGCGTGAAGAGTCTTACACAGTGTTAGACAATAGCTTAGACGAGGTTCAATCCTTTGTGGCTGAACGCATCTAACAAAGCGATGACGAGTTAACGATACAGAAAGCCGGTCCTCTATGAGGGGCGGCTTTTTTCTTTTACCTTTCCTGCTAGTCTTTTTCTATGAATTTATTGTTACTTGATCCTCAAAATGAACAAGGTGGCGGACATTATTCGCTCTCTGAACGCCAACAGCTGCATGTAACAAAGGTCATCAAAGCCGTCACTGGCGATGTCTTGCGTGTTGGCTTGTTAAACGGTGGCATTGGAGAGGGTATTTATCAGGCACCAGAAGGTGAAAATCCAGGGCAGATTCATTCATTGATCTTGTCTTCTGCACCGCCGGCAGCGTTACCCATGGTGTTGGTCATGGCGTTACCTAGACCTAATATGCTCAAACGTACCTTGCAAAACATCAGTGCGATGGGGGTGAAGGAAATCTATTTGATTCACTCTGCTAAGGTGGAAAAAAGCTATTGGCAGAGTCCGGTTCTGCAGCATGATTCGATCCAGCAGTCTTTGCTGGAAGGGTTGGAGCAGGCGAAAGACACTATTATGCCTGTTTGTCACATGATTCCTCGTTTTCGTCCCTTTGTAGAAGATCAGCTGCCTGCAATTGTTGCAGGTAAGAGAGGTCTGCTTGCTCATCCTTACCATGCAGAGGCTTGTCCTGTGGCGATTAAAGAGTCCTGTGTTTTAGCGCTGGGACCAGAAGGTGGTTGGAACGAATTTGAAGTCGAAAAATGGCTTGAAGCGGGTATGGAGTCGGTTCATTTAGGTGATCGTATTTTGCGTGTTGAGACCGTGGTGCCAGTGTTGTTGTCTCGTCTTTATCCAGCTGGTTGTTAAATAGGCATAGCGGCTAAATTTTATAATAAACGGGTAGTCAATAATGATACTCTGTGTCGTTTCGTCTATCTTAATAGGTGAATGCATAAGTTCGAACAATGTTTAACAAGGCAGAGGAAGGGAAGTATGGGGGACTTTAATGGTGCTAACCAGCCTGATTCTCAACATAATGATAATAAAAGCTTAAAGGTTTTTATCCGTTACGTATTTTATTTTGGCGTGTCAGGGCAAAACTTTTCAGAGCAGGCGCGTCGGATACTGATTGTAAATTTATTTTCAATTGTAGGTATTATTTTTACTCTTCCGCTGGGTATCGTTGCCTTATCTAGAGGGAATATACAGCTTGCTGCTGTGTTACTTGTTTCTGCGACGCTGTTTTTTGCCAATCAGTTTTATTTAAGAGCGACTCATAATTACAAAGTGTCGGGCTCTATTATTATTTACCCACTTTATTTTCTTATGCTTTATCTGGTATTTAGCGGGGGTGTGAGTGGTACTGGCTATGTGTGGATTTTTTGTGTTCCTTCTGTTTCTTTATTTATTCAAGGAATGAAACGAGGGTTGTTTGAAGTAAGTGTCTTTACTCTTTTCCTCATTTTAATTCTCTATTTCTCTTCTGAAATCGCTACTTTTTCATTTCAGTATGAAGAGCATTTGAAGTTCAGAATAGTTGCCTCATTTGTTGTTGTTGTTTTTCTTTCTAGTATTTATGAGTACTCAATGTCTCGTTTTAATGACGAGTTACAAATGGCATCTAAAAAACTTAAAGAAGTGGCTGAAACAGATTTATTGACCGGATTGCTAAATCGGAGGGGGATGTTACAGCGTTTAGACGTGTTTAAATCGTATCGTTTGTATTTGATTTTGATTGATGTGGATTATTTTAAAAAGGTTAATGATCTTCATGGGCATGATTGTGGTGACTTTGTATTAAGTGAACTATCTAGGTTGATAAAGAAAATATTACCTAACAGTAGTTTGTCTTCGCGTTGGGGTGGAGAGGAGTTTTTACTTGCCATCAATGAAGACTCATCAGAGCGAGTTTTAGAGCTAGTAGAAAGTATCCGGAAGTCCATAGAGGGGCATGATTTTCTTTACGATAAGAAGAGTCTCCATATAACCGCTAGTTTCGGTGTCGCAGAATTAAGTGAAAAAAGCCCTCTAGATATTGCTTTAAAGGTAGCCGATAGACGGCTTTATGAAGCAAAGGAAGGCGGGAGAAACCAAGTATGTTTCTAGCTTTAATAGGCTATGGGAATAGCTGTTTTACCAAAATCGGCTGTATAAATTGTGCTATTCTAATTAGCTAATCTGTAAGCCCTTTAAGATTCTGAGTAACGATATGCACATAGAACGTCGGTCATTCCATACGGATAACGAACAAGTTTCAGCGCAATTTTCAGCAGAGATGCCGTTGAGTTTACAACGTATTTTTTTAGCGCGAGGTGTGAATTCTAAGCACGAATTGGATTATCGGCTTCCTTTGTTATTACGTCCCGACCCTCTTTTTGGGCTTCAAGCCGCCGCGAATATTCTGGCTGACGCTATTGTTGCAGAACAAAAAATCCTGATAGTTGGGGATTTTGATGCCGATGGAGCGACTAGTACGAGCTTGGGGATTCTTGCATTAGAAGCCATGGGAGCGGTTTCTCCTGATTACTTGGTGCCTAACCGTTTTGAATTTGGCTATGGCCTAACGCCCGAAATAGTCGAAGTGGCAAAGGAGAAATCCCCAGATGTGTTGGTCACGGTGGATAATGGTATTGCCAGCCTAGATGGCGTTCGAGCGGCGAAATCCTACGGCATGAAAGTCGTGGTGACAGACCATCACTTGCCTGGGGACGAGTTACCTGAGGCGGATGCGATTGTTAACCCTAACCATCCTGAGTGTGGTTTTAGTAGTAAGAACTTGGCCGGTGTTGGGGTGATTTTTTATGTTATGAGCGCATTGCGTGCTGAATTAAAGTGTCGTAATTGGTTCGAAGAGCAGCATATACCTGAGCCAAAAATGGCGGAGTATTTAGATTTAGTGGCGTTAGGGACCGTTGCTGATGTGGTGTCTTTAGACGCCAATAATCGAATTTTGGTGCAGCAGGGTATCAAGCGTATTCAAGCTGGCCAGGCTCGTCCTGGTATTCTAGCGTTGCTGGAAGTTGGGCGACGAGATTATACGCGGTTAAAAGCCTCAGATCTTGGTTTTGTCGTAGGGCCTAGGCTAAATGCAGCAGGTCGATTAGATGATATGTCAGTGGGTATTGAATGTTTGTTAGCGGTTCACCCGCATCAGGCACAACGCTATGCGCAGCAATTAGATCAATTTAATCGAGAGCGTAAAGCGATTGAGTCAGACATGAAAGATCAGGCCGAAGAGGTGCTATCGACTCTATTTGATGACGATCAAGAAATGCCTAATGGTATGTGTTTTTATGATCCCGATTGGCACCAAGGTGTGATTGGGATTCTAGCTTCTCGTATGAAAGAAAAATGCCATCGTCCAGTGATCGCTTTTGCTCGTGTTGGAGAAAATGAACTGAAAGGCTCCGCGCGCTCTATTGCTGGGGTCCATATTCGTGATGCATTAGATTTGTTAGCAAAGCGCTATCCACAACTATTAAGTAAGTTTGGTGGCCATGCTATGGCGGCTGGCATGAGTATTAAAGAGTCTCATTACGATGCGTTTCGTTTAGCGTTTGATGCCATTATTAGTGAGTGGGTAACGCCAGATCAGCTTAAGGCTACCATTTGGACAGATGGGCCTTTAGCCGCTGAAGATTTCAGTCTAAGCTTTGCTGAACAAGTTCGCTTATCTGGGCCTTGGGGGCAATCTTTTCCTGAACCTTGTTTTGATGGTGTGTTCGATGTATTGCAGCAACGCCTAGTGGGCGAGAAGCATCTGAAATTGATGGTGAGAGAACCGCAAAGCGGTTTATTGCTTGACGCGATTTGCTTTTTTGTCGATTTGGAAAAATGGCCAAATGAATCTTGCGCGAAGATTCGTCTAGTTTACAAGCTTGATATTAATGAATTTAGAGGTCAGAAAAACCTTCAGTTAATGGTCGATTATTTAGAGCCAGCTTAGCCTTAAAGACTGTTTTTCTTGAATTAAACACCATGAGGGCGCCTATCTATTATTAACTTAGGTTACAATAGCCCTCCCTCAATCCACGACATTATTTAATGCAGGAGTCCATCCATGACTGCACAGGTTCTTGACGGCAAGCTTTGCGCCAAAGACACTGAAACCCGCCTTCAAGCTCAAGTCGCTGAGTTAAAACAGCGCACTGGCGGAACCCCCATTCTAGCAACCATTCTTGTCGGTGCTGATCCAGCGTCAGCAACCTATGTCAAAATGAAAGGCAACGCCTGTCGTCGTGTTGGTATGGATTCTATGGCGATTGAATTGCCAGATACCACGACCACAGAAGAGTTGTTAAGCACCATTAATGACTTAAATAGCAATCCAGATGTTCATGGCATTTTGTTACAACATCCGGTGCCTGCTCAGATTGATGAGCGTCTTTGTTTTGATGCTATTGAAGCGCGTAAAGATGTAGATGGTGTGACCTGTCTTGGATTTGGCCGCATGGCTATGCAAGAACCTGCTTATGGTGCAGCGACACCTGCTGGCATTATGCGTCTATTAGACGCGTATGATGTGGCTTTAGAAGGCAAGCATGTTGTCGTCGTTGGTCGTAGCCCAATTTTGGGTAAACCGATGGCTATGATGATGCTTAATGCCAATGCGACCGTGACGATTTGTCATTCTCGTACGCAAAATCTTCCTGATCTGATTAAGCAAGCAGATGTGATTGTGGGTGCCGTTGGTAAGCCAGAATTTATTAAAGCTGAATGGATCAAGGATGGCGCTGTCGTTGTTGATGCGGGTTATCATCCTGGTGGCGTTGGTGATATAGAATTGGCTCCATTAGTTGATCGTGTTGCCGCTTACACGCCAGTTCCTGGTGGCGTTGGCCCAATGACCATCAACACCTTGATTTTGCAAACGCTTGAATCTGGCCTTAAGCAGCTTAGCTAAGTCTTAGCCTTGAAAGCGGTTTCACACTGCCCCATATAGTATGTATTAGGTAGACAGTGTTGCGATTGATAAGAAGCCGTGCCGTTAGGTGCGGCTTCTTGCTTTGCAGCATTAAGCCGCGTTTTTATGGCTTCCCATTATTTAGACAACACAATAGAAATAGGTAGACACTTCATGTCCACAGAAATGTTAAAAGATGCGCTTGATTTTGATTTAATTGCTGATGTATTTGTATCCGAATCTATTAGTGCATCGCCTGCTGAACTGCATGGTCAGCTTTGTGGCTATTTGGCTGCAGGTGTCGCGTTGCCGTTAGAAGATTGGCTAACCATGGTCGCTGAGTTTTGCGATATTACCAGTTGGAAAGAGGACGCAAGTCGTGCAGCTATTGTTGAGTTATACACAGCAACGTTAATCTTATTGCAAAATGGCGAATATGCGCTTGTACCTTGCATTTCAGATGAAGATGCCGAGCTTTGTGAGCGCGGAATGACATTATCCCAATGGGCTCATGGCTTTTTAGCAGGTTATGGGTTGTCTGGGCAGAAAAAAGATCTGACGGATGAGACTAAACAAGTACTACGAGATTTTGCCAATATTTCTGCCATGCAAGCTGATATGCGAGCATTGGAGGACAATAACGACAACGAAGTGGACCTCACGGAATTAGTTGAGTACGTTCGTTTGTCTGCAATGATGTTGTACTCAGAGCATTATGACGTTAAGCCTAATGTTGACCATACCAAGAAAGCCTCATTGCATTAATGATTATGTCCAACTCAGCTGTCATCGCTGTGTTGGTTGTCACCACCCACTATAAGAGAGAGCGTGCATGAAAATCGAAAGTCAAACTTACCAAGCTCGACGTGAGCGTTTGATTCAGTCTTTGCCTGAAAACACCGTTGCTATTATTCGTACAGGTGATCTTTGCACGCGTAACAATGATTGTGAGTATGAGTTTCGACCGAATAGTAGCTTCTTTTATTTAACGGGTTTTCCTGAGCCAAGTGCCTATGTCTTAATTAATGGCAACGGCGATACTATTTTGGTTACCTTACCGAAAGATCCAGAGAAAGAGCAGTGGGATGGTTTTCGTTATGGTGTTGAGGGGGCTGTGAATACATTTGGTGTTTGTGACGCTGCACCATTAGATGAACTTGATAATGCTGCGATATTTTTGCTAGACGGGGCACAAAATGTCGCTTTTCCTTTTGGCGATGAAAAACTTCGCCAACAAGTATTAGTGTGGCGAGATAATCTCACAGCACGAGCGCGTGCTGGCGCGGTAGCGCCAACGCAGTTGATGGATTTGTCTCCGGCTATTGCCGAGATGCGTTTGCGCAAAGACGAAGAAGAAATTGCGCTAATGGAAAAAGCAGCGCAAATCAGCGTCGAAGCACATAAGCAAGCAATGTTAGCAGTGCGTCCAGGCATGAAAGAATATGAACTGGAAGCTGAACTAAATTATGTGTTTATGAAATCGGGCTCGCGTCAGCCTGCGTATAACAACATTGTTGCCTCAGGCAGCAATGCCTGTGTTCTTCATTATATCAAAAATGATGAAACCATTAATGATGGTGACTTAGTGCTTATCGATGCCGGTGCAGAGTTTGGTTGTTATGCTGGTGATATAACGCGAACTTTTCCAGCCAATGGCAAATTCACTGAGTCACAAGCGGCTCTCTACCAAGTGGTATTAGACTCACATACGGCAGGTTTACAAGAATTAAAAGTGGGTGCGCCTTATGAGGCGTGCCATAACGTTGCTGTACGTATTTTGACTCAAGGTTTGGTGTCGCTAGGATTATTGACAGGAAATGTTGATACTCTGATCGAAAGCAAAGCGTATCGAGATTTTTATATGCACAATACCGGTCATTGGCTTGGCTTAGACGTTCATGATTGTGGGACATATCGAGTGAATGGAGAGTCTCGTCCGCTTGAATCAGGCATGGTGTTAACCATAGAACCTGGTTTATACGTGTCTCTAGATAATGAATCGGTCGATGAGAAGTGGCGTGGTATTGGTATTCGTATTGAGGATGATGTTTTAATTCGCAACGATGGCCCTTATATTTTAACCCATGGCCTGCCAAGAGAAATTGATGAAATTGAAGCTTTTATGGCTCAAAATCATTAAAAATTGTTTAACCTAAGGTTAGTGGTTGGGGATAAGTAAATGGCAAAGCAATATGATTTGATCATAGTGGGTGCCGGTATGGTGGGGTCTTTAGCGGCATTGTTGCTGGCAGATTCGTCATTACGGATTGCGCTTGTTGATAAGCACAGTGGCGACTATGTATTGTCGACACCCCCGAGTTATGATGCGCGTGTTAGTGCCATTTCCTGTCAATCTAAAGCGTTGTTAGAGTCTGCTGGCGCGTGGCAGAAAATCCCCAAAGAAAGACTTGCTGTCTATAACAATATGGTCGTTTGGGATGGATTAGGTGAAGGCTATATCGACTTCAATGCACGTAAAACCAACTTGCCGGAACTAGGGCACCTTGTCGAGAATGCCGTGCTTTGTGATAGCTTGATGGCAGAGATGAGACTGTCCTCTAATATTGATTTGTATCTTGCTGATGAGCTAGAAACTCATGAGTTGAGTGAATCTGGAGTGAAGGCTACTTTGCTCTCAGGTCAACAGCTAGAAGCGCAAGCAATTATTGCTGCAGATGGCGCATTATCAAAATTACGAACTCATAACGCTTTTGATACGATCGAATGGGACTATGGGCATCATGCTATTGTCTCAACTATTGAGGTGGATAAGGAGCATGAAAATACCGCATGGCAAAGCTTTGGTGAAGAAGGGGTTTTGGCTTTTTTACCATTGCCCAGCGTTGATGATCGTCATTTTGTGTCAATCGTGTGGTCGGTTCCGCCTAAAGACGCAGAGCAATTGATGATGCTAGATGATCAGGCTTTTTGTGAGCGACTTGGTTATGCCATTAGTCATCGCTTTACTGTGCTTGATATTGCTACAAAAAGGCAATCTATACCCCTTCGTCAGCGTCATGCTAAACAGTATGTCAAAGCAGGAATTGCTTTAATCGGCGATGCGGCTCATACCATTCACCCTTTGGCTGGCCAAGGTGCTAATTTGGGCTTTGGGGATGTCAAAGCCTTGGTTGATGTATTGGCGAAAGCGCATCGACGCGGAGAGACTCTTGGTGCGAGTAAGGTGTTGCGTCGCTATCAACGAGCTCGCATGTTAGACAATATTGCCATGGCCGCAGGGATGGAAGGCTTTAAGCGATTGTTTGGCTCACAGCAACCTCTGCTTGTACAACTTCGTAATAGTGGTATGGCACATTTTCATCAGAGCACTCAACTGAAAGAAAAACTGGTAGCCAGAGCGGCTGGTTTGTCTTCTTTTTCTTAATCTTACTCATTAATTATAGTCGTTAGTATTTAACTAGAAAATTATAATATTGCTTGGATTTCAGTAATAAGTGCGTAATGCTAGGCCTTAGTGTTGTGTATTTTATTATTACAGTCCTATTCTCAAGGCATCAATTTTTAATAGGGCTTAAGGCAGCGACTTATGCAAGTACAAGATTTATTAAAGCACACTGATAAGCTTCCTAATGTTCCTGATGTTGTCAGGGAGTTAATTGTCTTGCTTAATGACCCCAATGCAAATTATTTCGATATTTCTAAAAAAGTTGCTCATGATCAGACGATGTCATTAAAAGTATTGCGCGTTGTTAACTCTGCTTACTTTGGATTGTCTAGGAAAGTGTACTCTATTGATGAAGCCACAGTTATTTTAGGGTTGAATAAATTAAAAACATTAGTCATAGCTTCTGGTTTTGCTAATTCTGTAAAAAGTGTTGAAGGTATTGATTTAAAAGAGTTTTGGCGAGACTCTTTTCGAGTTGCTCTCCTCGCTCAATGGCTAGGGAAACGAACGGATGCAGTGGATGCAGAAGAGGCTTTTACGGCTGGGATTGTTCATAATCTAGGTCGTTTGTTACTGCACCTAACTGAGCCAAATATCGCGCAAGAAATACAAGTGTTGGTGAAAACTCAATACATCAGCCGCACCAAGGCAGAAATGGATAAACTTACTTTTACAACACAAGACGCTAGCAAAGCGTTAATGGATTTATGGAAATTTCCTCCTGAATTAGGAGAGGCTGTGAGGCTTCATAAACGACCATTTAGCGAAGAAAATCCGCAACCACTGGCGTGTATTTTGAATCTAGCCTGTTACTTAAATGCTTGTATTAGAGATGAGCGTGATGAAATGCTCGTTGTCGATGGTTTCCCTAAAGCTGTATCTAAGGCGGCAGGGTTGCCTGAAAAAATTATTTATGAGCTTGGTGAGGCGCTTTTATTAGAAGATGATCTGGACCAGTTGTTAGCATAAAGTATTTTCTTTCCTGTATGGTTGCCCTTCTATGAGTCTCAAAGGTTGAAGTTATGTCGCTTTAGTCTTTGAGCTTTCCTGCTAGTATTTTAATTTCCAACATTCTAATTCCAAAACTTATCACTTTTAAGTAAGTTGTCAGCAGCGCGGTCTAAATCAAGACAAATAATTCAACGAACACTTAATTAATAGCAATTGAGTGTATAGCATTTATAATAGGTTTTTTTAAAATCACTGGGTGAAGAAATTGAGCGTTATTCGACTAAAAGGGCAAGCTGATCGACGTCTACGAGCGGGTCATCAATGGATCTACAGCAATGAAGTAGATACTAATAAGACACCATTAAAACAGTTTACTCCAGGCGATCAGGTTGTTGTTGAAACGGCGCAAGGGAAGCCCATTGGTATTGCAATGATTAATCCTAACACTTTGATCTGCGGGCGTTTGGTAAGCCGCAGTGTTGATGGTGTTATGAATAAATCAACGTTGGTTCATCGTCTTAAAATTGCTTTGTCATTACGTGAAATTGCCTATAAAGGGCCGTATTACCGTTTAGTATTTGGTGATTCAGATGGATTGTCAGGTCTAGTTGTAGATCGTTTCGGCGATATATTAGTGGTGCAGATTTCTACTGCAGGAATGGAGCGTTTGAAAAGCGAAATCATTGAAGCTTTGCAAGATGTGATCAAACCAACCGCTATATTAATGAAAAATGATGGCAAAATGCGCCAAATCGAAGGGCTAGAAACATACGTTGAAGAAGCGTTTGGTACAGTGCCTGAATTGGTTTTCTTGCAAGAAAATGATGTGCTTTTTCAAGCGCCTGTCTGGGATGGTCAAAAAACGGGTTGGTTTTATGATCATCGTGAAAACCGCAAAACCATGCAAAATTACTGCGATGGCAAGCGCGTTCTTGATGTTTTCTCTTATATTGGTGGTTGGGGTGTTCAAGCCGCGGCCGCTGGTGCGACGGATGTTACCTTTATTGATGCATCTGAAAGCGCTTTAAGCCATGTGGACGCAAACCTTAAATTGAACCAGTACGAAGGTGGTTCTGAACTTATGCACGGCGATGCATTTGAAGCAATGCAGTCTTTGATTGAAGAAAAACAGCGTTTTGATGTGGTTGTTATGGATCCACCTGCTTTTATCGCACGTCGTAAAGACATTAAAGCAGGAGAAGGTGCGTATCATCGAGCGAATCAGCTGGCTATGCGTTTGGTCGCTAAAGGCGGCATTTTAGTCTCGGGTTCCTGCTCTATGCACTTAGAAACAAGTCGATTACATGACATAGTGCGCAGTAACAGCCGTCAGTTAGAGCGTTTTTCTCAATTGATCTATCGTGGTACGCAAGCGCCAGATCATCCGGTTCATCCAGCGATTGAAGAAACGGAATATTTGAAAGCATTGTTCTACCGAATCCATAACAATATGGGTCTGTAGCGCCGCGTTACTGGTATGTTTTGAATGAAAAAAGCCTCTTTACTTCAAAGTAAAGAGGCTTTTTATATGGAACATAGAGGGTTATCGACTAGTTTCGTAGTGAAATATGAGGCCAGTCGCGTTCCTTGGCAATTTCAGTCAGTGTTGGGTCAGCGTCAACAGCAACAGGGTGAGTAACGAGTTCTAAAAGTGGTAAGTCGTTACGAGAGTCACTGTAGAAGTAGCTGCCTTCCATCGAGTATCCCGTTTCGGCTAGCCAATCATTTAAGCGAGTGACCTTGCCTTCTTGGAAGCTTGGAACGCCGACGGTTTTTCCTGTGTAGCGATTATTAATAATCTCAGGAATGGGTGCGATGATGTGATCCATGCCCAGTGCATCTGCGATGGGCCCTGTGACAAATTGATTGGTCGCCGTGATCATGAGTAAGAAATGACCCTGGTCTTTATGATGCTTCAGCAATGCCTTTGCTTTATCTTGCATCATAGGCGCGACTTTTTCAGCCATGAAGGTGTTGTGTAGTTTTATTAGCTCTTCATTATTGAATAAAGTAAGCGGCGCTAAACTAAACGCCATGTATTCATAAATATCTAAGGTGCCAGATTGGTATTGTTCAAAGAAGCGATCATTGGCTTCTTTATAGGCTTGTGTGTCCACCAATCCTTTTTCTACTAAAAATTCACCCCAAGCGTAATCACTGTCACCGCTTAATAAGGTGCCATCTAAATCAAATATTGCGAGCGTCACAAGCAGTCCTTAGTTCATTTAATGTATACAAAGTATAACGATGAGAGCGACAAATAACACCTGTCTTAATTGTGCCAGAAGGCGAAATATGGAACAATGAAAATAATTTATTCTTATGTTAAAAGGTGATAGCTCGTGATTGATGCAGACGGATATAGGCCGAATGTGGGCATCATACTGATGAACGAGCGTGGCCAACTTCTTTGGGCAAGGCGTGTGGGACAAAATGCATGGCAATTTCCCCAAGGCGGTATTAAACCTGATGAAACTCCTGAAGATGCTTTGTATAGAGAATTGAAGGAAGAAGTGGGGTTGGAACCTCATCAGGTAGAAATCGTGGGGAAAACCCGAGGATGGTTACGTTACCGACTTCCCAAACGCATGTTAAGACATAACAGCAAGCCTTTGTGTATCGGGCAAAAACAGAAGTGGTTTTTGCTGTCCATTCGTTGTGCAGATGCTTGTGTGTGCGTGGATTCAACAGATTGCCCTGAGTTTGATGGTTGGAGATGGGTGAGTTATTGGTACCCGCTTGGCCAGGTTGTGGCGTTTAAGAAGGATGTTTATCGCCGCGCATTAAAAGAACTGATTCCAAATGCACACCGAAAATTAGAACACATAATAAAAGCGACTCTTTAAATTTATATTACTTAGGGTGTAAGGAGAACGATGCTAAGTTTGCTCAGACGTATTACTCAAGAAGTGACTGCAGCGCAGTCTTTGCCTGTCGCGTTGGACATTATTGTTCGTCGTGTGCGAAGAGCTATGCGAGCAGAAGTCTGTTCTATTTACTTAGTAGACCCTAATACAAGTGAATACGTTTTGATGGCGACGCGTGGCTTAAACGCAGGTGTTGCCGGAAGCGCTAGTCTAAAGTCTGATGAAGGGCTCGTTAGTTTAGTCGGTCGACGTGCTGAGCCTGTAAATTTGGAAGATGCCCATATTCATCCCTCGTTCCATTATCTTAATGGCACGGGAGAAGAGCGGTATCGTTCATTTTTGGGTGTTCCTATTATCCATCATCGCCAAGTGTTGGGTGTATTGGTTGTTCAGCATGAAGATAAGCGTCGTTTTGATGAAGGTGAAGAAGCTTTTCTCATTACACTTTCTGCGCAGCTAGCGGGTGTTATTGCTCATGCGGAAGCAACGGGTGCAATGACGAGTCTTAGTGTGAACTCTGTTCAAGTCGGCTCAGATTTTCGTTACAAAGGGGTGTCTGGCAGTTCAGGTGTTGCGCTTGGTCGTGGTGTCGTGGTCTATCCGCTGGCGGATTTAGATGTTATTCCAGATCGTGTCATTACTGATAGCGCTTCTGAAATTATAGATTTTCATCAAGCGCTTGAAGCCGTCCGAGACGATATTCGGCGAGCAAGTGACCGTCTTAGTCAGCATTTATCGACCGATGAAAAGGCTTTGTTTGATGTCTATCTAAAAATTCTGAATGATAACTCGCTGGTTGTTGAGGTCGAGAAGAAGATTAAGAAAGGTAATTGGGCGCAAGGTGCAATTAGAAAAGTTATTCAAGCCCATATCGCTCATTTTAATAAAATGGACGACCCTTACTTACGAGAGCGAGCCACTGATATTCGAGATTTAGGTCGCCGAATTCTTTCTCATCTTCAAGAAAAAGCCCCTAATTTAGCTGAACGCTTTAGCGAACCCGGTATTGTCATTGGTGAAGAGTTAACGGCTTCTATGCTAGGTGAAATTCCTATTGATAAAATCAAGGGCCTAGTCTCTGTAATGGGTTCGAGTAATTCCCATGTTGCCATTTTGGCACGTGCTATGGGGATTCCTACGGTAATGGGGGCGCTAGATTTACCTTATGCGCAATTAGACAAAGTCGATTTAATTGTTGATGGTTACTTAGGGCAAGTATTTACTTACCCTTCTGAAAGCTTAACGCAGAACTATAAACAGATTGTTGATGAAGAGCGTCAGTTAGAAGAAGAGTACGAAACGCTTAGGGATCTTCCCTGTGAAACAACAGATGGTTATCGTTTATCCTTGTTTGTAAATACTGGTTTAACTGCGGATATCGCTCGTTCATTGGATCGAGGTGCAGAAGGTATTGGTCTTTACCGTACAGAAGTGCCTTTTATGGTGCGGGACCGTTTTCCAACAGAAGCAGAGCAAGAGTATATATATCGCCAGCAACTTGAAGGTTTTGCACCAGCTCCTGTGACAGTGCGAACTCTAGATATTGGTGGTGATAAAGCGTTACCGTATTTTCCTATTGCTGAGGCCAATCCATTTCTTGGCTGGCGTGGTATCCGGGTTACGCTTGATCACTTAGAAATTTTCATGGCGCAGATTCGAGCGATGATCAAAGCCAGTGCCGGTCTTCATAATCTAAAAATTATGTTACCAATGATTTCAAATGTCGCAGAAGTAGAAGATGCCTTAGCGTTAATTCGCCGCGCCTATGCTGAGGTAAAAGAAGAAGGTTATGATGTAAAAATGCCTCAAGTGGGTGTGATGATAGAAATTCCAGCCGCGGTTTATCAAGTGAAAGAACTGGCTGCGCTGGTGGACTTTATGTCTGTTGGTAGTAATGACTTAACGCAATATCTGTTGGCTGTGGATCGTAATAATCCTCGTGTTGCTGATTTATACAATTGTTTCCATCCTTCCGTTTTACGTGCTTTGCATTCTATTGTAAAACAAGTGAAAAACGAGGGGATAAACCTCAGTGTCTGTGGTGAAATGGCAGGCGATCCAATGGGGGCTATTATTCTTATGGCGATGGGTTACGATGTTTTGTCTATGAGCTCTACCAGCTTACCCAAAGTGAAGGCTGTGATTCGAAATATCTCGATGGAACAGGCTCAAAATATGTTAGATCAAGTGATCCATTTAGCGCATGCCGATGCTGTAACACAAACAATGACTAGGTTAATGCGTGAAGCAAATATTGAACGTTTAGTTCGTCCTTCCAAAACGACAACAGTGAATTAAAATCCGCCTCAGAGGTTGTTCTTACCGTTATGATAGCTTATCCAGCGATTGATCCTATCGCGATTTCAATAGGGCCGCTTTCCGTACATTGGTACGGTATTATGTATTTAATTGGTTTTGCCGGTGCGTATTTTTTAGGTGCCTATCGAGCTAAAAAGTCTAATAGTTTATGGACTCAAGAAATGGTCAGCGACATGATTTTCTATGGTGCGCTGGGGGTCATATTAGGTGGCCGTATTGGTTATATTCTTTTTTACCAGTTTCCTGTTTTTATTGAGCACCCACTGGTCATGTTCAAAATCTGGGACGGTGGTATGTCGTTTCATGGTGGCTTGATCGGGGTTATTGTCGCGCTTGCAGTATTTGCGCGGCGCTACAATAAACATTTAATTGATGTGACTGATTTCGCCGCACCATTTGTTCCAATTGGTTTAGGTGCTGGGCGTATAGGTAATTTCATTAACGGTGAGTTATGGGGGAAGCCGACCGATGTGCCATGGGCAATGGTTTTTCCAAAAGACCCTCTGCAACTCGCTCGTCATCCATCGCAGCTTTATCAATTCGCCTTAGAAGGCGTCGCATTGTTTTGTATCCTATGGTTCTTTTCGAAAAAGAGTAAGCCTAGATACTGTGTGTCAGGATTGTTTTTACTATGCTACGGCGTGTTTCGAATTATGTCTGAATTTGTTCGTGAGCCGGATCCGCAAATTGGTTATTTAGCTTTTGGTTGGGTAACAGAAGGGCAAGTGCTTTCTCTGCCTATGGTGATTATTGGTATTATGCTGATTGTATTTGGCTTTAAAATGAAAAAGTACCCGAAGACATAAGCCCCTAAAAACATAAGCTCCCTCGTTAATAAAGGGCGACTAAATAAGAATCGCATCAAAAAAGCCAGTTATTTGAGAACTGGCTTTTTTGTGTTTAGTGTCGCTAGAAAGTGTCTTGTGTCAGTGATGTGAAACGTTTAGCTAGACGGAGAATGGGTAAGCAATCGGTTCGTGGAATTCGTATCCCTCAATAGAGAAATCATCCATTGTTACCCAGGTTTCAATGTCCTTTAAAGATTTGATGTTTGGGTTAATCTTTAGTGTTGGTAAAGCATATGGCTGGCGTTTTAATTGCACGTCACGCATCAGTTCAAGTTGGTCTTCATAAATGTGAGCATTGACTATTTTATGGAAGGCTTGGCCTGCTTTGTGTCCAGTAATTTGCGCCACAATTGCGAGTAGCACATAGACTTGAACCATGTTGAAATTTAATCCTAATGGCACGTCACAGCTGCGTTGTGTGCTATTTAAATAAAGTGTATCACCAAGCAAAGAGAAGTGATGGCTGTACAAGCAGGGACGAAGGCAGGCCATATGGAATGCCCCTGGATGATAAAAAGTAAGGATCTCTCCGCGGTTATCCACTCCCTTGGTTAAATCATCAATGATTTGTTTAAGTAGATCAATGTGACCACCGTCTGGCTTAGGGAATGCACGGCCAATGGCGCCATAGCATAACCCCATATCGTCTTTGCCTTTACGGTATGGGTTATTTAGCCAGACGGCGTTGTCATTGGCATTGGCATCCCATGTTTTGGTGCCCAGTGCTCGAAAATCAGCGGCATTATCATAGCCTCTTAAATAGCCAAGGATTTCCGCAATGGCCGACTTCCAATAACTTTTCCGAGTTGTAACAAGTGGGAATTCACCCTTGTTTACATCATAAGTTAGGTCCGCGTTAATTACTGTTAAGCAGCGCTTACCTGTACGTTCGTTTTCTACCCATACGCCTTCATCAACGATACGCTGGCAAAGGTCTAAATATTGTTTCATGAAGAGAGCCCTGTATTTATTGTCTGGCAGCGACTTAAGTCTTTTTTAAAAATGCATTATGGGCTGCCATGAGTATAATAGTTTTCATCGATTATATCAGAACCCCTACCTAAGGTGCCGTATTTACGGAATCTCTAGGGGGCTTACTCTAAGGTTTATTCTATGTTGTCTTTAATTGTTGCCATGTCAGCCAACCGAGTCATCGGGATCAATAACTCATTACCTTGGCATCTTCCTAATGATCTTAAATACTTCAAACAAGCAACGATGGGCAAGCCTATTGTTATGGGGCGTAAGACGTTTGAGTCTATTGGTAAGCCATTACCGGGGCGTCGAAATATAGTGATTACTAGAGACCGAGATTATCAAGCTGATGGTATTGATGTGGTGACTTCGCTAGACGCAGCGATTTCATTGGGTGAAGATATTTGTTTGGTTAATGGGCAAGAAGAGGTAATGGTAATAGGCGGTGCCCAAATATATCAATTAGCATTGGAGAAAGCTGATCGTTTATATGTGACTCATGTTGATGCGCAGATTAATGGCGATGCGTATTTTCCAGAAGTGGAATGGCCATCTTTTACGCTGCTCGCTGAAGAAGCATTTGCAGCAGAAGGTCCTAACCCTTATGATTATCGTTTTTCGGTATATCAAAGAACCAGTGCAAAATAATAGAAGAAATTTATTTCTCTTCTTGCGATAATTACCCGCCTTAAAAACGTTTTTTTATTGGACATACAAAATGTGTATTAGTGCAATAATATTTAGAAAATTATGCAGATCGATGTCTCATAAGAATGGCTAAAAGCACTTTCTGTTGTTTACGTTTTTACTGCCTTTTTCTTTTGTTGTTTTTAGTTTAATCGCCTCATTTTACTTTGTGCTTTTTCAGAGAGCTGGGAAAGCATAAAACTAAAAACTTGAGCTTAGCGTTTGCCTTAAACCTAAGCCTACGTATTTCAGATTCTAGGATGGTATTCGTTCAGGGTGCCATCCTTAACCGTTTCAGTTTTAAAATAATGTCTTATTAATTTGGAGAAAAAATGAACTCTTGGTATTTCCTCTGTTTATTATCAGTGGTAGCGATTTTTATCGCCTTCACTAACCAATACATCCTGAAGCTGCAAACGACTATTGCGATTACAACGGGGTCGGTCGTTATTTCTCTTTTGCTGATGATATTAGCCTCGGTCTCTGGTGGTGGTATTACGGCCTCTATCGCACAGGCGGTAGATGGGCTTAACTTTAATATGTTGCTCTTAAAGGGGATGTTAGGTTTTCTTCTTTTCGCTGGCGCATTAGAGATCGACCTTAAGCTGTTACGAAATCAACGTTGGGAAATTGCCATTATGGCATTAGGCTCGACGCTAATTTCCACCATCATTATTGGTTACTTCAGCTACTGGGCATTGGCGTTGTGTGGCTGGGATCTACCTCTTATTTATTGCATGCTTTTTGGTGCTTTAATTAGCCCGACTGACCCTATCGCAGTTCTGGCTATCATCAAAAAAATGAATGCGCCAGATAAAATATCAGTACAAGTAGAAGGCGAGTCGTTATTTAACGATGGTGTTGGTTTGGTTGTTTTCTCAACAATATTCGCTTTGATTTTTACCGGTCAAGAGCCTAGTTTTGGCGGTGTTGCTGAATTATTTCTAGTCGATGCTGTGGGTGGTATTATTTTTGGTGTGGTACTTGCTCTCGTAGCGCATTGGTTAATTTGCCGTAGTAATGACAGTAGTATCGAATTATTGATCACCTTGTGTATCCCGAGCGCAGGTTATGCGTTAGCTAACTTGTTGGATATTTCTGGGCCTTTGGCTATGGTAGTAAGTGGTATCTTTATAGGGAACGTGACACGTACTGTCGGCTTCTCTGAGCATAGTCAGGAGACGCTTTCGCACTTTTGGCATACCGTTGATGCGTTTCTAAATTCTTTGTTATTTATTCTAATTGGCCTGTTACTAGTCGTTCTTCCAGTAACTTGGACAGAAGCAGCGCTAGGGCTGATGATGGTTCCATTAGTTTTACTGGCACGTTTTATCAGTGTTTCTATACCTTACCTTGGCTTTCGTCGCTTCCGTAAATACGACGCGCATTCAATTAAAATTCTGACATGGGGTGGATTACGCGGTGGCTTGGCTTTGGCCATGGCAGCCTCCATTCCACATGGGAAATTGATCGTAAATGGCGTTGATTACCATACGCTAATGGTCATGATGACGTATGTTGTGGTGATTTTTTCTATTGTGGTTCAAGGGATGACTATTTCACCTATTATTGAGCGTAGTATCGAAGAAGGGGAAAGCGGCCAAGTTTAAGTTTTGGTGCGTTATTCTAATGCGTTGTAGCGCTACTATTGGCAGTGCATAAAAAGGCGTTTGATTCTCTCGTTTGAATCTCCTTTAATATTGGGAGCTTCATTGAGGAATCAAACGCCTTTTTTATCTAAACGAGATCAGTTTATAACGATGCGTAGACTTTTTTGTTTGCCGGCTTCTAGCGCTTCATTGGCACTTTGTGCTAATTCTTCAATAGTTTCACCATCTTCAGGGAAGGCGGCAATACCAACGCAAAAATCGAGCGGGTCAGACTTTCCATCGATCAGCGCCTTCATTTCATCTTCGGTTGGGTCAATCATATTTTGCAATAAAACTTGGGCATCTTTAACGCTGGTATTAGGTAAAAGAAGGAGTAGCTTGTCTGGCTCGACTCTAGCAAGTACATCGGCCTCTCTCATGTTTTTATAAACGTGGCGAGCAGATGTTTGGATAGCTAAGTTACGAATTTCCATTGGTAATTCGGGCAATCGCCCCGTCGCATCAAGATTTATTTTTGCCATTGTTAATGGCGTGTATTGGCGTTTGGCAAGTCCGAGTTGTTTTTTAAAATGAGTTAATGCCGCCCCACGGTTTAATAAACCGGTGAGTTCGTCAAAAGTGGCTTGATTGCGTAAATGTTCTTCAAGCGCTTTCTGTGAGCTAATGTCTTCGAAAAAACCAATGACTTTCTTGATGCTGCCATCGATGTTTTTGGTATAAGTTCTACCACGCTCTTTGACCCACATGTACTCATTATCAGATTTGCGAATGCGATACTCTGCTTCGTAGTAACTTTGACGATGTTCAACATGCTCAGTAACAACCCGATCCAGATTTTTTACATCATCAGGGTGAACGAGTGAGTGCCATTCCTGCGTCGAACGTGGTGTTTTATCTTGTGGCAGGCCAAGTAAGACTGCGATCGACTTTGAACAAGAAATTAGGTCAGAGTCGGTTTCCCAAATCCACAAGCCTGCCGAAGATTCGGTTAACGCAAATTTAAGTAATGTATTTTCTGCGTCGACCAAATCCATGTGATCTGTGTTGTAAACGCAGGCTAGAATGTATTCTCCCATTGGGTGAAATTCTAGTTGTGTATTGACCAGCTTTTTACCAATACGAAGCAGATTTTCACAACGGTCTATTTGCCCGTTTTGAATTTTTTCACATAATATCTGCCAATCTTTGAGACTATTGGCTTCTTCGCTGAGCGTCATCCAAGAGTCGCTAGGCTTTGCATTAAAGCTTTCAAAAAACAGAGCAAAACCTCTGTTAACAGAATGCAGCTTCCCTGTTTCGGTTTCTATAATGAACGCTGGAGTTGGCATGTGTTCGAAAGCCAACTCAAAAGGGTTTTTCGCGGTTTTCATTGCGTCGTTCCTTTTAAACAATTTATTCTGGGGTAATCCAGTTTACTTGATAGCTGGATTGGTCATCTTCCGCTAACAGCTCAGTCAAAACGGGAAGGAACTCATTGGCTTCTTTTTCTAAAGTCCACGGAGGGTTGACAATAATCATACCGCTGCCAGCCATGCCGCGTTCTTTTTCAGTGTCTCTGATGTTCATTTCTAGTAACAAAATATTGCGAATTTTTGTTGCTTGTACGGCTCTGAGTAGCTCATTAGCCTGCTGTCGGCCTAGTACAGGATACCAGATTGCGTAAGTGCCTTGAGGGAAGCGTTTGTACCCATCCTGTAATGCCTGAACAACATATTGATAATCTTTTTTCACTTCATAGGGCGGGTCCATAAGGACAAAACCGCGCTTTTGAGGTGGTGGTAGCATGGATTTTACCGTGTCAAAGCCATTGTCTTTGACCACGTTGGCTTTGCGCTTATTCGGAAATAAGGCGGCTAGAATAGGGTAGTCGTTTGGGTGCAATTCACAAAGGTGAAGTTTGTCTTTCTGGCGAACGTAATAGTCGACAATTTTTGGGCTGCCCGGATAAAAGGCCAACTTGTTATCTGGGTTCATCTCTCGAACGATGTCGAGTAGTGATTCGATTGCTTCAGGCAAGTCGTCTTCTTCGAGTAAGCGCGCAATGCCGCTTTGGAATTCTTTGTTCTTTTGTGCTTGAGCTGAATCCAGAGGATATTGACCAATGCCTGCGTGCGTATCTAGATAGAAAAAAGGCGCATCCTTTTTAATTAGATGTTTGCAGATCTCACTGACGGTAATGTGTTTCAAAATATCCGCGTGATTGCCAGCGTGATAAATATGGCGATAGCTAAGCATGTCGTTTCCTGTATCCAATGAAAAAAGGCCGCGGCGCCTAAATGACGCTATGCGGCCTTTTGGGTTCTTTTATTAATTATTTAAGCAGATCAAGATCACGCACCGCGCCTTTATCGGCACTGGTCGCAAAATGAGCATACACTTTTAATGATGTGGAGACTTTACGAGGACGTTCTTCAACAGGCTTCCAAGCATCAGCACCTTTAGCATTCATTGTATCACGACGTGTTTGCAGTTCTTCATCGCTAAGAAGAACGTTGATCGTGCGGTTTGGAATGTCGATACGAATAATGTCGCCGCTCTCTACCAAACCAATAGCGCCACCGGCAGCGGCTTCTGGTGAAACATGCCCGATAGACAAACCAGACGTACCGCCAGAGAAGCGACCATCGGTTAATAGTGCACAAGCTTTGCCTAAACCTTTTGATTTAATGTAAGACGTTGGGTAGAGCATTTCTTGCATACCCGGACCGCCTTTAGGTCCTTCGTAGCGTACGATAACCACTTCGCCTGATTTTACTTTGTCATCAAGGATATTTTTAACCGCTTCATCTTGAGATTCGGTGATGTGGGCAGGACCTTCAAATACAAGGCATGACTCGTCAACACCGGCACTTTTCACTACGCAACCATCTAGCGCGATGTTACCGTAAAGCACGGCCAAACCGCCTTCCAGCGAAAAAGCGTGCTCAAGAGAGCGGATACAGCCTTCAGCGCGATCGCCATCCAGTGATGGCCAACGAGTAGACTGACTAAAAGCTGTTTGTGTTGGTATGCCTGCAGGACCTGCTTTGTAAAACTCGATGACTTCAGGCGTTGGAGAGCGCATGATATCCCACGTTTTTAATGCTTCAAGTAGAGTGTCAGAATGAACCGTGTGACATTGGTTATGCAACAGCCCTGCGCGATCGAGCTCGCCTAACAAGGCAAAAATGCCGCCGGCACGATGCACGTCTTCTACGTGGTATTTAGGAGAGTTTGGTGCCACTTTACATAGCTGAGGAACACGACGCGACAAGCGGTCGATGTCTTCCATGGTAAAATCGACTTCCGCTTCACGGGCAAGCGCCAATAAGTGAAGAATCGTATTGGTCGATCCGCCCATGGCAATGTCGAGTGTCATGGCGTTTTCAAAGGCTTCAAAAGTCGCAATAGCACGAGGCGCCCATTGTGGCTCATCGTTGTCGTAGAAGCGTTTGGTGATATCAACAATGCGACGGCCTGCTTCTAGGAATAGGCGGTGACGGTCAGAGTGAGTAGCAAGGGTTGTGCCGTTACCTGGTAAGCTTAAGCCAAGGGCTTCGGTTAAACAGTTCATTGAGTTGGCGGTAAACATGCCAGAACAAGAACCACAGGTTGGGCAGGCAGAACGCTCGTATTCTTCGACTTTTTCGTCTGAAGCGGTAGGGTCTGCTGCAATTACCATGGCATCAACCAAATCCAGTTTGTTTTCTGATAATTTGGTTTTACCGGCTTCCATTGGACCACCGGAGACAAAAATTACTGGGATGTTTAGGCGCATTGCAGCCATTAGCATTCCAGGGGTGATTTTGTCACAGTTGGAGATACAAACTAACGCATCGGCACAGTGGGCATTAACCATGTATTCAACTGAGTCGGCAATTAAGTCGCGAGAAGGTAAGCTGTAAAGCATACCGTCGTGGCCCATTGCAATGCCATCATCGACGGCTATAGTATTGAATTCTTTGGCTACGCCGCCAGCTTCTTCGATTTCTCGACAAACGAGCTGGCCAAGGTCTTTAAGATGTACGTGACCTGGCACAAACTGAGTAAAAGAGTTTGCGACGGCAATAATTGGTTTATGAAAGTCATCGTCTTTCATACCAGTTGCGCGCCATAAAGCACGCGCGCCGGCCATATTACGACCTGAAGTAGTTGTTTTTGAGCGATATGCTGGCATTGTTGTCCCCACAGAATTTTTTGCATTATATAGACGCTCATGTTAACAAGTTTATCGTCTATGCCCAATGGCAATTTTCAGTGAACTGGGCACAGATTAAGAAAGTTATTTATTGAAAGGAGAGAAGTAAAAGACATGGACAGCCCTTTAGATCAGATTCACAGTACGGTGGTGTTGGCTAGGCAACCCATTGTTGATACGACCCTTGCGCCAATGGGATACGAGTTACTTTACCGTAAATCGAACGATGCATTAGATGCAGAGTTCCCTGATGCTGTAGGTGCAACGGCACAAGTGATTGCTGCTACTTTGTTTGAATTGGGACTGTCGAATTTAGTCGGAACTAAGAAAGCCTTCATTAATTTCTCTAGAGCTTATTTGCTCAACCCCAGTGGTGTGCCGCTTGATCCAAAAACGGTTGTGATTGAGGTATTAGAGGACTCAGGGTTTGACCCTATCCTGTTGGCGGCATTACGTCGCTGGAAAAAAGCGGGTTATACCCTTGCCTTGGACGACTTTATATTTGATATCAAGTTAGTCCCATTCATTGAGTTAGCGGATTACATAAAATTAGATATTTTGGCGTTAGGTCAAGATGGTTTTTATCAGCAAGTAGAAGCCTTGCGTGGTTTTGATATTAAGATTGTTGCTGAGAAAGTGGAAACATGGGAAGAATATCAGTTTTGTCGTCTATTAGGGATCGAATGCTTCCAAGGGTATTTTTTTGAAAAGCCTGAAATAGTCTCAAGCAAATCATCAAGAGTAAATAGTATGGTCTTGCTTCAGCTTATGGCAGCTTTACTACAAACCTCAAACCAAAGTGTGGATGAGCTAGAGCGACTTGTGAGTCAAGATGCTGGCTTGGTTCATAAATTACTGCGTTTTCTAAATTCCCCTATAACAGGGTTGGTTGCTTCTATTGATACTGTTCGTCTTGCCATTACTTTGATCGGAACAGAAAAGCTTAAAGCGCTGATTAATCTTTTATTAATGTCAGAAATGACTGGCGATCGTCATGTGCTTTTGCAAAGTATTATGATCCGCGCTAAGCATGCTGAGTTGCTGGCAAAGCATCGCGGTTATGACAACGCGGATAAATATTTCTTGGCGGGTATGTTGTCTATGATGGGGGTGTGTGTTGGTGCTCAATTGGATGAGGTATTAAGTGAATTACCACTCCCTAATGAGTTTATCAATGCTATTGTCCATCGCTCTGGTCGTGTAGGAAAAACCTTAGATTTTGTTGAGCATTATGGATCTGAGCAAAAGGTCATAGATAATGAGGATCAGAATGGTCTCTCTCAAACCTATCTTGATGCGATTAAATGGGCTGATGATTTTGTTACTTATATTTAATTTTTTTGTAAGCCAAATCTGACAATGCTGTAGGGATTTTCCTTTTGTTATGTAGTAAAAGACCCTAAAAAACACAAATAAAGCGCTATCTTTATGATATTTAAAGATAAAGCACATGGCTCTCTGTTCTTCCTCTTACTTGTTATTTCCTTATTTAATGGTAAATTGAATGCATCCAAAGGGAATTCAAGGAAGAATGACACAGGAAGTACACTTAGTAGGACGCTAAGTGAATAAATGGCAAGAGTTAGGATGTTCTTAACTATTAATGGGCTAAACGGATTTGATAATAGCCCAATGGAATGTGTTAAATTAACATGGAATAGTTGGTCGCTTCAGGATGAAGTGAGTATGGATGTTAACTCAATGGATGAGTCGTTTAACAGGATGTAAAGCGATAATGGGTGGCTTAGGCCGCCCTTTTTTTGTGCTTGAGTTTTTACCGTATTTCTCTGTGTTTTTGAAATAAAAAAAGCGACATAAATGCCGCTTTTATATGGTTAATAATAAAATGAATTATTAACGTTCTAAGTATTCAAGTTTGTCTTCAACGCCATCCCAGGTTGCTGCATCAGGCATTGCTTCTTTCTTTTCTGCAATGTTTGGCCAAATCAAAGCAAGATCCTGATTCAACTCAACAAAAACTTCTTGATCTTCAGGAAGCTCATCTTCAGAAAAAATGGCATTTGCTGGACATTCAGGTTCGCAGAGAGCGCAATCAATACACTCATCGGGATTGATGACCAAAAAATTAGGGCCTTCGTAAAAACAGTCTACAGGGCAGACTTCAACGCAGTCAGTGTATTTACAGCGAATGCAGTTATCGGTAACGATGAAAGCCATTCGACTTCTCCTTACAAGCTATTAAGTATAATTATGCGCTATTTTAGAGGCATAGGCGGTGTTGCATCAAGCAGCAATCGCTTATCCTCTACATTTATCTGATCTTAGCTTATTCAAACTTTTCTCAAAATTCAGATTTCAACCGATACAATTCGTTAATGGCTTGTTGCGGTGTCATGTTATCTAGGTCTAATTCACTTAGCGCTTCTTTCAATGCGTTTTGATCAGCTTGGGCAAATAGATCCGGTTGCAGTGGTGAATAAGCGGCCTTAGTTTCTTTTACTTTTACCTGTGGCGTTATCTCAGGAGTCGTCTCGGTATCTACGCCCGTGGTGACTTCTAGTTGAATGAGCCTTTGTTTTGCATGGCTGATGACGTTTCTCGGAACACCTGCGAGCTGCGCAACTTGTAAGCCATACGATTGACTTGCTGGCCCTGGATGAACTTTATGAAGAAAGACGATTTCATCTTCATACTCGGTTGCTGTTAAGTGAACGTTAGCGGCATTGTCGAGTTGTTCTGCTAGTGTCGTTAATTCGAAGTAATGTGTGGCAAATAGTACGTAGCACTTTAAGTGATTAGCAAGATAGTCAACGGCCGCCCATGCAAGCGATAAACCGTCGAAGGTACTGGTGCCGCGACCTACTTCATCCATTAATACCAAGCTCTGTTTGCTAGCATTGTTGAGGATGTTGGCAGTTTCTGTCATTTCTACCATAAAGGTAGAGCGGCCACCTGCCAAGTCATCTGAAGAGCCCATACGGGTGAAAATACGATCAACCACAGAGATCGAAGCGCTTTCAGCGGGAACAAAAGATCCTGTGTGTGCTAAAAGAGCAATCAAGGCAATTTGTCGCATATAGGTCGATTTACCGCCCATGTTAGGACCTGTGATCATCAACAGGGAGCGCTTTTCATGCATGTCCAAATCATTTGGAACAAAAGGATCTGAAATAACCGCTTCAACCACAGGATGACGACCACCTTGGATCTGAATGCCGCCACGGTTGTGCAGTTCTGGGCAAGCTAGGTTCAAGGTGTCTGCACGTTCACTAAAGGTGTTTAGGACATCTACTTGAGCCAATGCTTGGCTTGTCGTTTGTAATTCAGTAAGTGATCCATTTAGCTGGTCGAGCAGGTCTTCGTATAGTTCTTTTTCACGCGCAAGGGATTTTGATTTGGCACTTAATGCTTTGTCTTCGAAGGTTTTTAGTTCAGGCGTAATGAAGCGTTCTGCATTTTTTAGTGTTTGGCGACGAATGTATTCCACAGGTGCTTGGTCTGAATGTAAACGACTAATTTCAATGTAGTAGCCATGAACCCGATTGAAACCCACTTTGAGAGAGCTGATTCCGGTGCGTTCTTTTTCGCTGCGTTCCATTTCAGCTAGATAGTCGGTGGCGTTGGTAGAAAGAGACAGTAGTTCATCTAATTCTTCGTCATAACCTTTAGCAAAAACGCCACCATCACGTACCACTGAAGGTGGGTTTTCCACCAGAGCGCGGATGAGTGTGTTGGTCATGTCGGGTTGAGCAATAATACGAGCGTTTAACTGCGCTAGTCGCTCAGCTTGCGCTGGGGCAAGAAGCTGATTAATTTCTGGCACGGCTTCTAAAGCCAACCTCAACCTGAGTAAATCACGTGGACGGGCGGATCGAAGAGCTACGCGCGACAGAATACGTTCAAGGTCACCAATTTTTTTAAGAGGACTTTCTAATGTGCTGTATAAATGTTGGTTTTTCAATTCGCCAACAGCCTGCTGGCGAGCTTGAATCTCATCAAGGTCTCTTATTGGCGTGTGTAACCAGCGTTTTAGCAAACGACTGCCCATAGGAGTGGCGCATTCATCCAATACACTGATCAGTGTGTTGCTTGTGCCGCCACCAAGATTAACGTCGATTTCCAAATTGCGTCGAGTGGCGCCGTCAATCAGTACGGAATCGTCTTTGTGTTCGACCGTGATCGATTGAATGTGTGGTAACGCAGAGCGCTGTGTATCCTTCGCGTATTGCAATAGTGCACCAGCCGATGCCACTGCTGCCGTTAGTGCCTCACAGCCAAATCCCGATAGGTCTTTGGTATTGAATTGTTGGATCAGTTGGCGGTAGCTGGATTCATAGTCAAAATGCCAAGGGCCAAGCTCGGATACACCTTTTTCTAGATTGATGATTTTGCGCGCGGGAAAGTCTTCAGAAATGAGGATTTCTCTCGGTGTTAGGCGTTGTAGCTCGCTAGCGAGGGCATCATATCCATCCACTTCAAAGACGCAAAAGCGTCCACTGGCCATGTCGAGATAAGAGAAGCCAAAAACATCTAGGCCTTTTCTGTTTTGATGGGCGATGGACAGTAAAAGGTTTTCGCGTTTTTCTTCTAAATAGGCTTCGTCACTGATAGTGCCGGGGGTCACAATACGTGCCACTTGGCGCTCAACAGGACCTTTGCTCGTGGCAGGGTCGCCAATTTGTTCCACGACCACCACAGACTCACCAAGTCGAACCAAGCGAGCGATGTAGTTCTCAGCCGCATGGAATGGAATACCCGCCATTGGAATGGGTTGACCAGCAGAGGATCCGCGTGCGGTTAAAGTGATATCGAGCAATTGCGATGCGCGCTTTGCATCGTCATAGAATAGCTCATAAAAATCACCCATCCGATAAAATAGTAATTGCTTAGGGTGCTGAGACTTTAAACTAAAGTATTGGCGCATCATGGGCGTGTGATTGTCTGGTGACGTTTTACTCATGCGGTTTGCTCGATTGTGATCTAAAAATAAGAGCGCTATTCTACGGGAAATTGAATCAGGATTTAAGGTGTGAAATAACATGAGTCGAATACAAGAAATGACGCAGGCGGCACGGCACGCTAGTGATGCGTTACAGCGCTGTGATTGGCAGCTGGTAACAGCAGAATCCTGTACTGGTGGATTGATTGGTGCCGTATGTACGGAGCTAGCAGGCAGCTCGGCTTGGTTTTTTGGAGGCGTGATCAGCTACGCTAATGCAGCGAAAGAAAACGCGTTGTCTGTACAGCGCAGCACCTTAGAAAGCGAAGGCGCGGTATCGGCCATGACGGTAAAGGAAATGTGTACGGGCGCGTTGTTATTAGGGGGAGATGTCGCTGTTGCCGTCAGTGGTGTGGCTGGGCCGTCGGGAGGCTCTGAAGAAAAGCCTGTTGGCTGTGTGTATATTGGTTGGAAAATAAAAGATCAGGAAGCTGAAGCGGTGCGTTTTCAATTTTCTGGTGACCGCCAAAGTATTCGAGAGGCCACTGTGATTGCAGCCTTAGATGGAGTGGCAGAAAGGATTTTGCAGCGTAAAAAATAATACTGTTTTTATATACAGTATTTCTTGAGATTCTGAAAAAAAAACGCTAGAGTTACTCACAACGAAAATTAGCCACAAGGATTCCACTATGTCATCTATTGCAGACAATAAGAAAAAGGCGCTAGACGCAGCGCTGTCTCAAATCGAGCGTCAATTTGGTAAAGGCGCCATCATGAAGATGGGCGAAGGTGCTAAGCTCGATATTGATACGGTTTCTACTGGATCGTTAGGTCTGGATATTGCGCTAGGTGCTGGTGGACTTCCTTATGGTCGTATTTGTGAAATTTACGGACCAGAGTCCTCAGGTAAAACAACATTAACGCTAAGCGTGATTGCAGAAGCTCAGAAACAAGGCAAAACTTGTGCGTTTATCGATGCCGAGCATGCTCTTGATCCTTCTTATGCGGAAAAGTTAGGCGTGAACATCGCTGATCTTTTGATCTCTCAGCCTGATACGGGTGAGCAAGCGCTTGAAATCGTAGATATGTTGGTTCGTTCAAACAGTGTTGACGTAATCATTGTCGACTCTGTAGCCGCTTTGGTTCCTAAGTCAGAAATTGAAGGCGAAATGGGCAGCTCTTCTGTTGGTGTTCAAGCACGCTTATTGTCACAAGCGATGCGTAAGCTAACGGGCTCAATCAAAAATGCCAATTGCTTGGTGATCTTTATTAACCAAATTCGTATGAAAATTGGTGTGATGTTTGGTTCACCAGAAACAACGACTGGTGGTAACGCACTGAAATTCTACTCTTCTGTTCGCTTGGATATTCGTCGTATCGGATCGGTTAAGCAGGGTGAAGAAGTGATTGGTAACGAAACGCGAGTTAAAGTGGTTAAAAATAAGATCGCTCCTCCGTTCAAACAAGCAGAATTCCAAATTCACTATGGTGCGGGTATTTACCGTATGGGTGAGATTATTGATTTGGGTGTGAAGCAAGGTTTTGTTGATAAAGCCGGTGCTTGGTATGCCTACGCAGGCAATAAAATAGGCCAAGGTAAAGCGAATGCTGCTCAGTTTTTAGCGGATAATCCAGACATAGCTAAGGAAATTGAAGGTAAGGTTCGTGAGGACTTGCTGCCTAAAAAAGAATTACCTGGCGAGAAAAAAGAAGTAGATGCAGAAGACGCTGTAGAAGATTAATTAATTTTATTATTAATCTGGACGTGTTTTCGAAACAAGCAGGCTTTGATAAAGCCTGTTTTTTTGTTTATAGGGAAGCGTGAGGGAGAGGTTAAGTGCTCGTTTTACTGTTCGTTATCAGGTTCAAGTGCGTATTTGATTTGATCAAAATTGAAGCCTCGATATTGTAGATAGCGTATTTGTTTGCCCTTTTCTTTAAAGTCTTTGTATTTACTCTCGCCAAACTTTCTCTCTTTTAGTTCTTTTGCCAGTTCAAACCAGTCAGCCCCACTGTCTTGGATAGCTTGATTTGCCTGCTCATCCATAATGCCTTTTTGTTTTAATTCTTGTTTTATTCTTAGTGCGCCTAGCGGCTTATTTATTCGACTGCGCACAAATATTTCTGCAAAGCGTGGATCATTAAGATAGTTAATTTCGAGCAGAGATTGGATGGTTGTCGTGATGTCTTCTTCTGTATGTCCGCGTTGCTTTAGCTTGGTTTGCATTTCTTTAATTGAGTGTTCGCGCCCGCCTAGTAGAATCAATGCGTGGTCCATTGTTGAAGGTGTTTTATACATTGATTTTTTCTCTTGGTTTGATGTTTTCTTATTTTAGCATTTATTAGATGACTAACGACCTTCTTTTTCTTTATAAATCTCTAGATAATAACAATTAAGTAGTTATATAAACCTTATATCGTTAATAAATAAGATGAACAAACTACATATCTTATGAAAGAATGCCCATATCGACTTTGATTATTTTAGGTGTATTTGTATGCAAGCTTGTGTATTGGGTGCTGGTGTAGTTGGGCTGACTTCGGCCTATTTTTTAGCCAAAAAAGGTTATCAGGTAACAGTGATAGATCGTCAACCTGGAGTTGCATTGGAAACAAGTTTTGCAAATGCAGGACAAATCTCTCCTGGCTATTCTGCGCCATGGGCTGCGCCAGGTGTGCCATTAAAAGCCATTAAGTGGTTAATGCAAAAACATTCTCCTTTTCGAATTAGTCCTGAGCCAGAAATGAAGAAACTTATTTGGATGGGGCAAATGCTGTCTAACTGTACAGAAAAAGCCTATGACGTGAATAAGTCTCGTATGATGGCCTTGGCAGAATACAGTCGCGATCAATTCGTAGCGATGCGTAAAGACATTGGTATTAAGTACGATGATGGTCAAGGTGGTACTACTCAATTGTTCCGTAAGGATGCACAAGTAGAAGCGTCAGCAAAAGACATTAAAGTATTAGAGGCGCTTAATGTTGCTCATCAGGTACTAACTCCAGCACAAATTTTAGAAGTGGAGCCAGGATTGGCACCCGTAATTGATCAGTTTAAAGGCGGACTTCGCCTTATCGGTGATGAAACTGGCGATTGTTTTATGTTTTGTCAGGAGCTGAAAAAGCACTGTGATGAATTGGGTGTTGTTTTTAAATTCAATACTTCGATTGATAAATTAGTTGTGGAAGGTGGAAAAATTCGTGCCGTTAAAACAGATCAAGGTGATTTAGAGTTTGATCAGGTTTTAGTTTGTCTGGGCAGCTATTCAAAAGAATTATTAAAAGTAATTGATATCTCTATTCCAGTTTACCCTGTGAAAGGCTATTCCTTGACAGTACCTATCTCGGATAATCGTTTTGCTCCAACATCGACAGTAATGGATGAGACTTATAAAGTCGCCGTTACTCGTTTAGGCGGACGTATTCGTGCCGCTGGAACAGCAGAATTGAATGGTTTTAATTTAGATTTGCCAAAAACACGAACTGAAACGATTACTCATGTAGTGCGCGAGTTGTTTGGACAAGGTTGTGAATTGTCTGACGCTGAGTACTGGACAGGTTTACGACCAAATACGCCAGATGGTACGCCGGTTGTTGGTGCGAGTGGTGTGCAGGGGCTTTACCTAAATACCGGTCACGGCACATTAGGTTGGACCATGAGTTGCGGTTCAGCTGCAGTGATTGCCGATATTATGGCAGGCGATAAGACTGAAATTGACTCTCAAGATTTATCTGCAAAACGTTACAAATAATTAAGGATCATAAGATGGCTAGGCCACTTACGGCGACGATTGATTTAGATGCGATTCTGAACAATTATCGTTATGCAAAAAAACTTCAGCCTACATCAAAGGCATTTGCGGTTGTTAAAAGTAATGCTTATGGCCACGGGGCTGTTAAGGTTTCTTTATTTTTAGATGAAGAAGTGGATGCATTTGCGGTTGCGGCGATTGAAGAAGCGTTGGCGCTTCGAGAAGCCGGTGTTAAATCGCCCATTATGTTACTTGAAGGTGTGTTTGAGGCCGATGAATGGGCTTTGTGTGAGCAACATGGCTTCTGGGCAGCATTAGAAAATAAACAGCAGTTGTCTGAGTTGCTAAGCAGTGATGTAAAAATCGAAAAGATTTTTGTAAAACTTGACACAGGCATGCACCGTTTAGGTGTCGACATGGACGGTGCTAATGATTTTGTTGCTCAATTAAGAGCTTCAGGTCAAGTGGGTGAAGTATTGTTGATGACGCACTTTGCTTGTGCTGATGATTTATCCGATTCCGCAACAATGGATCAGCTAGCTTATTTCGAAAAAACACGCCAATTAATTGGTGGTATCGAAGCAAGTGTGGCGAATTCTGCTGCTGTTATGAAATGGAGTGTGCCTGAAGGTGGTTGGATTCGTCCTGGAATCATGCTTTACGGTATTTCGCCTTTCGCAGAAGTGGATGGACGCCAGCTTGGGTTGAAACCTGCCATGACACTGTCTTCCAAAGTCATGTCAGTTCGCTCTCTTAAAAAAGGCGATACAGTTGGTTATGGTTATGGTTATGAAGCATCAGAAGATCATGTGCTGGCAACTGTAGCCGCTGGTTATGGTGATGGTTATCCACGACATGCGAAAGAAGAAACGCCGTTGCAGATTGCTGGTCAGTCTGCATGTTTAGCGGGTCGTGTTTCTATGGATATGATTACTGTAAGAATGACAGACTTCAACTTGCGTCCTGAAATGGGTCAAGAAGTAGTGCTTTGGGGTGGTGAAGTGCCCGTTGAGCAGGTGGCTGATTATGCCGGAACTATCGGTTATGAATTGGTAACCCGAATGACTTCTCGTCCTAAATATCGTTATATAAATAGCGACATATCTAAGTAGTCCTACTGAGCAAAAGTGTCTTTTTATCAATGAAAGACGCTTTTGCTTAAGTTTTGTGCAAAATAAGCTTAAAATCTCCTCGGTTTCTTTTGAAAACACCTATCCTTTGCGTGTACTATTTTGTGCTTTTCATTGCACTGAATGAACTTTTCTTATAGACCATTCACGCATTTCAATTCGCCAGACAAATTAAGAGATAGAGACTCATCCAATTATGAAGAGTTCTGAGTTACGCCAATCATTTTTATCGTATTTTGAAAGTAAGCAGCACCAGATTGTAGAATCGAGCTCGTTGATCCCTGGAAATGATCCGACCTTGTTATTTACCAACGCTGGTATGGTCCAATTTAAAGACGTTTTCCTTGGTGATGATGTTCGCCCCTACACACGAGCGACGACTTCTCAGCGTTGTGTACGTGCCGGTGGCAAGCATAACGACCTTGAAAACGTAGGTTATACCGCGCGACACCATACCTTTTTCGAGATGCTGGGTAACTTTAGTTTCGGCGATTACTTTAAAAAAGAAGCGATTAGCTATGCTTGGGAATTCCTAACAGAGATTCTTAAACTGCCAAAAGAGAAACTGCTTGTTACTGTCTATGCAGACGACGATGAGGCCTTCGATTACTGGAATAAAGTCATTGGTTTGCCGGAAGAGAAGATCATTCGTATTGGTGACAATAAAGGTGGTCGTTACCAATCTGATAATTTCTGGGCGATGGGTGATACCGGCCCTTGCGGCCCTTGTTCTGAAGTCTTTTATGATCATGGTGAGCATATTTGGGGTGGGCCTCCAGGTTCTCCTGAAGAAGATGGCGATCGCTTTATTGAGATCTGGAACGTTGTATTCATGCAATTTAATCGTTCCGCAGATGGCACTATGGCGCCATTGCCGAAACCATCAGTTGATACTGGTATGGGGCTAGAGCGCATTGCGGCGATTTTACAAGGCGTTCACAGTAACTACGAAATTGATTTGTTCCAAAATTTGATCGCCGCCTCTGCGAAAGTGGTTGGCACAGATGATCTTTCTTCTAAATCTTTGCAAGTTATTGCTGACCATATCCGCTCATGTTCTTTTATGATCGTTGATGGTGTTATTCCTTCTAATGAAGGTCGTGGTTATGTGCTGCGTCGTATTATTCGTCGTGCTATTCGTCACGGTAATAAACTTGGCCAAAGTGGCGTGTTTTTCCACACCTTGGTAGACGCGCTTGATAAAGAGATGGGCGATGCCTATCCAGAGCTGCGCAAACTTAAAGAGCGTGTTGCTTCTATTTTGTTGAAAGAAGAAGAGCAGTTTGCAAAAACGCTAGACCAAGGTATGAAAATCTTGGAAGACGCGATTGCTAACCTTGGTGATGCGAAAGTGATTCCAGGTGAAACTGTTTTCAAATTGTACGATACCTTCGGCTTTCCAGCAGATTTGACTAATGATGTTGCGCGTGAAAATGGCTTAGAAATTGATGATGCTGGCTTTGATGCCGCGATGGAAGCTCAGCGTGCACGAGCTCGCTCGGCGAGCAACTTTACAATGGACATGTCTGGCAGTGTGCAGCTAGATGCGGTGACCGAATTTACGGGCTACGACCAACTTGCAGGTCAGTGTGAAGTCGACGTTATTTTGGTCGATGGAGAATCTGTTAATACGGTTGAAGCGGGTCAGTCTGCCGTGATCGTATTAAAAACAACGCCTTTCTATGCCGAATCGGGTGGTCAGGTTGGCGATCAAGGTTGGTTACGTGGTCCAGCCGCATTTAAGGTATCTAATACAACTAAATTGGCTAAAGCGCACCTTCACCATGGTGAAGTAAAAGAAGGTCGTTTATCTGTGGGTGATAAAATCACCGCAGAAGTGGATCGTTCCTTACGTAACGCGACGACGTTGAACCATTCGGCAACACACTTAATGCACGAAGCATTGCGACGAGTGTTGGGCGATCATGTTACTCAAAAAGGCTCCTTGGTAGACTCGGAGCGTTTGCGTTTTGACTTCTCTCATTTTGAGGGCGTCACCGCGGTTGAAATTGAACAAATCGAAGACATAGTAAATGAGCAGATTCGTTTAAATCGCCCGGTTGAAACAGATATCATGGATGTTGAGTCGGCAAAAGCGAAAGGTGCAATGGCTTTGTTTGGTGAGAAGTACGATGCAGAAGTGCGTGTTCTGACCATGGGTTCTGACTATTCTATTGAGTTGTGTGGCGGAACGCATGTTAAGCGTACCGGCGATATTGGCTTGTTTAAAATTCTTGTTGAGAATGGTATCGCTGCCGGCGTTCGTCGTATTGAAGCGGTAACAGGTAAGGCAGCTATTGACTCAACTCGTCATTTTGAATCAATACTTTTGAATGTTGCGACTCTTGTTAAAGGTAGCAAAGAAAATGCACTAGACAAGGTAGCTGCATTAAATGATCACGCCCGAGCATTGCAAAAAGAGCTTGATGTATTAAAGGGTAAAATGGCGGCTTTAGCTGGCGCAGATTTGGCTTCTCAGGCTGTCGATATTAATGGCGGTAAGCTATTGGTCGCTCAGGTAGACGTTAATGACCCTAAAGAGTTGCGTGATTTACTGGATGAGCTGAAAAGTAAGCTGGAATCGGCAGTGGTACTACTTGCTTCAATAAATGATGGCAAAGTAAGTTTGATTGCAGGTGTCACTAAAGAGTTAACGAAGAAAGTGAAAGCGGGTGACTTGATTAAGATGGTTGCGCCTTTGGTAGATGGTAAAGGTGGTGGCCGTCCTGATATGGCTCAAGCGGGTGGTAACAATCCTGACGCCTTAGCCGGTGCTCTTGCTTTAGTCCCTGACTGGGTTTCTGAAAGAGTGTAAGAAATATCTGCCCTGTTTGGGCTATTTATGTGGGTAAATAAAAGACTATGGCGTTGTTAGTTCAAAAATACGGAGGCACTTCAGTAGGCACAATAGAGCGTATTGAGGCGGTTGCAGATAGGGTGCATAAGCATAAGCAGCAAGGCGATGATATTGTGGTTGTTGTCTCTGCGATGAGTGGTGAAACGAATCGTCTGATCGAGCTTGCAAAAAGCATTCAATCGACGCCTAGTGCAAGAGAGATGGATGTATTGCTCTCGACTGGTGAACAAGTGACCATAGCGCTACTGTCTATGGCTTTGATGAAGCGAGGGCTAGATGCTCGCTCCTATACTGGGTCACAGGTTCGCATCACTACTGATAACGCTCATGGTAAGGCGCGTATTCAAGAGATTGATACAGAAGCTATGAGGTCTGATTTAGGCGCTGGACGCGTTATCGTTGTGGCTGGTTTTCAAGGTGCGGATCAATTTGGCAATATCACGACATTGGGGCGAGGTGGTTCTGATACGACAGGTGTTGCACTTGCTGCTGCGCTAAAAGCCGATGAGTGTCAAATTTATACCGATGTAGATGGCGTTTACACAACAGATCCTAGAGTGGTGGACAGCGCTCGACGATTGGATAAGATCACTTTTGAAGAAATGCTCGAAATGGCGAGTCTGGGGTCTAAGGTTTTGCAGATTCGCGCGGTCGAGTTTGCAGGTAAATACCAAGTGCCACTTAGGGTGTTGTCTAGTTTTATTGAGGGTGAAGGTACATTGATTACGACAGAAGAAAATAAAAATATGGAGCAACCAGCCGTTTCTGGTATCGCATTTAATCGTGATGAAGCCAAGCTAACATTAAAAGGGGTGCCAGACATTCCTGGGATCGCTGCCCGTATTTTGGGTCCGATCAGTGATGCAAACATTGAAGTGGATATGATTGTGCAGAATGTCTCTGCGGATGGCACAACTGATTTCACCTTTACGGCGCATCGCAATGATTATGATAAAGCATTGCTGATATTAGAAGGTATTGAGGGTGAGTTGGGTGCTCGCACAATCATTACGAATTCAAAAATAGCTAAAGTCTCTATTGTTGGTGTTGGTATGCGATCCCATGCCGGTGTAGCCAGTACTATGTTTCGAGCGTTAGCAAAGGAGTCTATTAATATTCAGCTTATCTCAACCTCTGAAATTAAAGTCTCTGTTATCATCGATGAGAAATACATGGAGTTAGCGGTACGAGCATTGCATTCTGCGTTTAAATTGAGTGATAGTGCGGCAGGTATTAGCGAAGTGTAACATTTTGTCACATCTTGGTGACAAATTGGTCTCAATATAACCGCAAAGTTGGGATGGCTTAATATAGATCTAAAAGTTACAATTCTTTTTGTAGGATTTGGCCTACAAGGTTCGTAGGCCAAATCTAGAAAATTATAAGGGAATAACAGGGAGAAAATATTATGCTTATTCTTACTCGCCGTGTTGGTGAAGCGTTGATGGTTGGTGATGAGGTATCTGTCACTGTTCTAGGTGTTAAGGGTAATCAAGTTCGTATTGGTATCAATGCCCCTAAAGATGTCTCTGTACATCGTGAAGAAATTTACCTTCGCATTAAGAAAGAACAAAGCGAACAAGATTTAGAAGAATAAATTTCGAAAAAAGGGTTTACAAAACAATTAAGGTGTTTATACTACGCCGCACTTGTTTGGAGAGTTGGCCGAGTGGCTGAAGGCGCGCCCCTGCTAAGGGTGTATGGGTTAACACTCATCTAGGGTTCGAATCCCTAACTCTCCGCCATTTCAAGTTGTCTTTTGAAAAGCTATCCTTTTTTAAAAGATAAGATAATTTATAGTGAGCACCCGTAGCTCAGCTGGATAGAGTACTCGGCTACGAACCGAGCGGTCAGAGGTTCGAATCCTCTCGGGTGCACCATTATAAAGAAAGTAATTTAAAGCTATCCTTTTAAATTTCTTTAGTTAAAAAGTTTTGAGCACCCGTAGCTCAGCTGGATAGAGTACTCGGCTACGAACCGAGCGGTCAGAGGTTCGAATCCTCTCGGGTGCACCATTACTAAAAAGTGCTTAAAGATTTCTTCTTTAAGTTCTTTGAAAAACGATTGAGCACCCGTAGCTCAGCTGGATAGAGTACTCGGCTACGAACCGAGCGGTCAGAGGTTCGAATCCTCTCGGGTGCACCATTCTTCAATTTCTTTTTTATTTCCTTATAAGTTTTTCATATATAAAATTTTCTTCTCTAAATAATTTACTTTTTCTTATTCTATTTCTGATTTCCAAAACATCCTTGTTTTTAAAAAATCTCATTCAGTCTTTCTATCAGTTCATTTGTGCTACTGCTTCTTCTTAGTGTCTGTAAGTGCTCTTTGATTGTTGGATATTCGAATCGAAGATGGCCACACCATTGTTTTAGTCTTCCTAAACTTGCTACTTCATCGTAGTGTTCTTTAAGTTGTTTGCAGTAACTGTTGAATAAATTAAGTAGGGCATCATTAGTGGTGGTTTGCTCTACGCCATTAAGTTGCGCTCTTATTTGTTTGAAAACAAAGGGATTATTTAGAGAGCCTCTGCCAATCATAAAGTGTTGGCATCCGGTAATGGCCTTGCAGCGCAATAAAGAGTCTGCATTGGTTATGTCTCCATTAGCAACGACCGTCATTTTAGTGCGATCTTGAATCAAGCCAATTTTTTCCCATCGTGCAGGTGGCTTGTAGCCGTCTTTCTTCGTTCGACCATGTATTGTCAATGTGCCAACACCTGCACTTTCAATAGCAGCGACATTGTCCAACAGTAATTCTTCATTTTCATAGCCTAAGCGTATTTTTGCGGACAAAGGGATATTTTCTGGCAATTGTTTTCGAATGTTGCTCATGATGTCATATAGCGCATCCGGTGTTTGCAATAATACTGAGCCGCCACCGTGGCCATTAACACGTTTTGCAGGGCAACCAAAATTCACGTCTATGTGTGTGGCTCCAGATTGCACTGCATTAAAGGCGCTTTCTCCCATCAGTTCGGCATTGCTACCTAGCAGCTGAGTATGTACTGGGTGATTGTGTTTGGTTTTTGCTTGATGGGCGTTTTCTGGTACAAGGCGCTTAAAGGTGTGAGCGGGTATGGCGTATTGGGTGACACGAATAAACTCTGAGACAAGATAGTCCATGCCGCCTACTTCAGATAGTAGATTGCGCATGGTGTGATCCATGACGCCTTCCATTGGTGCGACTGCGATTGTTGTTTTGTCTATTGGGTTTGAATTGGAAGAGGGGGTGGTAAAGAGTTGAGTCACTATTGATATGCCATGGATTGTTGGATAAAAGAGGTGAGTTTACCTCAGCTGTCTAATTAGATGTAAGAAGAAAGCGATTCAGTTCTGCTTTATTGGTTGATAAATAATCAAGAAGTCCATTTTTTGTTGGTTAATTGACCTATCTATCGTTTCTTTTAAATTAAACGTAATAAAACCACTTTTTTCTCGAAAAAGGGTTGCACTAAATCTGTAGATCCTTAATATACGCCCTCGCTGACACGGACAACGCTTCACAACAACGAAGACGATGTCTAGCTTACTAAGTAAGTCAACAGGTTAGTACGCTCTTTAAAATAGATAATCAGATAATTTGTGTGGGCGCTCATTGGAGTCTTCAGAAGATCATCGCCGTTCGGTTTACCGGAAGGTAGTTGATCAAAAAAATTGAAGTCTTACGAGAGTCTACACGGCAATCGCTTTATGTTGGTTTGTTGCTTAGGTGACGAATCGATTAAGTTATAGTTAGTGTAATACGATTTGAGT
>NZ_JBAKAS010000014.1:0-122511 GCF_038155025.1 Marinomonas sp. TI.3.20 | reverse complement strand
GAACAATCCCTTGCTCTCTGTCTATCTATAACCTTAGATCCACTTGTCGTTTTACGCCACTCAGAAATGAAAAAAAGTAATAGATAATAATTTGAGCTTGCCTAGGTGGTGATGCCCGGACGCTCACTAATAAGCAAGCTTGGAGTACTGGGAGTAAATCTGGTTATGTTATTCATTGTGACAAAGCATTGAAAGAGAGTGATGCTAATGTTGCTGATGATTACGGTATGCCAGGCTATATACGCGTAAAACGTAAAATTTATAAGTGCAATTATCCTATTCAAAATGGCTGTTCTGTATATATGGAAGGCGCTGGAAATGTAGCTACTCGACAGATTTTCAAATAAAACGTCTTACTGCTAATGGTCTGATGTTACGGCTACGCTGATGTTGTGGTGGTCCGCGTAGGATATCTCGAGAATATTATCTCTTACCGTTAAGTGCAGCATTAATGGCTGTTGTATGGCTGTTGCGTACTCTTACTCCGAAAATTATAAGGTTACGATGGAACGGTTGATAAATTAGTCGGTCGAATTAAATCTATTCTTATGGAAGGAGGTGTTTATGATCAAGTTTATTTCGTTGGGCGCTGTGGTTCTGTTGTCTTCTTTTTCTGTCCATGCGACAGAAAGTTTAGTGAAGTATGAGAGTCATTATTCAGTACAAGAAACAGCGGATCGATTTGAGTCGATTGCAAAGAGTAAGGGGCTCAATGTCTTTGCTCGGATCGATCATCAAAAAAACGCTGAGAGCGTAGGTTTAACCCTTAGGCCAACGCAAGTGATTATTTTTGGTAGCCCAAAAGTGGGTACGCCTTTGATGCAATGCGCTCAAGACATGGCCATTGACCTGCCTCAAAAAGTGCTTGTTAGTAAAGATGCAAACCAGAAGGTTTGGTTGTCTTATAACAATCCTCAATATTTGAAAGAGCGCCACGATATCAAAGGCTGTGACCCTGTTATCACTAAGGTGACGGCTGTTCTGAAGACGTTAGCTTCGGCTGCAATCGCTCAATAATCCCGTTTTTAGCTACTGCTCGCCGAACTGTAAATCTGCTAGGCGTTTGTACAAGGCACAGCTTTTGAGCAATTCAGAATGTGTGCCTTGGGCAATAATTTCCCCTTGATCCAATACGATAATTCGATTTGCATTTAAAACGGTAGCAAGTCGATGGGCGATGACGAGAGTCGTTCTACCTTCCATGAGCAGTTCAAGAGCCGCTTGTACTTTGTGTTCGCTCTGAGCATCCAGCGCGCTGGTTGCCTCATCTAATAATAGAATTGGTGCGTCTTTCAAAATAGCACGAGCAATAGCAATGCGTTGCCTTTGTCCGCCGGATAAACGTACGCCATCTTCTCCTAAGCGAGTGTCGTATGCTTTATCTAATTGCTGGATAAAGTCATGGGCATTGGACTTTATTGCCGCATCTTGAATGGTTGCTTCACTGGCGTCACGGTTCGCATAGCCTAAATTGTCTGTCACGGTTTGATCGAATAAGGCGGTTTCTTGTGGCACTAAGGCCAGTTGATGACGCCAAGCGCTTATGTCGTAATCTTTGATGTTATGGTCAGCAAAGCGCAGTTGCCCTTGTTGCGGATCATAGAACCTTAGGAGTAACTCAAAAATAGTTGATTTTCCTGCACCGGATGGGCCAACGAGGGCGACAGTCTCACCTTGCTGAATGGTAAAGCTGAGGTTCTTTAGTACCTGTGTTGTTGGTCGTGTTGGGTAACTAAATGTGACCTCGTTAAATTCCAATACGGTGTTGTTTGTGGCTGAATTGTCTGAATTAACCGGATTAGGAATAAGTTGTTTGCCACTGATAATGTCACTGGTTTCGTTGAGTAATTCCATAATACGCTCAGCTGCACCTGCTGCGCGTTGGAGTTCTCCCATGACTTCCGATAGCGCTGTCACGGCGCCAGCGACAACAATTGAGTAAAACAGAAAGCTGGCCAGATCCCCCGCGCTGATGGCGCCAGAAATAACGTCTTTCCCGCCAAACCACAACATAATACCAATACCACCCATGGAGAGTAATATGGCCATTAAGGCTAGCCAAGAGCGTTGTAAAATTCGTTTCACACTTACGCTAAAAGCCTGCTCAACGGCACTGGAAAAGCGTTGTTCGTCGTGTTTTTCATGGGTAAATGCTTGTACCACTTTAATATGGCGCAAGGCTTGTGACAGGTAACGTCCTACATTGGCGATCTCATCTTGGCTATTACGAGATAAACGACGCACTCGACGACCAAAATACAGTACGGGTATGACCACAAAGGGTACGCAGATAAGTAAGATCAGGGTTAATTTAAAATGCATGACTAAGAGGAAAAGAATACCTCCGATCAGCATTAAACTACTGCGTAAAGCAATGGAGAGAGAAGAGCCAATCACACTTTGTAATAATGTAGTGTCTGAGGTGATGCGTGACTGAATTTCACTGGGTGAATTATCTTCAAAAAAAGACGGGGAAAGCGTGAGTAAATGCGCAAAAACGGCTTTTCGTATATCAGCAACGACTCGTTCACCGAGCCAAGAGACAAGAAAGAATCGGCAAAAGCTGCCCACCCCTAATAGTAGAACTAGCCCCATAAAGATAAATAAAGCCTTGGTTAGATCCGCTTCTGAACCTGACGCCAAGCCTCGATCAATCAAAAACTGAACGCCTTTACCAAGGCTTAACATCGCGCCTGCGGTAATAACTAAAGCGATTAAAGCGCCTATCACTTGGCGGCGATAAGGTCGTAAAAAAGGTAAGAAGGTTGCAAGGCCGGTACTTATGTTGGTTTTATCGTGCTGTTTCAAAAAGTGCTTCCATCAAGTTCTATCGTCAGGGATCATTACTATAACGGATCTTAGAATCAGTAATGGATAAAAAATGTGCTATTTGATGGCTATTGCCTCGTGGCTGCGAGTTTTTAGAGTGGAGCTGTTTGGATTGGAACTTTCTTGCTATTGAATTTTATCAACAGCAGGGGGCATTTTGTGTTGATGATATGCGTATTTATCGCTTATTAGCGGATTAACTAGCTGCCAATGCGGCTTTATTTTAAGGTTTTTTATGTTATGCCTGAGTTAAAAACGCTTGGCCTTTTTATGATTACTGCATTAGCAGAAATTATTGGCTGTTACCTTCCATATCTCTGGTTGCGTGAAGGTAAGTCGATCTGGTTATTATTACCTGCGGCATTGAGTTTGATCGTGTTTGCATGGTTACTTACTTTGCATCCTGCTGCTGCGGGTCGAGTGTATGCGGCTTATGGCGGTGTGTATATTTTTACGGCGATTGTATGGTTGTGGCTTGTTGACGGCATTCGTCCAACCAGCTGGGATCTAGTGGGCTCGGGTGTGGCTTTATTGGGGATGGCGATTATTATGTTTGCGCCAAAAGTTTGATCGCGTTCTTGTATTGCATTTATCGGTAATAAAAAAATAATCAGCCTCATCTGAATGGTTGATGGTGAGCTCAAACATAACGCGTTGTTTGGCCATTACCTTCAGCTTGTTCTTGCTCAACACTCTTTTATATTAAATGTCATGGCGGATTCGTGTGCATTCAAACAACATTTTTCCCGATAAGACAGCTGTGTTGTACTAAAAGAAGGATTACTAATAGGTTGTTTTATGATCAGCCATAGTAATATGAGTTTGGTTAGTATTGGTTGAGTTAGAGGCTGGTGTTCATTGTCGATAATAGCCCTTGGTTACTGTAATAAATAAAGGTAATTAGTATTTCTGAATGAGGCGTCAGTCGCTTATCTCTTTTAATTATTGCTGAATATAAAGTATCGTAAATAAAATCCATAATTCGGCTTTCTTTTATTGATAAGCCTCAGTAGTATTCATCTCCCCTGCTATAAAATAACGCTTTTCACTCGAAATAATTAAAAAATAATTGTGATTAGGGATGGCAGTCTTTCTTAAACAAAAAGTGGCTATTAATAAAATAATCATGAACTCAAAATATAATAATACTCATCCAAATAGTGGTGCTGGGGCTCATTCTGATCAGCATCGTAAACTCAATAAAAATGATGCTAAAACATTAGGTCTGTCGGCACTCGGTGGCGCGCTAGAGTTTTATGACTTCGTCATTTTCGTCTATTTTGCCAATGTGGTTGGTAGTTTATTCTTCCCTGCGGATATGCCTGAATGGCTTCGTCAGGTGCAAACCTACGGTATTTTTGCCGCCGGTTATCTAGCTCGCCCATTAGGCGGCATTATTATGGCTCACTTTGGTGACATATTCGGACGTAAACGTATGTTTATGATGAGTATTTTACTAATGTCAGTGCCTACTTTTGCAATCGGTCTTATGCCAACTTATGCCAGTATTGGTATTGCGGCCCCATTATTATTGCTTTTCTTTCGCGTTTTACAAGGCGCCGCGATTGGTGGTGAAGCACCGGGTGCTTGGGTTTTTGTGACAGAGCATGTTTCTAAGCGTCATGTTGGCTTGGCGTGTGGCATTCTTTCTGCTGGGCTTGTGGCCGGTATTTTGATTGGCTCTCTTGTCGCAACTGGAATGCATACCTCTTTTACTGCTGAAGAAATTAGTGACTATGGCTGGCGTCTACCTTTCTTATTAGGTGGTGTGTTTGGCTTTATTGCTATGTATTTACGTCGTTGGTTACATGAGACGCCAATATTTAAAGAAATGCAGGAAAGCCGAGAATTGGCCGTTGAATTGCCAATCAAAACAGTATTGAGAGAACACACTCCTTCTGTTGTTGTTTCTATGGCGGTGACTTGGGTTCTGACGGCGGCTGTTGTGGTTACGATTTTGATGACGCCATCTTTGTTGCAAAAGCTGGTTAATTTAGATCCACAGGTGTCTTTAGAAGCCAATAGTATTGCGATTATCTGCCTACTGTTTGGTTCTATTGTCTGTGGTGCCTTGGGAGACCGTTTTGGCAATGGCCCAATTATGATTATTTTCAGCATTGGTCTCGCCATTAGTTACTGGTTCTTTTTCAGTACTATGATGCATGACACAACGCATCTATTCTCTTTGTATGGTTTGGTTGGTTTCTTTGCCGGATTAACGGGTGTGGTGCCATCCATCGCAGTGAAAAGTTTTCCAGCCGCTATTCGTTTTTCAGGGTTGTCATTCTCATATAACGTGGCATATGCGATCTTTGGGGGTACAACACCAATGATAGTGAGCCTTATGTTAAGTGAAGATCCGCTTTCACCAGCGTATTATGTTGCGTTTGTTTGTGGTGTTGGTGTGTTAGCAAGCCTAGCTGTGATGCGTTATCACTCTCGTTTGGATTTGATCGCATCACCTGCAAGATAGCGTTTTAATCTAGTGTCATTGGTAAAGCAACACTGACACTGAAAACGTTTTAAAGACCTCGCAATTTTATATTGCGGGGTTTTTTTATGCCTTAATGTGATGGTGGCGAAGTGAGCTTTTTATTTTAAAAGGGCGGTAAGCTGGCTTGAATCTTTGCGATTGGAGTTTTAGTTTTGTGTAAAGCTTCTGGTCTGCTTTTGATGTTCAACGTGGTTTTTGTTATTTTATAACACATTGAGTTGCTGTTCATCGCTCAGATTATGTTTTGCTCAATCATTAATCTATACACAGCCAGTGCTTATGACAGAAGCGCTTATGAAAAAAGTATTTATTACAAGCCGTATCTATGACTAACCATAACCGACGCACTTTTATTCGACGTTTGATCTTGGCATCTTGCGCCACTCTATTGCCCGTTTCTGCTTTTGCTGTTCAAGGAAATGAACTTGAAGATATTCGATCGTATCGAAATGGCAGTAAAGCTCAACTGACGTTAAAGCTTTCTCAAACGCCCAACTATAAGGTCTTCACGCTTAAGAATCCTGATCGCTTGGTGGTGGATTTACATCAAACGAAAAATGCCTATGGCTTTAAATCGCTTAATAAGCTGGGGTTGTTCAAAGAGGTTCGCTGGGCTATGCACCACGGTGATACGTTGAGGCTGGTATTCGATCTCGAAAATCATATTGCGTTTAGCACCACGTCAGTTCATAAAAATACTCATAATGATGAGCTGAGAATAGAGCTAACAGACTCTGTTGTTGTGCAGCACAAACCGGTGGCGAGAAAGCCGGAAAAACGTGATATTTTAGTGGTGATTGATCCCGGTCACGGTGGTAAAGATCCCGGTGCAACAGGAAAGCATGGGACTCATGAAAAGGATGTTGTTCTGTCAATAGGGCGAATGTTACGCCAGAAATTAGATCGCAGTCATGGCTTTAAAGTGGTCATGACGCGTGATAAAGATGTGTTTATCCCTTTGCGAGAGCGCGTTAATATTGCTCATAAGTATAAGGCGGATGTGTTTGTTTCCGTCCATGCGGATGCTTGTGATGATCGAACGGTAAAAGGTTCTTCCGTTTATATTTTATCGAATAAAGGTGCAACGAGTGTTATGGCTCGGCGTCTTGCGAATCGGGAAAATAACTCCGACTTGATTGGCGGGGTGTCGTTAAACACAAAAGATAATATGCTGGCCAAGGTGCTGCTTGATCTCTCTCAAACAGGAACGCTTCAAGCGAGTACTGATTTAGCCAATACCGTGATAAGCAATCTAGCCAAGACGGAAAAAATATTGCACAAGCGAGTGGAGCGAGCTGCGTTTGCTGTTTTGAAATCCCCTGATATTCCATCAGCCTTGGTAGAGACAGCCTTTATTTCTAATCCACGGGAAGAGAAAAAACTTCGTACTAAAGCCTTTCAAAATAAGATAGCAGATGCACTTCATGATGGTATCAAACGATATTGCTTAGAAAGCATCCCTGAACGAAATCTTATTATTAGTTGATTTTTCCATTAAGCCAATAGAATAAGCGTAATAAAATAAAAGCCAAGAAAGTCGACCTTTCTTGGCTTTTATTTTATTCACTGAGAAAGTCTTTTAGACCAATATATTGTCAAATTCATAGGTGCCATTAAACAGTTCAAATGTTTTGCCTTTAAGCTGTTCTTTTCCAAGTACAAACAGGGCACATGTCGCGACATCTTCACGTGATATAGCCATTTCTTCTCGTGCTTGTGGGCGTTTGATTGTTATTTTTCCTGTGCCTTTTTCATTGGTCAATGAGCCCGGTCGCAAAATAGTATAAGGAATACCGGCTTGTATGAGATGTTCATCGGCCATGTGTTTAGCGACTAGGTAAGGTTTGATCTTACTGGGTAATTTATCAGGGTCATCTGCGCCAATCGAGCTGATCATTACAAAGTGTTTTACGTTTGCTTCTTTGGCGTAATCGACGGATTTTTTAGCGGCCCAAAGGTCGATTAAGAGTGTTTTATCTAGGCCAGTTTGACCACCAGATCCAGCGGCGAATATGACGTTGTCAACGCCTTCAAACGCGCGGCTGAAATCTTCCTCTAGGTCTATTTCGACTATTTCTAAAAGTTCGCTCTCTAAGTCTGCTAATTTACTTTTGTCACGCACTAGCGCGCGTACGCTGTTCCCCGACTGAATAAATGTGCGGGTCATCATTTTACCTATCTGACCACTTGCGCCGATGATGAGTGTTGTGCTCATAGTAATGCTCCTCTTTGCTACGGTAATTAAGTGTTCTTACTACCATATGGTCAAACAGGAGAGATTAAACCAAAGAGGCGGGTGTTTCATATTTACTGGTTATTGCTTATGAAGTGTTGGCGAGAGCGTTGAAAAGAGCGTTAAAAAAAATACCAGCGGCTTGCTGGTATTTTTTATGGAGGAGAGCTTAAACCAAAGTCTGTTACTGGATATGGGTTAGCTTTTGTTTGATTTGCATTTCGATGCCCTCAGCATCTAGGTGTACGTGCTTCAACATGGACTCATGGCTAGCATGATTTTCATATTGATCCGGTAGGCCAATATGAAGTGTCGGAATGTTGAGATTCTGAGAAAGTAAGAACTCACTAACCGCAGAACCTGCACCACCCATGATGGCATTTTCTTCTACGGTGACAATTAATTTGGCATCCGCTTGCGCTAGTAACGCTTCTTCATCAATGGGTTTCACGAAGCGCATGTCTAGTAGTGTGGCGTCTAGATTTTTAGCAGCTTGTAATGCATCGTAGCTAGGTCGACCAAATCCGCAAATTACAATGCCAGATTGGCCCGTGTGTAAGGTGCGTGATTTGCCTATCTCGATAGTGCTGAGAGTGGGTTCTATTGTGACACCGCGGCCTGTTCCTCTAGGGTAGCGAACCGCAGCAGGGCCTTGATGTTCATAACCTGTTTGTAGCATTTTACGGCATTCATCTTCATCTGATGGTGCCATAACAAGCATGTTCGGAATGCAACGCAGAAAGCTTAAATCATAAGCGCCTGCGTGAGTAGGACCATCTTCTCCGACTAAGCCGGCGCGATCGATAGCAAATAAAACGTCTAGATTTTGCAGTGCAACGTCGTGGATTAGCTGATCATAGGCGCGTTGTAAAAATGTGGAATAGATCGCAACGACAGGTTTTACGCCATCGCATGCCATGCCAGCAGCGAGGGTGACGGCGTGTTGCTCTGCAATGGCGACATCAAAATAGCGCTTTGGAAAACGTTCTGCAAAGTCGATAAGGTCAGAGCCTTCTTTCATTGCTGGAGTAATCGCGACCAGTCGATCGTCTTGCTCGGCGGCATCGCAAACCCACTGACCAAAGACATTGCAATATTTGGGTAATTTAACCGCTGGTTTTGTTACTTTAACGTCTGGTTCTGTTTTATTGATCGCGTGGTAGCCAATTGGATCGCCTTCAGCGGGTTCAAAACCTTTGCCTTTTTTGGTAATGACGTGAAGAAATTGAGGGCCTGAACGATCTTTCAAATTGGCGATGGTGGTCAAAAGATGATCCATATCGTGACCATCAATTGGTCCAATATAGTTAAAACCTAGCTCCTCAAACATGGTGCCAGGGGAGACTAACCCTTTCATGTGCTCTTCGGCTTTGCGGGCGATTTCTAATGCGGTGGGTAAGCCTGAGAATACTTTACGGCCACCTTCACGAATATTCTCGTATGTTTTGCTCGCCCACATGCGAGCGAAATAACTCGACAGTGCACCAACGGGTTTTGAAATAGACATTTCGTTGTCATTCAAAATTACCAGCATGTCAGCTTTTACATCACCAGCATGGTTGAGCGCTTCAAACGCCATACCAGCAGACATAGCGCCATCACCGATAATAGCAACGGCTTTACGTCCTGTTTTTAAATGGCGAGCGGCCAAAGACATACCCAGCGCAGCACCGATGGAGGTACTAGAGTGACCAACACCAAAGGTGTCGTATTCACTTTCTTCGCGTTTTGGAAAGCCAGAAATGCCATCCTCTTGACGAATGGTTAATAGCGCATCGCGACGGCCTGTAAGGATTTTATGGGGATAAGCTTGGTGTCCTACATCCCAAACGAGGCGATCTTCAGGGGTATTGAAAATATAGTGCAACGCGACGGTCAATTCGACAACGCCTAGTCCTGCGCCAAAATGTCCACCTGTTTGGCCAACACTAAAAAGCATATATTCGCGTAGCTCTCGTACTAGGGCAGGCAGCTGTTCTTTTTTTAATGCACGTAAATCTGAAGGTGCATTTACCTGATCTAGTAGTGGCGTTTCGGGACGCGAGGTTGGGATTTCATCAAACATTGGCACCAGTAAGGTCTCACAAATTAAGGCTAAATTGTTAACGCGCTAGTATATCAGTGGTTGCGACCAATAATATAGTTTGCGAGCTCAACTAAGGGTTGTGCAGATTCTCCAAACGGGGAAATATGCTCAATGGCTTGCTTGTGTAATTGCTTAGCCAGCGTTTGAGCGCCTTCGAGTCCTAGTAATTTAGGGTACGTTGGTTTATTTGCTTCTTCATCTGAGAACTGTGTTTTACCTAACGTTTGGGTGTCGCTAGTAATATCAATGATGTCGTCTTGGACTTGAAAGGCTAAGCCTATTGCACAAGCGTAGGCGTCTAAGGATTGGAGCTGCTCTTGTGTTGCCAGTTCTGTGCTTAGCGCGCCCATTCGTACACTGGCGCAAATTAATGCTCCCGTTTTATGCTTGTGCATTTGCTCTAATGTTTCGATCGAAATATCTTGCCCAATGTTCGAAAGATCAATCATCTGGCCTGTAATCATGCCGTGTCGTCCTGAGGCAAGAGACAGTTCACGTATCAATTGAAGCTGTGTTGTCGCTTGGCCAAGTGACGGAGCACTTAGCAATTCAAAAGCAAAAGTTTGTAGAGCATCACCAGCAAGAATGGCCGTTGCTTCGTTAAAGTAAATATGACTGGTAGGCTTGCCGCGACGTAGATCGTCATCGTCCATAGCGGGTAAGTCGTCATGAATTAACGAATAAGCATGGATAGATTCAATGGCCGCTGCGCAAGCATCGGTTAGCGGATTTGGTTCAGCGAAAATGGCCGCGGTGGCGTAGGTGAGCATTGGCCTAATACGTTTTCCGCCATTGAACAAACTATATGCCATTGCTTCTTGCAAATTCGTCGCTGGCGGGTAAGTATCTAATTGTTGTTTAAGATAACTATCAACGCGAAGGCGAGCGTATTGAGAGAATTGGTCTAAATTCACGAATCAGATTCCGGATCAAAGGGTTCTAAATGTTCTCCGTCTTGCTTATCGAGTAAGATTTGAACCTTTTGCTCGGCTTGTGTTAGAACGGATTGACAGTCTTGGCTAATTTTCACCCCTTTCTCAAATGCTTTTAATGCTTCTTCGAGTGGTAGTTGATTAGACTCTAATTGAGTCACAATACTGTCTAACTCGTTTAGATTTTCTTCGAAATGACGAACGCTATTTTTACGAGGCATGATTAATTCTCTTAGGTATTACGATAATTTGTAACAGAAAACGATAAATTCTTCGAGTATCGTTTCTGAGAAAATTACAAAAATACTGATCAAAGATCTGATCCTTTTATATTCTTTCGTTTAGAATTGGTTAAACTGTGTTTATTATAGCTTTTTTGTTAGGAGACGTGTGTGGATATCGCAACGTTAATTGGGTTGGTCGGCTCTTTTGTCATTGTTTTAATGGCTATTCTCTTGGGCGGCTCTGCAGGGATGTTCTTAGACCCCGCCTCTGTACTGATTGTATTGGTAGGTTCCACTTTCGTGGTGCTCATTCAATACCCTTTAGGTCAGTTTCTTGGCGCAGGTAAAATCGCAGCCAAAGCGTTTATGTTTAAAAGTGTTCCTTTAGATACTTTGATTGATGAAATTTATGGTTTAGCAGATGAGGCGCGTAAAGGCGGCCTGCTTTCCCTTGAAGGAAAAGAGGTGAGTCATCCTTTTTTATCAAAAGGTATTCAAATGCTTGTCGATGGTCATGATGGTACTGTCGTCAAAAATCAGTTATCTAACGATATGAATATGGCCTTTACTCGTCATGATACTGGTGCAAAAGTTTTTAAAGCCTTCGGTGACGTTGGTCCTGCGATGGGGATGATAGGAACCTTGGTGGGATTGGTACAAATGTTAGCCAACATGGATGATCCTAAAGCAATCGGTCCGGCTATGGCTGTCGCCTTGTTAACCACATTATATGGTGCCGCACTTGCAAACATGGTGTGTTTGCCTATTCAGGCTAAGCTACAAAATCGGGCTAATGAAGAATTAATGTGTCAGAAGCTGATTTTAGACGCACTGCTTGCTATCCAGGCAGGTCAGAATCCACGAGTGGTTGATGGTGTTCTGAAAACCTATATTGCCGAAGGCAAACGAATTGAACGTGAATAACTTTTTTAGCGGTAGTCGGATTGTTTAATGAGTGATGAAGAAGAGCAAGATTGCCCCGAATGCGTAGAAGGCTTACCAGCTTATATGGGCACATTTGCCGACTTGATGTCGTTGCTAATGTGTTTCTTTGTGTTGCTGTTGTCATTCGCCGAAATGGATGTTTTGAAATTTAAACAGCTAGCTGGTTCGATGCGAGAAGCGTTTGGTGTGCAAAAGGAAGTGAAGGCGGAAACTATTCCGATGGGAACATCGATTATTGCCCAAGAGTTTAGCCCCGGGAAACCAGAACCCACACCAATAAACGAAGTGCGTCAAAAAGCCGATGATCGTCCTGATAATACGCTGGAAGTCTTATGTAAGCCGGGTACAGCGGAAATGGATGATCACGACGGTGCAGGGAAACCTTCGCAAGCTATTTTGATTGATAAATCTTCAGCTGATTTAGAGCGTGAAAAGAAAATTAAGCAAACCGAAGAAACCGCGCAGCAAATTGCCTCGGTGATGAGCGAGCAGATTTCAAAAGGGACCGTTGAGGTCGAAACACAAGAGCAGACCATCACAATACGCTTAAAAGATAAGGGAACGTTTGAGTCTGGCTCAGCACAGTTAAATTACGACTTTATTCCTGTTATCGATATGATTCGAGATATATTGGTTAATGTGAAGGGGTCTATTTCTGTTGAAGGGCATACGGATAATATCCCTATTGATGGTAAGCGCTTTAAATCCAATTGGCAGCTTTCTTCTGCTCGAGCGATTTCTGTGGCGGAGGAGCTATTTGCTTCTGGTAAATTAAACCAGAGTCGTTTTGCTGTCACAGGTTTTGCTGATACGCGTCCATTGGTGCCAAATGATACCCCCGCGGATAGGGCAACGAATCGTCGAGTGGAAATTGTTATTAAGCAAAATGATTTTTCTGATCCATCAAAAGTGGATATAAATGGCAGTAAGCCAACAAGTGATAATGCGCTTGAATTTGATAAATCGAGTCTCGATAAGAAAACATTTAATTTATCTCCCCGTGAGATCTTTTAAGAGTAAATAATAGTTTTTATCGCTGTCACTGGGGTTAAAAAAAGAGCCTGTCTTATTGAAATGAGACAGGCTCTTTTTTTACTTAATTTGATGCTTTCAAGCGAGCGGCATACTGATTAAGGATGTTATTCTTCACTGGCAATTTCATAAATGGCTTTACCGAGTGTCTCAATTTGTGACTGCGTGATGATGTAAGGTGGCATGAGGTAGATGAGCTTACCAAATGGACGAACCCAAACGCCTCGTTCAACAAATTTAGGCTGGATCTCGTGCTGGTTTACGGCATTTTTCAGTTCGACTACACCAATAGCGCCAAAGCATCTGACATTCGCAACTTGTTCTAATTGAGCGCAAGGTGCGAGCGCTTCTTTCATCCAATGTTCGATCTTTCCGATACGATTTTCAATGTCATATTGAGCCAGTAGTGACAGGCTTGCGTTGGCTGCTGCACAGGCCAATGGATTCCCCATAAACGTTGGTCCATGCATAAATACACCACCTTTATCGCTTATCCCAAGGGCCACTTTATCGGTTGCTAGGGTTGCCGCTAGAGTGATGTAACCGCCAGTAAGTGCTTTGCCAACACACATAATATCTGGGCAAATATCGGTATGATTGGTGGCGAATAGTTTTCCAGTGCGACCAAACCCTGTGGCAATTTCATCGAAAATGAGCAATATGTCAAATTCATCACATAAGGTGCGGATACGGTTTAAATAGTCAGGATTATAGAAGCGCATACCCCCGGCATTTTGTACGACGGGTTCTATGATAAATCCTGCGATTGAGTCGCCATTTTTTAAGAAAAGTTGACGAATTTCGTCGATATACGCTTCTTCTATTGGGTTAGATATTCCTGTTGGTGGCGGTGAAACGAAAAATTGCTCTGTGACCGCGCCATTAAATAGGCCATGCATGCCGTTTTCTGGGTCACACACGGACATGGCCGCAAACGTGTCTCCGTGATAGCCGCTTTTGGGCGTAGCAAAAAACTGCTTAGCCGGCTTGCCTTGGGAGTGCCAATATTGAATCGCCATCTTGAGAGCGACTTCCACAGAAACCGAACCTGAGTCTGAAAAGAATACTCTTTGCAGTGGTTCTGGTGTCATCTTGATGAGTGTATCTGCGAGGTCGATGGCGGGTTTGTGGGTAAAGCCACCAAACATTACATGGGAGAAATCGTCTATTTGTGATTTAAGTGCCGCGTTGATGACAGGGTGGTTGTAACCATGAATGACACTCCACCATGAAGACATGCCGTCGATGAGTGTTTGTCCGCTCGCCAGAGTAATATTGCATTCAGAGGCGTGTTCAACAAAATAGTGTGGCGTGGGAGTGCTCATCGAGGTGTAAGGGTGCCAAAGACGTTGTTTGTCGAGCTCAATGTACTCTTCTGGTGTCAGTGAATTTTGCATAGTGGAAGCCATTTTGTTGTTTAAGCTGGCGCATACTAAACAATGCTAGTCTGCTTTTCTAGCCAGTTTTGTCTGGTGTTCTGGCAATAACCCAAATGTCCACTTGCGTTGCACCGGCCTTTTTTAGTTGTTTTGTGCAGGTTTCTAGGGTGTTTCCACTGGTCATCACATCGTCAAACAGAGCGATGTGAGAATCCATTATTCCTTCAACTTGATATACCCCTTTGTGATTTTCTAAGCGCTGTTTTCGGCTCAGTGTATGTTGAGCCTGCGTGTTGATCGTTTTTTTGATTACGCTTTGCTTCACGAATGATGGTGTTCTGTTGCCGAGTTTTTGTCTAAGTATTTTATAAAGCTCTGATGCCATTAGTTGAGTTTGGCAGAAGCCGCGTTCTTTGATCCGCTTAGGATGACTCGGTACAAAAATAAGCTGAGTGGGCCAGTCTTCAATATGTTGATAGTGTTCTATTAATTTTCTACTAAGTAGTTCAATTAAGGGTCGAATATAGTCAGCTTGCTGATGAAATTTTATCGAGTGAATTAAGCTTTTAGTGAGGCTTTCAAAGCGAAGTGGCGCTATGCATACATCATAAGGTGGTGGCATTGCTTGGCATTGGCCGCAAATAAATTGGTGCTCGGAATAGGTTGGTCGTTTACACAGTAGACAGGCAAATTGATTAACTGCAAAACCGGCTTCACAGAAAGCGCAAAGTGTTGTGTCGCTTTTGGCGTGACACAAATAACAGTGATCAATAAGTAATCTTCTGTAAACCTTGGTTATATTTATGGTTGACAGTTTTTTCTGGTCCATTAGTATTGCCATCCTTGACACTATTTTTGAGGCTACCATGTCTGCTACTAACACTAATGAGCCACGTTTCGATTGGACGCACGCTGAAATACAGGCACTTTTTGATTTGCCTTTTACAGATTTATTATTTCGTGCGCAGACAGTGCATCGTGAAAACTTTACGCCTAACGAAGTACAGGTTAGTACACTTCTTTCTATTAAAACGGGTGCATGCCCAGAGGACTGCAAATATTGCCCTCAGAGTGGACATTACAATACTGAGTTAGAAAAAGAAAAACTCATGGAAGTGCAAAAAGTCCTTGAAGAGGCGGCGCTGGCGAAAGAAAAGGGCGCAGGCCGTTTTTGTATGGGCGCGGCGTGGAAGCACCCATCAGAAAAAGACTTTCCTTATGTGTTGGAAATGATTAAGGGCGTAAAGTCACTTGGATTAGAGTCTTGCGTTACTTTAGGTACGCTAAACGACGAGCAAGCGGCACGTTTATCTGAAGCGGGTTTGGATTATTACAACCATAACCTAGACACCTCAGCTGAATTTTATGACAGCATCATCACGACTCGTACTTATCAAGACCGTTTAGATACTTTGTCACGAGTACGTGATTCTGGCATTAAGCTTTGTTGTGGCGGTATTGTTGGGATGGGTGAAGAGCAAAAAGATCGCGTCGGTTTACTTCGTCAATTAGCGCTTATGACGCCTCATCCTGAAAGTGTACCGATTAATATGTTGGTTAAAGTGGCGGGTACGCCGTTAGAAAACGTAGATGATTTGGATGAGTTTGAATTTATTCGCTCTATTGCTGTGGCTCGTATCGTAATGCCAAAATCTCATGTGCGTTTGTCTGCCGGTCGTCAAAGCATGAGTGAGCAAACACAAGCGCTTTGCTTCTTAGCGGGTGCTAACTCGATTTTCTATGGCGAAAAACTGCTCACCACGAGCAATCCTGAAGCCAGTAAAGATATGCTGTTGTTTGCTAAGCTGGGAATCAAACCAGAGCAGCGTGAAGAACATTCAGATGATGCGGTTGCAGAAGCAATAGCCGCCCAAGTGGTTAAACAGGAAGAGTCAAAACTCTTCTATGAAGCGAATGTCTAACAACCCACTATGGCTTGAGGCGGCGCTTGATGAGCGCCGCCAGCAATCATTATTGCGTCAGGTCATTACATTAGATGGTCCGCAAACACCGAATGCGTCTTTTTATCATCGTCAATATAAAGCCTTTTGTTCCAATGATTATCTTGGCTTAGCCAATCATCCTGCGTTAATTCGTGCTCTGAGTGATTCTGCCCAGCAATATGGTGTGGGTGGCGGTTCTTCTCATCTTGTTTGTGGTCATTTGGCCCCTCATCAGGAGTTGGAAGAAGCGCTCGCGCAGTGGTTAGGTTATGAGCGAGTGATGCTTTTTAGCACGGGTTATATGGCGAATTTAGGTGTTATTTCAGCGTTAGCCGCTAAAGATCGACCTGTTGTGCAAGATAAGCTTAATCATGCCTCTTTGCTGGATGGCGCGGCCTTAGCTCAAGCGCCATTACGCCGTTATTTGCATGGGGATGTGGCAAGTGCGGGTAAATTACTCAGTAAACTGACGCCTGGTTTACTGGTGACAGATGGTATTTTTAGCATGGATGGTGATTTAGCCCCTCTAGCTGAATTGTCGCAATTGGCCGCTGATCATAAATGGCTTTTTATGGTGGATGATGCCCATGGTTTGGGCTGCATCGGCGACAATGGTCGTGGCAGCTTAGAGTTAGAAGGTTTAAATGCTGAGTCACTGCCTATTCTGGTGGGAACATTTGGTAAGGCGTTTGGTACGTCTGGTGCGTTTGTCGCGACAAACCATGCGATTGCTGATTATTTAACTCAGTTTGCACGTCCTTATATTTATACGACCGCGATGTCTCCTGCTATTGCGGGGGCAACATTAAGTGCGCTTAAGCTGATTCAATCCGCAGAAGGGCAAGAGCGTAGAGAGAAATTAGCACGGCATATCCATTATTTTCGTCACCGTATATCACAACTTCCTGTTAAGCTGATGTTATCAAATACCGCAATTCAGCCTATCGTCATTGGAGATAGCAGTGCTGCCATTAAGGTGAGCGATGCGTTAAAATCTCTTGGTATATGGTGTACAGCAATTCGTCCACCTACGGTACCAATCGGTAGCGCTCGTTTGCGTATCACTCTTAGCGCTTCTCATACAGAAGAGGATTTGGTTTTTCTGTGCGATTCGTTAGAGTGTGTTTTAACGTCTTTGTAGTGGAGGGAAATATGCACGTAAACATCGAAACAGAAGCACTTGGTGATCCAAGTCATTCGGCTATTTTTATGGTATCCGGTTGGGCGATGCCAAAAGAAGTGATGAAGCCTTTGGCTAAACGCCTCAGTGAGCGTTTCTATGTTGTTATCGCTAATTTACCAGGGATCTCTCTAGATGATCAGCGTAGAGCGCGAGTTCGCATTGAGCCAAATTATGATATCGATGCTTTATCTGAACGTTTGATTGCCGCCGCTCCAAAGGATTGCTGGTGGATCGGTTGGTCTTTAGGCGGCATGGTGTCGACTTATGTCGCTGCGCGACGTTCTAGTTGTGTAAAAGGTTTGATTACGATATCGGCAGCGCCTAGTTTTATCCAGCGAGAAGATTGGCCTGAAGGCATGGCTCCTATGGTCTTTGATGAGTTTTCTCAGCTTGTTAGTGAGTCGCCTGAGCAAGGCATGAAGCGATTTTTAATGTTGCAGGTGAAAGGCGCGCGACATGAGCGCCCATTAATGAAACAGTTGCAGGCTTTGCTGCCTAAACAGCTTCATAAAAACGCGTTAGTCGGTGGGTTGCGGTTATTGAGATCATTAGATGTACGTCGTGAAGACTCACTTTTGGATCTTCCTAATTTACATATTCTGGGGCAGAACGATTGTTTAGTTGTGCCAACATTTTTAGCAACGCAAACCAATGTTAATCCGTTTCAAGAGGTTATTGTTGTGCCTGACTGTGCGCATCAACCTTTTTTAGAAGAAGAGGATGTTTGCGTTCAATACATTGAAAATTTTATAGATGCAAACACCTGATCATGAAGACTTCTTTCATTATAAACGACAAATTGCTCAAAAATTTGATCGTGCCGCACTAACTTACGATGCCTATGCCGACTTCCAACGCTTAGTGTTGGATTGGCTCATTTGTCATCTACCTTCTTTACCTTCTGCTCGTACTGATATTGTGCTGGATGTAGGAGCGGGGACGGGGCAAGCGCTTCCCCGATTGGCGCGCCTTTTATCGCCGCGTTTGTCCATCGCTCTAGACCTATCTTCTTTGATGTTAACCAAGGCCAGTACGAACCTTGCCAAGCAAGGGGGGGATCATTCTTTTTCGTTTGTTTGTGCTGATGCTGAGGCGCTACCCTTTGCCGACAATAGTATTGATGTCATTTTTTCAAGTTTGGCGATGCAGTGGTGTTTGAATCCCAGCATGTTATTTAGTGAGCTTTATCGTGTGACAAAGCCGGGAGGGTACTTAGTTTTTTCGACTTTGTGTGAAGGTTCTATGCCGGAAATCGAAGCATCTTGGAAGGGTGTGGATCAAGCGCCGCATATTAACCAATATCCTTCGTTCGATGCTTTGCTTGAGCAGGTCTCACATTGTCATTGGCAGACACATGCTGCTGAATTAGTCACTGTGCCCATGTGGTTTGAGTCGCCAGAAAGTGCTATTCATTCGTTAAAAAAAGTGGGTGCTAGCTTGGTGGTTTCAACTCAAAAAAACCAAATGTCGCCCTCTAAGTGGAAAGTCTTTATTAAACAGTATGAGCAGCTTAGGGAAAGTGCCGGTATTCCTTTGCGTTATCAAGTGGCCTTTGTGGTATTGCAAAAGCCCGTTTTAAATAGGTGTCTAGTGGAGAGTGATCTGTGAAAAAAACGTTTTTTATTACCGCAACGGATACCGATGCGGGAAAAACCTATGTGAGTGTTGGTTTGTTAAAAGCGGCCCATCGTGCCGGCCATCGCTCGTTAGGACTGAAGCCTATTGCGGCGGGCGCTGAATTAATTAATGGTGCATTGCGTAATGATGATGCGCTGTTAATTCAGGCTGCGAGCAGTGTGCGTTTGGCTTATGAGCAAGTTAATCCAGTTGTTTTTGAACCCGCTATTGCGCCACATATTGCGTCGGCTAAAGAAAATAAGTTAATCACGGTATCGCGACTTGAAGGCTATTTGAAAGGCTCGCTTTTAACGCCTTATGATTTCGCGATTGTGGAAGGTGCCGGGGGTTGGCGAGTGCCGCTCAATGATCGTGAGTTGATCTCAGATTTAGCTAAAAACCTGGGGTTCCCTATTATTTTAGTGGTTAATATGAAGTTGGGTTGTTTAAATCACGCGGTATTAACAGCCGAAGCGATTGTTCGAGATGGGCTTAAGCTTGGCGGGTGGGTTGCTAATGGTGGGCAGGATACGATGCCTTATTATGAAGAGAACCTGCATAGTTTAACAAATATGTTATCAGCACCTTTGCTTGGTACGTTGACGTGGCATAATACGCCTTCTGAAGCGGATGTTGAGTTTGACCATATTTTTTCGCAGCTTTAGTTATGCGGCAAAGGGTTGAAACCTAAGATTAAAATCGCATTATTAGATTATAAGAAGAGCGACTGACTTCTTTTTTGGCGCTATTCTTGTAGGATAAGTTGCTTTTTTATATTGGGTTAGAGGGTAAAACGCGTGAAAGCTTGGTTGTGTGGATTAGATGACGAGGAGATGCTGAGCGTCTCAAGTGTGCTGACCTTTATTGGTGTTGAGCATAGTGCGTCATTCACCGCGTTTCATTTGCCTGATTTCATCGTTATCGGTCAAACTGTTGAGTGTGCTCAGCTTGACGAAATGATTCCAATTATTACATTGAGTCATTCTTTAGTTAATATTGATGATGATAAAACTGAAGACAATGTTTGGTTTTGTCCATTGCCTTGGCGTTCTCAAGATTTTTGGGCTGTACTCAAAGAAATACAACAGCGACGTTTATTGCCTCAGCCATCAGGTGTGAACTTGAATTTACATGTGCGTCATCTAGAAGCCTTATTGATCAGGCAAGCTTTGCTTTCAGCGCAAGGCGTGGTTTCACGAGCAGCGCAGAATCTACAAATACAAAGAACAACGCTGATTGAAAAAATGCGTCGATATAATATTGATAAGTCGGAGTTTTAGTGACAAAGGATGAAGAAATTGCCGAGTTAAAGGCAGCCTTTCAAGCATTTTCAGAATCTTCAGAGGTTCTTGCTAAGTCTTATTTAGACTTGCAAGAGCAGGTAGCACAACTTTCCATCCAGTTAGAAAAATCTGAGCAAGATCGTCGAGAAGAGCAAGATAAGAATCGCGTGCTGGTGCAACAATTTCAGCAGCTTTTCGAATCTATGCCAGTGGGTGTTCTGTTGTTGAACGCAGAAGGCCTTGTGGTGATGGCTAACCCGGTTGCAGATCGCCTTTTTGAACTGCCTTTGATCGGCCGTTCTTGGGGTGAAATAGTTCCGTTAAGTTTTCGTCCGCAAAAAGACGATGGTCATGAAATTAGCATGACATCGGGGCGTCGAGTACGTGTCGAAACCGCTTCGCTTGGGGATGTACCCGGTCAGCTGCTGATTTTGGTCGATTTAACAGAGGCCTATGTCTTACAAAAGAAGCTTTCTCATCATGAAAGATTGTCTAATATGGGGAAGATGGTAGCGGCTCTTGCGCATCAGATTCGCACCCCTTTATCATCGGCTACTTTGTACGCAGGGCATTTGCAAAAGAGTGATTTATCTCCCGTTATGCGTCAGCGCTTTGCGGATAAACTGGCTAATCGCTTAGAAAATATTGAACGACAAATTAGAGATATGCTCATTTTCTCACGCAGTGATATCAAGCTGGATGAGCATGTCGACGTTGCTACTTTTTTAGAAACGCTCATTACCGATTGTCGGGATATTTGCGAGCAGAAAAATGTCAGCCTTAATATTGATGGCGATGATGTGGTTGGCTCACTGTTAATTCAGTGTAATAAAGAAGCATTAATCGGCGCTTTGTTAAATTTATTAAACAATGCAATCGATGCACAAGCGGAAGGTGGCCACGTTATATTGCAGTGGCATTGTGATAAGTCTACGTTACGTATTACATTTAAAGACCAAGGTGAAGGGATGTCTCGTGCTCAATTAGAGCATGTTCAGGAAGGGTTTGTGACGACAAAACAACATGGTACAGGGTTAGGGTTGATGGTTGTGAAAGCGGTTGCAAGAGCGCATCATGGTTTTTTTGAAATAGACAGCGAAGAGGGAGTAGGTACGATAGCAAGCCTGCAGCTTCCTCTTGTAAGGGTATAGAATGTCTGATGTGAAGTTATTAATCGTTGAAGATGATAAGGGATTGGCTGAAGCGTTAGAAGACACATTAATGTTGGCAAGCTATCAATGTAAGTTAGTGTTCAACGCCGAAGATGCAATGTTAGCACTTAAAACAAATGTGTTTGATATGGTTGTTTCCGACGTTAATTTACCCGGCATGGATGGCTATGGGTTGCTGAATCATGTTGTCGAGAATTATCCAGAATTGCCGATCATGCTAATGACTGCGTATGGTGATATTGCCCATGCGGTTGAAGCAATGAGAGATGGCGCGGTAGATTATTTACTCAAGCCGTTTCAAGAAAAAGAACTGTTAGAAGCAATCGAAAAATACACCATAAAAAAAGTGGTGACGCATAATCACCAACCTATTGCTAAAGATCCTTCTAGTGTTGCCATGCTGGAATTAGCAAAGCGCGTCGCTGTAACCGATTCAACGGTGTTGATATGCGGTGAAAGCGGTACCGGTAAAGAAGTGCTTGCTAACTTTATTCATCAGGAATCGACTCGAAGCAATGCCCCTTTTGTTGCCATAAACTGTGCTGCTATCCCAGAGAATATGCTGGAAGCCATTTTGTTTGGTTATGAAAAAGGCGCATACACAGGTGCTGTTTCTGCGCAGGCGGGTAAATTTGAGCAAGCGAATGGCGGCACTTTACTGCTTGATGAAATTACTGAAATTGATATTGGGTTACAGGCTAAACTGCTCAGAGTATTGCAAGAGCAAGAAGTAGAGCGGCTTGGTGGGAAAAAAATAATTCAACTTGATGTGCGAATCATTGCTACAACCAACCGAGACTTAGCGGAATATGTTCGTGATGGCGGTTTTAGAGAAGATTTGTATTATCGCTTAAATGTATTTCCTCTGCGCTGGCTTCCTATTCGGGAAAGAAAAGGCGATATTCAACCAATTGCACAGCGATCGTTAGAAAAACATTCGGCGAAAATGAGAGTGGCGGGTGCTGTATTAAAGCCATCGGCGTTAAGTAAGCTGGAAGCGCATCCTTGGCCAGGCAATGTCCGTGAATTAGATAATGTTATCCAGCGCGCGCTAATTTTAAGTCCTAATGGTCAAATACACGATGACCATATCGCCTTTGATATGATGAGCGCCTCGGCAGCGAGCGACTCTATTTCTGAGGAGGAAGAAGACAGTGCCGCTTCTATTCTAGGCAAAGGTGTTCAGCAACATGAGTTTCGCATTATCGCTCAGGCTTTGATTGAGGCGAATGGTAAGCGCAAAGTCGTGGCGGATAAATTAGGCATTAGTCCAAGAACATTGCGCTATAAAATTGCAAAAATGCGTGAAAGTGGCCTTGATGTAGATTGATTTTTGTATCTTTTTTTAATCGTCTTTATGCTAAGCTGTCTAAATGTGTGTTTTATAGGTGAGTTACATGGTCACGAATAGACCAGATATTAATCAGGTGCTTTCCCAGATGAGGGAAATGAAGGCGCAAGTTCATTCGCCTAGCTCATCTATGCCTAGTATTCCTAAGATCGGTGACCAACAAGGTGATGGAAGTGCGGTTGGGCGTGCGGACTTTGCTGATATGTTAAAAAATGCTGTTGATAATGTAAATTCGTTGCAACAGGATGCGACAAAGTTGGCACAATCTTATGAGCGCGGTGACGCCGGCGTGGATTTACCTCAGGTCATGATAGGCTTGCAAAAATCGAGCATTTCATTTGAAGCTATGACGCAAGTGCGAAATAAGCTTGTAGATGCTTATGAAAAAATTATGAATATGCCAATTTAGGCATGATATATCGCTTGGCGCTTTTTAATGGATAATGTCCCAGCAGAACGATCAGAGCAAAAGCTCTATCTGGATCTTGTAACTGGCTTCAACAAGCTAACGGTTATTCGGCAGCTCGCTTTGATGGTCGGCCTTGCCGCCTCCATTGCTATTGCGTTGGCGGCTGTTTTATGGACGAGTGACCCCGATTACAAACCTGTTTTGAGCAGTATTACTAACTATAATGCGGATCAAATCGTACAGGTTCTTAACACCAATAATATTCCTTTCAAAATAGATAAAAACTCAGGTGCGCTTCTTGTCGAGTCTGATTATTACCAACAAGCTCGTCTGAAATTAGCGGGTTCTGGCATTGTCTCTGATAAGACAGTTGGTATGGAAATCATGGATAAGGATCAAGGGCTTGGCACATCTCAATTTGTGGAAAGCGCTCGTTATCGTCGCGGCTTGGAGGGTGAGTTAAGCAAAACAATTTCAAGTTTGCAGAGCGTAAAATCGGCTCGAGTGCATCTTGCTATTCCTAAAGAATCCGTTTTTGTTCGTGACACACGCAAGCCATCAGCTTCTGTATTCCTTGAGTTGTATCCAGGACGTCGCTTAGACCATAGCCAAGTAGAAGCTATTGTTAATCTAGTTGCTTCTAGTATTTCTCAACTAAGCGATAATAATGTCACGGTTGTGGATCAGCGCGGTACCTTGTTGACGGAAAAAGATCCTTCCTCTCAGTTATCGGTTGCGGGCAAGCAGTTTGATTATACTCGTCGGGTGGAAGACGTGCTCTTGCATCGAGTTAATAGTATTTTAGGACCGGTTGTCGGTGATGGTCGCTTTAAGGCTGAAGTGTCAGCCGATGTCGATTTTACCGCAGTAGAGAAAACGGCAGAACAGTATAATCCTGATTTGTTGGCGCTTCGCAGTGAGCAGACTTTAAAAGAGAACAAAGGAGCTGGCGCAACTAATGGAGGGATTCCAGGGGCGTTAAGTAACCAACCACCTGGTGCAGTTACGGCGCCTGAGACAGTTGATGAAAATGGTGCGCCAATTGGTTCATCATCGACTAGCAAGGCAGCTAATGGGCAGTCGCGTGAAGAGACAACCCGTAATTTTGAATTAGATCGTAGTATTAGTTATACCAAAAATCAGCAGGGTACTATTCATCGCTTATCCGTGGCGGTTGTTGTTGATGACTTGGTAAGTATTAATCCTGATACCAAAGCGATAGTAAAAACGCCATGGAGTGATGAAGAATTAGGCCGATTGACCCTGTTAGTTAGGGATGCAGTAGGTTACAACCCGTCTCGTGGTGATAGTGTCAGTGTGATCAATTCACCTTTTGCTTTGCCTGAGCCAGAGGCACCAGTGGCCGTTGTACCTTTTTACAAGCAAGAGTGGTTTCTTAATCTGTTGAAACCTAGTTTAGTTGGTTTGTTTGTTTTGATTTTACTGTTGATTGTGGTTCGTCCTATTCTGAAAACACTCAGCGAGCAGAATAAAATCGCGGTGGCAGAAGACACTGAAGCGGCTATTTTCTCTGATGAAACAGATGAAATATCAGACGATCAAGTCTCATTGGTGAGTGCTGAAGATGTCATGGTGCCTGGTTCGCCAGAGAAAATCGAGCGTCAAATTAATGCGATTCGCGGTTTGATTGCTGAAGAGCCAGAGCGTGTTGCTCAAGTGGTGAAACAGTGGGTAATGGAAGGTTAAATGAGTGATATTGGTCAAAACGATTTAAGCTCAATTGAGAAGGCGGCTGTTTTATTGATGTCGCTTGGCGAGTCTGATGCAGCCCAAATTCTTAAGCATATGGGGCCAAAAGAGGTTCAGCGTATTGGCCAAACCATGGCTCAGCTTTCTAATGTCCAGCGTCATCAAGTTGAAAAAGTATTGGATGATTTTCTTGTTTTAGTTGGCGATCAAACCGGGTTGGGCTTGGGATCGGATGGTTATATTCGTAACATGCTAAAAGAAGCATTGGGTGATGAAAAAGCCAGTAGCCTGATTGACCGAATCCTACTTGGTGGAAATACGACGGGTCTGGATACGTTGAAATGGATGGAGCCTAGAGCGGTAGCGGATGTAATTCGTTATGAGCATCCTCAAATTCAAGCCATTGTTATTTCGTATCTCGATCCAGATCAAGCGGCAGGCATTCTAGCAAACTTCGATGAGCGAGTTCGTTTGGATATTGTATTGCGAGTTGCATCACTAGACACAGTACAACCAGCGGCATTACAAGAGTTAAACGATATTCTAGAAAGACAATTCTCAGGTAATCAATCGACACAATCTACGTCAATTGGTGGCATTCGTACCGCGGCCAATATTATGAACTTTATTGATAGTACTGTTGAATCTGAGTTAATGGAGTCGATTCGTGATGTGGATGAAGATCTTGCTAATACGATTCAGGATCTCATGTTCGTGTTTGATAACCTCATGGACGTAGATGATCGTGGGATCCAGGTTATTTTACGTGAGATTGAGTCCGAAACCTTGATTCTAGCGTTGAAAGGCGCAGAGCTAGAGATGCAAGAAAAAGTCTTTAAAAATATGTCATCGCGCGCAGCGGACATGTTGAAGGATGACCTTGATGCGAAAGGCCCAGTTCGTGTTAGTGAGGTTGAAGTCGCTCAAAAAGAAATTCTGGCTGTAGCCAGACGTCTTGCTGATAACGGGGAGATTGTTCTCGGCGGCGGCGGTGAGCAGATGGTTTAAATAACGAATGTCAGAAGAAGACGTAACAAAGCCAGAACGAAAATTAACAGCCTATGAACGCTGGGAATTACCTAATCTTGAAAGTAACCAAGTAACGAAAGACTCCGGCCCTGCGCTGCTGATTCAAAAAGATGTGTCCATTACCACGGAAGAAGTCGATCAAAGCAGTTTAGTTTATGAACCGTTAACCGCTTCTCAGCTTGAGGAAATTCGTGCTGCAGCTTATGACGAAGGCTTTATTCAGGGTGAAGAGGAAGGCTACAAAAAGGGTTATGAGGACGGCCTTTCTAAAGGTGAAGTTGAAGGCCTAGAAAAAGGCCATGCAGAAGGCTTTGCGCAAGGCAAAGCAGAAGGCGAAGTAGCAGCTAAAGAAGTGGCTCAAAGTCAGCTTGAACACCTAGAAAAAATATTAACGGATGTGGTAAATGAAATCACGTTACCCTTGGAAGAAAGCCGAGCGGCCGCCGAAAATATTCTTTATCAAACCATGACTCGTATTATTGAAAACGTTTGTCTTTCCCAAATGAAAGAAGAGGGGCAAAGTGTTCTTAAAACACAGCTTTCGCGAGTATTTGAAGAAATTGGTGAATATGAAGGCCGTATTAGACTGCGTTTGAATCCAAATGATATAGATGTACTAGAATCTTTGGGTGTTCGAGATCGTTTGGCGATACAAGTTGATCCAGATGACAATTTGGTTGAAGGAGGTTTTTTACTAGACTCAAAATCCTTTCATGTTGATGGTCGTGTCGAGCAGCGCTTAGAAGCAGTTTGTAACGAACTTCGTCATTTATCTACTCCAGAAGAATAAAGGTAGCAAGGGTGTCGACGATAGAAGAGCGCTTACAGAAGTTGCAAGATATCTCACCCGTGTCATTACCTCCTCAGTTAGAGGGCAAGGTTACTCGCATGGTGGGGCTGACCATGGAGGCGGTGGGGTGTGTTGTTGCCCTGGGTGACCGCTGTTTGGTACAAGTCAGAAAAGATCGTTGGGTTGAATCTGAAGTGGTTGGCTTTACTGGAAATCTGACCTACTTAATGCCAACCGAAGCCATTGATGGTATTTCTCCCGGCGCTCGCGTTCGTCCCTTATTTGAAGAAAGTGAAATGCCTGTTGGTGATGAGCTGCTTGGGCGAGTAGTCAATGGATTGGGAAAACCTTTAGACAGTAAAGGGCCGATAAGAACGAAAGACTCCGTGAGTCTACAATGTGAAGTGATTAACCCTTTGCAGCGCCAGCCTATTCATGAGCCTCTCGATGTTGGCATTAAAGCGATTAATAGCCTGCTAACGGTTGGTAAAGGCCAGCGAATAGGTCTTTTTGCCGGTAGTGGTGTGGGCAAGAGTATGCTGCTTGGTATGATGACTCGCTTTACCGAAGCAGATGTCACTGTTGTTGGTTTGATTGGTGAGCGTGGCCGGGAAGTGAAGGAGTTTATTGAGCAAACTCTTGGCGAAGAAGGTCTTGCTCGTTCTGTCGTTGTTGCTTCTCCAGCGGATGATTCCGCATTAATGCGTTTACGTGCTGCTATGCTGGCAACTCGGATTGCTGAATATTATCGAGATCAAGGGAAGAGTGTTCTCCTTCTGATGGATTCTCTAACTCGTTATGCCCAAGCGCAGCGCGAAATCGCGTTGTCCGTTGGTGAGCCGCCAGCGACAAAAGGCTATCCACCTTCTGTGTTTTCAAAACTTCCTCAATTAGTTGAACGTGCTGGTAATGGTCGTAGCGGTAGTGGCTCTATCACAGCATTTTATACAGTGCTTACGGAAGGGGATGATCAGCAAGACCCAATCGCAGATGCTGCAAGGGCTATCTTAGATGGGCACATTGTACTGTCTCGTCGCTTAGCTGAAGAGGGGCATTATCCTGCTATCGATATCGAGGCGTCCATCTCACGAGCGATGCCAAATATTGTCAGTGAGGCGCATCTCCAAGGTGCGATGCGTGTTAAACAGCTGTACTCTAAATTCCAGCAAAACCAAGATCTAATTGCCATTGGTGCTTATTCAAGAGGAAGTGATCCCGATTTGGATCAAGCTATTGTCCGAATGCCGGACATTCGTGAGTTTCTTCAGCAAGGACTGTCAGAAAAGTTCTCTCTTGAAGGCAGTTTAGAAGCACTTGTTCATGCGATGACAAAAGGAGAGTAGACCTTTGTATAGAAAAGCGTCTAGTATTCAAGTAGTTCGTATTAGAGAGACGCTATGAAAAAAACTAAAAGAGCTCAGCTACTTGTCGATATAGCTAAACGTAAAGAAGAAGTTATTGCTAGGCAATTAGCGGGTGATAGAGCCAAAGTTGAACAAGACAAAAGCAAGCTTGAAGAGCTAAAAGAGTATGCGGGTCAGTATGAATCTGAACGAAATCTATTGGGTTTAAGTGCCTATTTAACTACTAATTACCAGCATTTTGTAGATCGTGTGCAGCAGGCAATCAAGCAGCAGGAAGCGGCTATAGGTCGATCTCAGCAACAAGCTGATATGACAATGCGCCAGTGGGTAGAAGCAAAAACCAACACGAAAAGTATGGATTGGCTAAAGAACAAATATCATACACAAGAGTTGTTAGTCGAAGATAAAAGAGAGCAGCGTCAAAGTGACGAGTTTGCAATGCGTCGTTTTAGGGATAATATTCGGTAATACCTTCACTTCTTTTACATTATCAATAAAATTCATATTTAAAAGTTAATAGATCATCTTTGTTTGCAACATCCTTTAGAAAAGTGTGAATCATTATGGCTAAACCGCAATCTTCTATTAATTCGCCTCGAAGAGAGTTAATTAGCTCTGTGCAAAAAGGTGTTTTTGCGCTTTTGATATTGCTTGTTGTGGGGGCCGTAGGGCTTTATAAGTTTATTGATTTAGAGTTTGGTGAAAGAGCGAACAATCAATCGACGCTAATGACATTAACGGCACATACTCATACGGCTGAGCGCTATTGGTTTGAGTGGTTATTGCATGATAAAAATGACGCTACGCTTTCCTCTGAGGCTTTGTCTTCTAAGCTGACAGCGCTCTATACTAAAATTGATCATCAGCTCTCTTTATACCAACGCATTAATCCTAAATCACGTTTTCTAGACGTTAAAGCCGAATTGTCCTTTCTTAGTGAAGTTAGAAGCCATGTTGCTGAGAGAAAACAACTATCCTCTCCCTCACTCTCGCCGCCAGAAATAAAAAAAATCTATACGTTTATTGAAAAAACAAAGGCGCAAAGTCAGGAGTTGAAAGAGCAAGAATTACTGCTAAACTACCGAAACAAAACGATATTTGATTATGGAGAATGGGGGCCTTTTGCTGTTTTTGGGCTCATTGGTTTAGTGCTTTTTGTTTTGTCAGTAAAGCTAGTTAAACAATTAAATAAAGGCTTTCAGCATCTGCACGTGGTACTTGAGCAGCATAAAAAAGGACATTTTACCTTAGACCGCGATTACCATGTTATTGATGAATTTACTGATATTGGGCGACTGTTTGATAATGAACTTTCTTCTAGAGAGTTTGAATTATCAGATGCACTTGGCAATATAACATTGATGACATTAGGTTTATCTAAGCTTGGTTCCGCTTTTCTAATCACTAATAATAGTGGGGACGTTAAGTGGTTAAGTAAGGGGTTTAGTGATCTGTGGGAAAAAAATGCAACGCTATTTGAACCGCTTTTTGAAATAGATCCTGGTCTCGATGGTCCTCTTGGTGAGCAGCTTCCTGAGCGCATATTGAGTGGTGATCATGACATTAAGCTTAGTTTATCCGATGGGCGTTATTCGTTAATTGTTGAAACACTAGTAGAAGAAAGCAGTAAGAAAACTTCATTTTTACTGTGGTTAGCCCCGCTTTCTCAGGCCGCAGAAATTGAAGTACTGCGTAAAAGTCTTGAGCTAATGGTGCAAGGATCTTGGCAGTATCCAATTAGGGTATTGCGTGATGATTCGCCATTCAAAAATTTTGCTTTGTTATTAGAAGAAATACGCATAGGTGTGCAGGGGATTATTAGTGTCACCTCGGCATTAACGCTAGAAAGTCAGCCGGATGTCAGGGTTACTAAACTACAACAAATAAAAACGCTGTTAGCTTTAAAAATAAACGACAATCAAGATTCCGTTAAATCAATTATTCCGCTAAACACTTCATTGCCGAAAGTCGCCATTGATGAGCTAAATGACATGTCTTCGTTATCTAGGCAGACTCATGACTCATTATTAGTCGGTTATGAACTGCTTCTTCAGCAATTGGCGCTTGTAGAGAAAGATGCGGTAGGGCTTGTACAGCTTCTTGATGCAGTGGATCGTTGTTTGAATGAAGTTCGTTCTGGCGTCCTTTCGAGTTTATCGACTGCGAAGGGGGATAGTGACACGGCTCGTCACACTTTTTCTGTTGATTTAGACCATGATATAGACAGTGTGCAAAGACAGATTGTTTCAATGCAGGACATGATTTCTTCCACGCTTATGCTTCTGAAGTCTGATCGTAGTGTGGGTGTGGCTCGATTGAATCGGGCTAAGCAATCGGTTGCAGAAATAAGCGATCTAATGGCAGATATCTTAAAACAGGTTACCTTGTTAAGCGATGACCGTGATGTTGTTGGAAATAGTGTTGCAGCAATAAAAAATAGAGAGGAATTGGATTCGTTTTAGCAGAACTCTTCTTTTTTTGATTTAAGGGCTTGCTGTAGCGGGCTAATAAAATCGATTGTAAGTTCTATGTTTTCATCGCTTTATAAATAAAGATGGAAGTGAGTGGTTGTCTTGCTTGCTTGCTTGCTTAGTTGATTGCATGAAAGAGACGCGTTTTTTTAGGGAGGCTCATAATGATAATTTCTGTCTTGGTGTGTGTCTTAATGCTTGTATGCGTATCCGCTCCAACGAGGTCTTAAGTGTGGAAAAGTTTTCTCATGAATCATCATCAGACTTTTCATTCGAATATGTATTGAGCGCTGAATCTCTGCGTTCGACAGACCCCTTGCCTTATATTCTTCATCTCATTATCACGGCTCCTGGGTTAGATCGGTATGCTAGTCATGTATTCATGATTATTTCAGAATTGTATTCAAATGCGCTTGAGCATGGTGTTTTAAAGCTCTCGTCTTCTAAGAAAAATACCTTGGATGGTTTTTCTGCTTATTATGAAGAAAGAGAGCAATTGCTATCCGTGTTAGAAGAGGGTTTTGTGAAGATTCAGGGTGAAGTTATCTCGGACTCTACTTTAGGTAAGCTTATTTTACAGGTGACGGACAGCGGTTCAGGATTTGATTATCAGGATATTAAACTTGATACTGAGAACGCTGATATGTTTTTCAACAGAGGTTTGGCGTTATTAAATCAATTGTGTGACAAGCTTGAATTTTCCAATGAAGGTCGCTCTGTTACTGCGCATTTTTATTGGCACCCTAGCTGATGTTGTAGATTGGCCTTTGTTTTGCATATTGTCTTCTATTGCCGGAGGAAACTATGCAAGCAGTTACAAACCAGGTGTTGTCTTCACAAATACCAGCTAAATCGTCTGAGTCTCGTAACTCTGAGTCTGAGTCTCGGGGTCATTTTTTTGCGGAAAACCTTCATAAAGCAAAGCAGTCAATAGATTCTGGTTTGAATGACTCGACGGTTAAGAATGAAGCTGGCGTTGATTCAGGTGAGCATTCTGATAGCGCTACCGAGCAGAACGATGATTTTACTCGTTCTGAAAATACAAAATTAGCGTCCTCCGAAGGCTCAGAAAAGTCCGATTCAAAGCCGTTTCAGAACCCCCCTCCCTCTTTAAAAAGCGTAGTTGAGACCAGTAGTGGTAATGCTATTAATCAAGATAGCTCTCTTGATAGCGGCAAAATATTGCAGCGCGATGGACAAAAAACGTCTGATACAACACCTCTAAAAGAAGCTAACGGTAATGCTGTCGTATCCACCCAGGATAAGAAGCTAACAGGTAGCGACTTGGCGTCTAAAAATATTGGGCGTGAAGGTGTCAAACCAACTCTAATAGCTAGCGATGCTGATGATGCTAGCGAAGGAAAATCCCTTTCAACTTCTTCCTCAAGTGATCTTGTTAAAATCCCCCAATTAGACTCAAAAGCTCAAACTGTGGCCATTGATAAAGAAGGGCGACCTGTTATTGCTTCTGAGGGTGACGCTAAATTAACTAAAGCGGTTAATGGCATAGCTAAAAAAGCGACTTCAAAAGAAGGGCATCCTGCAGTGACTTCTGAGGGTGACGCTAAATTAGCGGCTTCTGAAGCATTATCGAACCATTCAAAATTGGTTAAGCATTCACTAGACCAAAAAGAAGGGGCTGCCAATGCTGATGTGGCACCTGTTTCAGTTTCAGATGCGTCAGTTTCAGGTGAGGATACATCATCGATAGTGGCAGGAAAATCAACTGAGGCAGATCGTTCTCAGTTGATAAAGGGTGAAAGCACTGAGGTGACGAACAGTAAAGTTCCCGCGGAAGTGAGGGCGCTTCATTCGGGGGCTGGTAAGGCGGGTGAAAACAAGAGTGCAGAAGCTGGACTTGCCTCGATAGGTTCAAAAGCAAAAATACTAAATCAAGTCGCCGCTAAAAAAGTAGCTGGAGAAGCCGCTTTAGGAAGTGATATTGATAAAAAGAGTAAAGAAAAGCCCTTAGATGCTGAAGGTTCACCAAATGCCGGTGATAGTACTGATTTGTCATGGGTACTTTCTCAAATGGGGCATTCAGCAGCGCAGACGCCTGCTCAAACTAAATCTACTGTAAGCAGTGGTATTCCTCATGTTTTATCGTCCTCTGGAAGTAAAGTGTCTGACCAGATTGCTTTGGCGAACGCTGTAAAAGGGTCTCAGCCGAAAGAAGTGAGTCCTTTGATTTTAGGTGATGGTACTAGTGAAAAAGGTGCTATTGTAGGTGGCGTCACTCTTGGCACCGGTGTGGATCATCTGTCGTCTAACGAGCCTGTTGAACTGCGTAAAAAAGAACAAGACGCCTTGATCGGAAAAATGACAGCGCAGCTAGACGGTGCCTCCAAAGAGGCTGATACAGGAGGCTTGAATAGCTCAATTTCTGCGACTAATAATTTGGCTAATCGCTTGTCGCCAGCGGCTTCGCAAAATACACAAACATTCAGTGCTCAACAAAACTTAGCGATGTCTATGCCGCCGAATCATCCAGGTTGGGCAGGAGAGATGAGTCAGAAAGTAGCTTGGGTGGCTCAATCTGGCATACATACCGCGCACATTAAATTAGATCCACCTGAATTAGGCAGTTTAACGGTTAAAGTATCAGTGGACAGTGATAATAATAACACCCAAGTAAGTTTTATGGCCGCAACGCCTCATACAAGAGATTTGTTGGAAAACCAGATGGGAAGGTTGAGGGACATGCTGGCACAGCAGGGAATGGACCTTAATAGCGTGGATGTGGGCGTTTCTCAACAGGATACAACTGGCAGTCAATATCAAGGGGCAGAGCAGGGGCAATCTAATGCTAATCCTCGGGGTGTTGTAGCGCAAGATACGAATGAAGATGCTCTAAATTCTCAGAATGTATCTTATGTGTCCCCTTCTGGTGTTGATTACTATGCTTAAATGTAAGGAAATAAATGGTGCTATCCCTTATTCTTTGTAGAATAGAGGGTTGTTGGCGCGAAAAACTCTTTATGCGTCCTATTTAATCAATTACATAACACCAAAGGTTTGGTCATGGCTGAAAAAGATAGTTTAGATGTCGATACGGGCAGTGAGAAAAAGGGTGGCAAGAAAAAGCTCATTATCATATTGGCTGTTGTCTTGGTTTTATTAGCCGGCGGCGGAGCGGCAGCCTATTTTTTCTTATTTAGCTCGGCAGATGGTCCTGCTAGTGACGGCGTGACGGCAGAAGAAGCATTGCCTACGAGCACACCTTCCATCTATTTAAAACTGGATGCGCCTTTTGTCGTGGACTTTATGGTGGATGGGAGGCAGCGTTATTTGCAATTGGATATGACGATCATGTCCAAAGATCAAGTTCAAATCGATGCTGTTAAAGTGCATATGCCTTTAATTCGGAACAGTTTAGTCTTGCTTTTATCTAGTCAGTCATTTGATGCGTTGCAGACGATGAATGGTAAAGAAGCATTAAAGAAGTCTGCGTTAGAAGCTATTAATGGTATTCTGCAGCAAGAGACTGGAAAAAGCGGTATTGATGGTGTGCTATTTACTAACTTTGTGATGCAGTAACGATTATGTCAGCTCAAGACTTATTATCTCAGGATGAAATCGACGCTCTCTTACATGGCGCGGATGAAAAACCTGAAGAAGAAGAGATCAAGGATGCTAATGGTGTAGCGTCGTATGACATTACTAGCCAAGAGCGCATCGTGCGTGGGCGTATGCCTACCCTAGAGATGATTAATGAGCGCTTTGCTCGTTACACTCGCATTAGCCTTTTTAATTTATTAAGACGTACGGCAGATGTTTCGTCAGGCGGACTTCAGGTAATGAAGTTTGGGGAATATGTTCATACGCTGTATGTTCCAACCAGTTTAAATTTGGTTAAATTCCGCCCCTTGAGAAGTACCGCGCTGTTTATTTTAGACGCAAAACTTGTCTTTAAGCTTGTTGATAATTTTTTTGGTGGTGATGGGCGTCACGCTAAAATTGAGGGGCGAGAATTTACCCCGACAGAGATTCGTATTGTTCAATTAATGTTAGAACAAGTTTTTGTTGATTTAACCGAAGCTTGGGCGCCAGTTTTAAAACTCGACTTGGAATACATTAGTTCCGAAGTGAACCCTGCAATGGCAAACATAGTGAGCCCAAGTGAAGTTGTGATAGTGTCAACTTTTCATATTGAGCTTGATGGCGGTGGTGGTGAACTTCATATTACCTTGCCTTACTCTATGATTGAGCCAGTTCGAGAGTTATTAGACGCCGGTGTGCAAAGTGATGTTGATGAAAAAGACGATCGTTGGGGAAAATCTCTTCAGCAAGATGTCAAAGACATTGATGTGAATCTTAAGGTGAGTGTGGCGAATCGTAAGATTGCATTGGGTGAGGTGTTGAAATTCAAGGCGGGTGATATTATCCCAATAGAAATGCCAGAATTTGTCACGGTTCGAGCGAATGGAGTGCCTACTTTTAAAGGTAAGTTAGGCGTAAGTAATGAGCACTATTCGGTTCAGATGGTTGAAAATTTTAAAATTAATAAGGTAACGAAATAGCATGGCAGAAGAACAAAATCCAGACGCAGAAGGTATGGGTGAAGATCTAGCTGACGAATGGGCAGCCGCGATGTCTGAATCCGGAGATGCTGGCGGAGAGGGAGATATTGATGACGAATGGGCCGCTGCCATGTCAGAACAGGAAGTTAAACCTGTTAAGTTGGAAGAGCTTGCAACGCCTTCAGTTGCTGGAGCTGACGTTGGTTCTGATCTTGATCTTATTATGGATATTCCTGTTACCCTATCCATGGAATTAGGTAATACAGAAATTGCGATACGTAACCTTATGCAATTAACGCAAGGTTCAGTTGTCGAGTTAGATCGTTTTGCTGGTGAGCCATTGGATGTTTTAGTGAATGGCACCTTGATAGCTCATGGTGAAGTGGTTGTGGTAAATGACAAATATGGTATTCGCCTAACAGATGTTGTTAGTCCTAATGAGCGTATTAGACGATTGAAGTAAGCCTTGTGAAACTCTGTATAAAAACGAAAAAAACAATCATTACAGCCATGCTTTGCATGGCTGTTTCCTATGTGCAAGCCGCTACTCCCCAAGAAATGCCCACCACCTATTCTATTTGGAAAGTCGTTTTATCTCTGGCTTTTATCGTGGTTTTTATTCCGGCATGTTTATGGCTTGTTAAGAAATTACAGGTTACCCAAATGCGTTTCGGGCAATCTGATATTCGTATTGTAAGTAGTCAGTCTTTAGGGGCAAAAGAAAAGATTGTGCTGGTTGAGGTCGAAGGAGAAAGAGTGCTGTTAGGCGTTACCTCTCAATCAATTAACCATCTCAAGAGCTTTTCCTCAAATGGTAAGGCGTTTGCCCAGATGATGAGCGAAACAGAACCTTCTTCTGATATAAAAACAGAAAAAGGATCAACATTATGATGCGCTTAGTCTTGTTGGTTTTATTGTTGTTTCCAGCGATGTCGTGGGCTGAAGTGGGGCTTCCTGCCGTAAAAGTTGTTACTAGCGCGGATGGTAGTCAGGAGTACTCAGTATCACTTCAAATTCTATTTATCATGACGGCGCTGACTTTATTACCAGCGGCGTTAATGATGATGACAGCCTTTACCCGAGTGATTGTTGTATTGGCTATATTGCGGCAAGCAATTGGTTTGCAGCAGACGCCTTCGAATCAAATTATGGTGGGTATGGCCTTGTTTCTCACCTTATTTATTATGACACCTACTTTAGATAAGGTTAATGAAGTGGCGTTGCAGCCTTATCTGAATGAGAAAATCACCTCGATTCAAGCGGTGGAAGCAGCCGCGACTCCGATGCGTAATTTCATGTTAGCGCAAACTCGAGAAGATGATATTGCTCTGTTCGTAAAATTAGCTGGCAAGGAAGGTAAAATCCAATCTCTGGATACATTGCCTTTCACTATTCTTATGCCAGCGTTTGTAACCAGTGAGCTTAAGACTGCGTTCCAGATAGGTTTTATGATTTTCATTCCATTCTTAATTGTTGATATGGTGGTGGCAAGTGTTTTGATGGCGATGGGTATGATGATGTTGTCTCCGGTTATTATCTCTTTACCTTTTAAAATCATGCTTTTTGTTATGGTAGATGGCTGGTCTATGATAATGGGAACGTTAGCGGCTAGTTTTGGGATGTAAATATGGATCCTCAGGTTGTTTTAGATCTTTATGGGCAGGGTTTTTATTTAATTGTGGTGATTGTGGCAGCCGTTATGGTGCCAAGCCTCTTGGTTGGCTTGATTGTTAGTATTTTTCAAGCAGCGACGCAAATAAATGAGCAGACCCTTTCATTTTTGCCGCGTTTGATTGTGACTATTTTGGTGATTATGCAGTTAGGACCTTGGATCTTGACTAAGCTAACTGACTTTACGACACATTTATTTATTAATATTCCGATGATAATAGGCTAATGCTTGAACTTAATCCTGATCAGTTAATAAATCTTACGATTAGCTTTTTGTTGCCTTTTTTCCGTATTGGTGCCTTTTTCATGGCGCTGCCTTTGTTTGGTAGTCGGCTGGTTAATGCTAGAGTGCGAATCGCTTTTTCTTTTCTGATTGCTATTATTATTACACCAGTCATCCATGTTCCTCCTTATGATCCTGTATCACCCGCTTTTATTGTGTTGATTGCAGAGCAGTTGGTGATTGGTTTTGCGCTGGGTTTTGTTATCACTATCTTGTTTCAAGTGTTTTCTTTAGCCGGTCAATTAGCGGCAATGAAAGCGGGCCTTGGTTTTGCTATGTCGAACGACCCAGCCAATGGCGTTTCTGTTGCCACAATGGGGCAGTATTATGTGTCTATGGTGGCGTTGGCGTTTTTAGGAACTGATGGCCATTTGGTGATGATTGAATATTTGGCTGAGAGTTTTACCTATTGGCCTATTGGTGGAGGCTTTGACAGTCAGCATTATTGGCAGTTGGTATCACTGGGTGGTTGGATGTTTGAAAAAGCCCTATTGGTTGTATTGCCTCTCGCTATTGCTGTTTTGGTCATGAACTTTGCTTTTGGGGTGGTGGCCAAAGCGTCCCCTCAATTGAATATCTTTGCGTTGGGCTTTCCTGTCATAATGCTATTTTCTTTGTTTTTTTTCTGGATAATGTTGAAAGATTTTTTGGATATTTATCGTTTGTTTTTTCACGAAATAACCAGTTGGATGAAAGACACATGGGGGATTCGTTTACATGGCTGAGAACGAAGACGGTAGTGAAAAAACGGAAAGTGCCAGTGGTAAGAAACTTGAAGATGCTCGAAAGAAAGGCAATGTAGCCCGTTCGAAAGACCTTAGTGCTGCCTTGTTGCTTATTATTGCGTCAGCGACTATTTATGGAACAGGTGCTTATCTAGCAGAGGACCTTGAAAAGGTTTTTCATTTTAACTTTGTTATTGAGCGGCAAGATATTTTTAACTATGGGCGTATGATTTTTCATCTCTATAGTTCTATTGTTTCAGTGATGGATTCGATGGTCGTCATGATGGCTATTCTAGCCGCCGCTGGGATCATTGGTAGTATTGGATTGGGTGGGCTTAACTTTTCTTGGGAGCCATTAATGCCCAAGCTGAGCAAGATGAATCCTATTACGGGATTAAAGCGAATGTTTTCAGTTCAGTCGCTTGTTGAGCTGCTCAAGTCCATTGCAAAAGTAACGCTCGTTGGTACAGTTGCCACTATCGTTATTAATCACTTTTTGACAGAGGCCCTAGGGCTGCCATTCCAATCTATTCAGCTGGCCATTTCTCATGGTGTCAGTATTGCTATTTGGTCGTTTGTTTTTATTGCGCTGGCTTTAGCGTTGATTGCCGCTATAGATGTGCCATTTCAGGTCTGGTCCCATAAAGAAAAGCTCAAAATGACCAAGCAGGAAGTCAAAGATGAGTACAAACAGCAAGAGGGTGATCCCCAAGTAAAAGCGCGAGTTCGCCAATTGCAGCAACAAGCCGCTATGAATCGAATGATGACAGATCTTCCTGAAGCTGATGTGATTATTACCAACCCGACTCACTTTTCTGTGGCGTTAAAGTATGATCAAGAGGGTGGCAAAGCACCAGTTATGCTGGCAAAAGGGGCTGATTTCATTGCATTGAAAATACGTGAAGTAGGCAACCACTACGATATCCCTGTGATACAATCGCCGACGTTAACTCGGGCTATTTTTCATCATACTGAAATAGGGGAAGAGATTCCTCAGGGCCTGTTTCAGGCGGTTGCGCAGCTGTTAGCTTATGTTTATCAACTGCGAAACGTAAGAAATGGGGCGCCTCGACCAGAAGTTGTGCCGAATTTAGATGTTCCAGATGAGTTTCAATGGGACGGTAATTGATTTACTCAATTGGCTTTTTAATTTTAGTGGGATATTTGTGTGAGTTTTGACCGTCAAAAAGTGACAGGACAATTTAAGGATGTAGTTACTGGGCATTTAGGCATCCCCGTCCTTCTTCTGTCTCTTTTGGCTATGATGGTGTTGCCCATTCCTGCCTTTCTTTTGGACGTATTGTTTACGTTCAATATTGCTTTGGCCATCGTTGTTCTGCTGGTTTCTATCTATTCTCTAAGACCTCTTGATTTTGCTGTTTTCCCTACGGTTTTGTTGGTTTCTACTTTAATGCGGTTGGCGCTTAATGTGGCTTCGACTCGAGTTGTTTTGCTTCACGGGCACGAAGGGCCGGACGCCGCAGGTAAGGTTATCCAAGCATTTGGTGAGGTCGTTATTGGCGGCAACTATGTGGTTGGTTTTGTGGTGTTCGCTATTTTAATGATTATTAACTTTGCGGTAGTTACTAAAGGTGCAGGGCGGATTTCAGAAGTAAGTGCTCGCTTTACTTTGGATGCGATGCCCGGCAAACAGATGGCTATTGACGCTGACTTGAATGCCGGCATGATTGATGCTGATCAAGCCAAAATTCGACGTTCTGAAATTGCTTCAGAAGCTGAGTTTTACGGTTCCATGGATGGTGCCTCTAAATTTGTTAAAGGTGACGCTGTCGCCGGATTGCTTATTCTTGGTATTAATATTATTGGTGGTCTTGCCATTGGTATGGCGCAGCATGATCTTTCTTTCTCTGAGGCCATTCAGCGTTATTCCCTATTGACCATTGGTGATGGTTTGGTGGCGCAGCTACCTTCTCTTATGTTGTCGACAGCCGCGGCCATTATGGTGACGCGAGTCAACGAATCTGGCGATATGGGGACTCAAATTGTCACCCAGATGTTTGGTTCTCCAAAAGCGCTTTATGTGGCAGCGGCAGTACTCACCGTTATGGGTATCGTGCCTGGGATGCCACATTTTTCTTTCTTATCTTTAGCTTTTGGGTTGGGTGGTTTTGCCTATTACCTCGAATATCGTAAGAAGCAAAAAGCACTTTTGGGTGTGAAAAGTTCTACCAAACTTTCGTCAACAGATACGGCGCCTTCTTCAGAATCTAAGGATTTAAGCTGGGATGATGTCGCACCCGTAGATATGTTAGGTTTGGAAGTAGGTTATCGTTTGATTCCCTTGGTTGATAAATCTCAAGGAGGAGAGCTGCTTGCTCGTATCAAAGGCGTGAGGCGTAAGCTTTCCCAAGATCTTGGTTTTCTTGTGCCTAGTGTTCATATTCGCGATAACTTAGATCTAATGCCTAATGCATATCGAGTGACGTTAATGGGGGTGAGTCTGGCTGAGGCAGAAGTGCACCCAGACAAGGAGTTAGCCATCGATCCTGGTCAAGTCTTTGGTGTTGTTGATGGGATTGCCGGAAAAGACCCCTCGTTTGGCTTAGATGCGGTATGGATTGACCCTAAAAAACGAGATCAAGCACAGACCTATGGTTATACCGTAGTGGATGTGAGTACGGTTGTTGCTACCCACCTGAATCAGATTATGCATAAGCATGCCTATGAATTAATTGGTCATGATGAAGTGCAGCAGCTTCTAAGTTTGCTTAAACAATACAATCCTAAGTTAGCAGAAGAGCTGGTGCCCAATACGATACAGTTGAGTGTGCTGTTGAAAGTCTTGCAAAACTTATTGATCGAAGGTGTTCCGTTACGCGACATGCGTACGATTGCTGAGGCAATAATGGGGGTTCAGCCTAAAAGTCAGGATCCTATGGTGTTGACGGCAGCTGTTCGAACCGCACTTTCGCGGATGATTATTCAAACGCTAGCGGATGGTGTCGAAGAGATTCCTGTTCTTACGCTCGACCCGCAGTTAGAAAAAATGCTCATGCAGACGGTGCAGCAGAGTCAGCAGTCTGGTATCAAAAACGAAGAAGCATTAATTCTAGAACCCAAAATGGCTGAGCAGTTGCAAAGTTCACTTAAAGAGTCGGCAGAGCAGCAAGAAGCCATGGGGAATACACCAATTTTGATTGTTTCTGCGCCTATACGCCCTATGTTGGCGCGTTTTATGCGATACGGAATGGTAAATATGTCGGTTCTGTCCTATCAAGAAGTGCCTGATCATAAGAGAATTACAGTGGTCGGTGTGATAGGTCAATAATCCGTATTGATTGTAATGATTAACTCTCTATATTTATCAAAATCTTTCGGGTAAGCTATGGATTTGTAAGAAAAATAAACTAGAAGGATTGTAGTATTCATGCAAATTAGGCGGTTTCGAGCACCCGACATGCGTCAAGCTATACGGAAAGTCCGTGATGCTGTGGGCCCTGACGCGGTCATTTTGTCGAATCAACGCTTAGCAACGGGTGAAATAGAGATCGTTGCAGCATTGGATTATGATGGTTCTATGCCTTCTAGTCTGGTTGAAAAGAAAGTGTCAGCGCCTTCTCCTCGCTCGACTCCAACTCAGCGAACCGATTCTAATCAAAATCCAAGTGCGGATTATTTTGAGCGAATTGAAAGAGCAAAGCAGCACACTCCTCCTAAATCAAATTCTTCCGACTTTGCTTCTAAAGAAACTTCTTTCGAAATGCCACCGCTGCAAGGTGATCAAGAAGATCCTGCAGTTGAAGAGGCATTGTCGGTAAAAAATAGCGCAAATACTCGCCAAATTCATGAAATGGAACTTGAATTGCAGCATGTTCGTCAGATGTTAGAGAAACAAACGTTAGCGAATTCAAAAACCAAAATTAAAACTAATCCGGTTGAAACGGAAGCGCGGGAAAAGTTAAAACGATTAGGGCTTTCTGAAACCGTGATATCACGTCTTTTAGATGATATTGATTTAAAAGGTCGCGAGGATGACTGGAATAGATTATTAGCGCATTTAGCAGATTATATACCGGTAAGATCTAATGCCGCGGAGCTGCATGGTTGTATCGCTTTCATGGGGCCAACGGGCGTTGGAAAAACGACTTCTATCGGCAAAATTGCTGCACAGCATGTATTGAAATATGGTCCAGGTAGTGTTGTTCTGGTAACAACAGATACTTATCGAATTGCCGCCCATGAGCAACTGCGTACATTTGGGCGAATATTGAATGTTCCCGTTGAAGTAGTGAACGAATATTCTGATTTAAATGAAGTGCTTGCGAAGTATTCTGATTATTCCCTAGTACTGGTTGATACTGCTGGTATGAATCCGAGGGATTCTAATTTAGAGCGCCAATTGTTAATGATGAAACGTGCTCGTGCAGGTTTAAAAAAATTGCTCGTATTGCCTTGTACAAGCCAAAGACAAGTGTTGAAAGCCGTGATCGATGTTTACTCTCAGGTTCAATTAGACGGTTGTGTATTAAGTAAGCTGGATGAATCGGCGTCGCTGGGAGAAGCCATTAGTGTCATTATTGAAGAAGGGCTGCCTGTTGTTTACATTGCAGATGGACAGCGAATTCCCGATGATATCGAACCAGCAAGAGCACATAACTTAATTAGTCGAGCGGTCTACACGTCAGAGCATTACAGTCAGCTTTATGGCGCACTAAAATACGGTAGTTAGTAAAATGATGTTATTACATTAAGCGCTGAGGCGAAGTATGTAGTACAGTTCTTATATGTTTAGATTCAAATAGTTAAAGGTTGCTTACGCTACAACTTATGCAGACCAAAAACGGATATCACACATACGCAAAAAAAGCGACATTGTCAGTTGACGCCATTGTTGAACAATACGGTTATTTGGTGAAAAAGATTGCCTATCACTTATTGGCGCGTTTACCCAATAGCGTAGATGTGAACGATTTGACGCAAGCGGGAATGATGGGTCTTATAGAAGCCTATAAACGATTTGAATCGACGAAAGGAGCGAGCTTTGAGACTTACGCTGGTATCCGTATTCGTGGTTCAATTATGGATGAAATTCGTAAAACGGATTGGGCTCCTCGTTCAGTAAGGCGCAATGGTCGTGCTGTTTCTTCTGCTATACAAGAATTAGAAGCTAAAGCTGGTCGTGATGTGACCGATATGGAAATAGCGGCTCACATGGATATTAGCATTGGCGAATACCATGAAATGATACATGCCTCAATGGCAACGCAGTTGTTTAGCTATGAAGAAATAATTGAAAGTGATAATGGTGTATTAGACAGCGTGCCGTCGAATATAGAGAGTACGCCATACGCGATGACTGAAGAAAGCGGTTTTCAAGGTCAGTTAGCACAAGAAATTGATTTGTTGCCGGAAAGAGAGAAATTAGTATTGTCTCTTTATTATAACGATGAATTGAATTTAAAAGAAATTGGCGCTGTTTTAGGTGTTAGTGAATCAAGAGTCAGTCAAATACACAGCCAAGCTGCGATGCGGTTAAGAGCTAGATTAAGTGACTGGCAGGACTAAATTATGAGCTGTGAAATATTACCTTTAGGTTGTGGAGGATGCATTGGATAAAAACATGAAAATCCTGATTGTGGATGATTTCTCGACAATGAGACGTATCATCAAAAACCTATTACGGGATTTGGGATTTACGAATACGGTTGAAGCGGACGATGGAACAACCGCGTTACCGATTCTTCAAGCAGGTTCAATTGACTTTCTGGTGACAGATTGGAATATGCCTGGAATGACAGGAATTGAGTTGCTTCGAGCAGTAAGAGCGGATGAAAAGTTAAAAACTATTCCGGTTCTTATGGTGACGGCAGAAGCAAAACGAGATCAAATTATTGCGGCTGCACAAGCTGGTGTAAATGGTTACGTTGTTAAACCTTTTACAGCCGTAGCCCTCAAAGAAAAAATTGAGAAAATATTCGAAAGAATAGATGCAGCGAAATAAGGACTTTAAATGTCAAAGAAATTGGAGGCTGGCCTAGGCGATTTTGAAAGCTTAGTAAAAGACGGCGCTGTAGATCTTTTAAATTATCTTGAAGCAGGCAATTTTAGCGGTGCTATCAGTGTAATACAGGAGTTAAGTGACGCCCGACATAAAAGTTTTTATAAAGAGGTAGGAACATTAACTCGTAGCCTCCATGATGCCATTCGAGACTTTCAAGTTGATTCGGTTGATTTAGCGGTAGAGGGAAGCGTGGGTGATTCTGGAACCAAAATCACTGACGCTTCTGATCGTTTAAATTATGTCATCGAACTAACGAATTCTGCTGCAAACAAAACCATGGACATGGTAGACAATAGTCTGCCAGTTGCCAATGAGTTAAAAATCCAGGCAAAAGACTTGCGAAAAGATTGGAATCGCTTAATCCAAAGAGATCTAACTCCTCAGGAGTTTCGTGAGTTATATAAGCGTATTGATACCTTTCTACAGTATACCGAGAACAGTGCCACAGCTTTGCATTCCAACCTCAACACCATTCTTCTTGAGCAAGGTTACCAAGACTTAACCGGTCAGGTTATTGCTCGAGTAAATGATCTAATTCGAGATGTAGAAGAACGCCTTGTACATCTCGTTGCTGTTGCGGGACGCGTTGATAGTATCTCCGGAATTGAATACGAAGAGAATGTGCCTGAACACGATGACACTCGTGGGCATGGACCGGCTATTAATAAACAAAATAACCCTGAAGTACTAAATAGCCAAGACGAAGTAGACGACTTGCTATCAAGTCTTGGTTTCTAAAGGAGCTGGGGATGAGTTTCGAAGTCGATGAGGAAATTCTGCAAGATTTTTTGGTAGAAGCTGGAGAAATTCTTGAACAGCTTTCCGAACAATTAGTGGATCTAGAGCAAAATCCAGATGATAAACAATTGCTTAATGCAATTTTTCGTGGATTTCATACAGTTAAAGGCGGTGCAGGTTTCCTTCAACTCACACCGTTAGTTGATTGCTGTCATTATGCTGAAAGTGTTTTTGATATCTTGCGTAATGGTCAGCGTCAAATTGACTCAGATTTAATGGACGTGGTGTTACAAGCATTAGATGCTGTTAATGAAATGTTTGATGTTGTTCGAGCTGGCGGTGAGCCTGAGCGTGCAGACCCAGATTTGATTAAGGCATTAAGTGCTTATGCGGTACCACCAAGCGCAAACGAAACATCAGCGGTGCAGGTCGACGAAATAAAAGACACTGTGGCAGCCAATGATAATGCAGCGCCTGATGATATTTCCGATGATGAGTTCGAGTCCTTACTTGACGCACTAGAAGGTAATGACACCTCTTCTTTAGAGCATGGTACGCCTGTGTCAGAAACACCATCTTCTGATGAAATCACAGAAGATGAATTTGATGCACTACTTGATCAGCTACATGGTTCAAGTGCGCCTGGCGTATCTTCTGAAAGCCCTTCGGAAGATCAGACGATATTACCCAACTCTGATGACATTACGGATGACGAATTTGAGAAATTACTTGATGAACTTCATGGTGGAAAGGCGCCTAGTCAAGTAGGTAATACTGAGCCCGAAGAGACTGAAAATAATCCGCCTATTGGTGGAGAGTCAGAGCTAATTACCGACGATGAATTTGAGTCATTACTCGATAGCTTACATGGTAAGGGTCAAGCACCTAAAGTTACCTCCGATGATGCTGACACTAAGGCGAATTCACCTCAGAAGAAAGCAGAGAAGGTGACGGCTCCTAAATCGGCACCTAAAACGGCACCAAAGCCAGCGCCAGAGGTGGTCAAAGAAAAAACGACACATACGCCCGTTACTCAAGAAGCAACCGTCCGAGTTGATACCAAACGACTTGATGACATTATGAATATGGTGGGCGAACTCGTTTTAGTTCGAAACCGATTAGTACGCTTAGGTCTTCAAAGTGAAGATGAGTCAATGGGCAAAGCTGTCGCTAACTTAGATGTAGTGACTGGCGATTTGCAAAACGCGGTGATGAAAACGCGGATGCAACCTATCAAAAAAGTATTTGGTAAGTTTCCTCGTGTAGTGCGAGATCTTGCTCGTACTTTGAAGAAAGAGGTTAATCTAGAGCTTCGAGGGGAAGACACAGATTTAGATAAAAATCTTGTCGAAGCCCTTGCTGATCCGCTTGTTCACTTGGTGAGAAACTCAGTAGATCACGGTGTGGAAACACCTGATATACGCGAGGCGAGTGGCAAACCACGAATTGGACATGTTGTTCTTTCAGCAGAGCAAGAGGGCGATCATATTCTGTTGTCCATCGAAGATGATGGCGCGGGTATGGATCCTGATGTGCTTCGTCGAAAAGCGGTTGAAAAAGGCATTATGGATTCAGATGCTGCGGAGCGTTTGTCTGATGAAGAGGCATTTAATCTAATCTTTGCTCCTGGCTTTTCCACTAAAACTGAAATTACTGATGTATCGGGGCGTGGCGTAGGGATGGACGTTGTTAAAACGAAAATTTCTCAGCTAAACGGTACCCTGAAAATTCAATCAGCCTTAGGGCATGGTTCGCGCTTTATTATAAAAGTGCCACTTACCTTAGCCATTATGCCAACGCTGATGGTAACGTTATCCGATCAGGCGTTTGCGTTTCCTTTGGTTAGTGTTAATGAAATTTTCCACTTAGATCTACAGAAAACAAATGTTGTAGATGGCCAGCAAGTAGTGGTTGTGAGAGGTAAGACGCTTCCAATCTTCCATCTGAAGAGTTGGTTAATAAAAGGTGCTACGACAGAGGTTTCACCAAAAGAAGCTCATGTGGTGGTGGTCCAAGTGGGTACTAATGAAGTGGGCTTTATTGTTGATCAATTAGTTGGTCAAGAAGAAGTTGTTATCAAGCCATTGGGTAAAATGTTGCAAGGAACGGTGGGGATAGCAGGTGCAACAATTACCGGTGATGGCCGTATTGCATTAATACTAGATGTACCGAGCATGCTTAAAAGCTATGCATCAAGGTAGATGATGTTTTCATTTAGGAGTAGCTATATATGCCGGTAAAGGTTCTGGTCGTTGACGACTCAGGGTTCTTTCGACGTCGTCTCGTTGAAATTTTCGAGGCTGATCCTAGGCTAACAGTCATAGGGACAGCAAATAACGGCCAAGAAGCGATTGATAAAGTGCAGTCTTTATCGCCTGATGTAGTGACAATGGATTATGAAATGCCTGTTTTAGATGGTATTTCTGCTGTATCCAGCATCATGAAATTGAAGCCTACACCCGTTTTAATGTTCTCTTCTCTAACGCATGAAGGGGCCAAAATCACACTCGATGCATTAGAAGCGGGTGCGGTTGATTTTATGCCAAAGAATTTCGAAGATATTTCTCGGGATTCAGCCGTGGTGAAACATGCATTAGTTGAAAGGGTTCTTGCTGTTTCTCGAACTCGATTAGGTAGGGTAAAAGCTCCTGTTCAACCTTTGGCGCCCAGAATAGCGCCAAAACCAATCGTGACAGAGCGAGGTGTTATTATCCCTCGTTCGCGAAAAAGAGTCAGTTTGGTCGCGATCGGAACTTCAACAGGAGGGCCAATGGCGCTTCAAGTCGTTCTTAGTAAGTTGCCAAAAGATTTTTCAGCACCCTTGGTTGTTGTTCAACATATGCCAGCCGCGTTTACAGGCGCCTTTGCGGAGCGACTTAATAACCTTTGCCAAATAACTGTAAAAGAGGCAAAGGATGGCGATCATCTTGTACCTGGCGTTGCTTTACTAGCACCAGGAGGAAAGCAAATGATGGTGGACCCTCGAAATGGTGGGTGTGTTCGTATTTTAGAAGGTGATGAACGGCTTAATTATAAGCCATCGGTTGATGTTACTTTTGGTTCTGCGTCTAAGTGCTACCCTGGAAAAGTGCTTTCAGTTGTGATGACTGGTATGGGTGTTGATGGTCGAGAAGGTGCTCGAATGTTGAAAAACACTGGGTCAACGGTTTGGATACAAAGTGAAGCGTCTTGTGTTATCTATGGCATGCCAATGGCGATAGAGAAAGCCAATTTAGCCGATGATATCATTGACCTTAATCATATTGGTGAACGTATAGCTCGTGAGGTCTCTTAGTGGATTTTGTGACTCTAGCAGGATTGCTGCTTGCCTTTAGCTCTGTATTTCTAGCAAATTGGCTAGGAGGAGGAGAGATCGTACTTCTTCTTAATTTACCTTCTGCCATTATTGTCATTGTTGGGAGTATTGGTGCGACCTTAATGCAGAGCAGTATTCAAGATGCCTTAAGAGCATTTTACCTCGCTAAATGGAGTCTTTTTCCACCGATTCATGATTTTTCTTATGCAAAAGCGTTTTTAATCGATTTAGCTCAAAAGGCACGACGTACCTCTTTATTTTCTTTAGAGTCTGAGATTTCTTCCTTTTCCAATCCATTTGCCGCGCGTGCTTTGCAAATGGCGATTGATGGCACTGACCCTGAATTACTTGCAGACCGCTTGCATGATGAAGCGAATCGCATTCATGATAAGCGAATGGCTAGCGTCAGCTTTTTAGAGTCAATTGGGAGCTATGCGCCAACGTTAGGTATCATGGGGTCGGTGCTTGGTCTTATCCAAGCCATGGCGAACTTAGATAGTCCTACTGCTTTAGGGCATGGTATCGCTGTTGCTTTTGTCTCTACACTGTATGGGCAAGGGTTTGCTAATTTAGTCGTGTTTCCAATTGTTAAAAAGTTGTCCTCTTATGTTGATCAGGAGCTGCTTTATAATCAGCTTATTATTGACGGAGTTCATGGGATCGCAACAGGAAAACATCCTCAGAGATTAGAGGTTGAGTTGAATAGTTATGAGTGATGATGTCCCTCATTCATCACGTCGCCGACGAGTGCGTAAAAGCAAACCTGCGAGTGCGACACAAGGGAGAGATCGTTGGATCTTATCCTATGCTGATTTCATTACGTTATTGTTCGCTTTTTTTGTTGCCCTTTATTCTATCTCCCTCAAAACACAAGGCAATGACAGGCGCTTAACAGAAACCCTGAATGGTGTTTTTGAAGCAGTACAAAAGTCTGTTAAGCCTATTAATATTGGCCAACCTATTATCGGTGATCCTAAAGATCAAGACGTGGTTAATGCTAAAGCTATTCCTGCAAATCCACCTAATATGGAAGAGAAAGTGCAGAATCCAGTTTCTGCCACAATCACTCCTAAGTCGACTATTTATGATCTATTGAATAATACGATTAATAACGATTTTAAATCTCTTCAAAAATCTGGGCAAATCTCTATATCAGAGTCACCACACTGGATTAATTTAGAGTTGAAATCCGCTTTGTTGTTCGGCGCAGGAGAATATCAGCTTACGAATGAAGCGGTAGCTCTATTGATTGTTATTAGTAATATTTTGAAAAGCTACCCAGCGCCCATTTTAGTGGATGGCAACACTGATAACCTTCCTGTTACCTCTAATCGTCTGATATCCAATTGGCATTTATCAAGCTTACGAGCATCCTCTGTGGTCGATGAGTTGGTATATCGCGGTGTTAATCCGAAACTAATTGCGCCTATTGGCTTTGCTAGTGAGCACCCTAAGGTTCGCAATACAAATAGTGAAGCAAGGCAGCAGAATCGGCGAGTTGTGCTACGAATCAGTAAAACGCAAGCGGGCAATCTTTATGATTACTTGTTTAAATAGATAGTTACTGTATATGATTGCAAGAAAGTAGTAAGCAAAATAACAGTATAGGATCTCTAGGGAGTCAGAGTGCACATTTGGGCAGTGGCAAATCAAAAAGGTGGAGTGGGCAAAACCACCACAGTGGTTACCTTAGCTGGCTTATTGGCAGATGCCGGAAATAGAGTGCTAATGATCGATTTGGATCCGCACGGATCGTTAACAAGTTATTTTCGCTTCGACCCCGATACAATAGGACACAGCGCATACGATTTATTCCAAGTAAATGGGAAAATCCCCGAATCGCTCCCCGCTCAATTGGTCTTAGAAACGGGTCATCCTAACCTTTCCCTGTTGCCGGCTTCTACCGCATTGGCAACATTAGAAAGGCATGCCCAAGCACAAGGTGGTATGGGATTGGTTATTTCAAAATCACTCGCGATTTTATGGGAAGACTTCGACTATGTTTTGATTGATAGTCCGCCTGTTTTAGGTGTGTTGATGATTAATGCATTAGCGGCTTGTCAGAAGTTAATTATTCCAGTGCAAACCGAGTTTTTAGCGATTAAAGGTCTGGAGCGTATGGTGCGAACGCTGACCATGATAAATCGCGCAAGAAAACGCCCAGTTCCTTATATTATCGTGCCAACATTATTTGATAGAAGAACTCAGGCGTCAAATAAAAGCTTACGCAGTATAAAAGACACATACGACGAATTAGTATGGCACTCTGTTATTCCTATTGATACAAAACTGAGAGATGCGAGTACCGCTGGTGTTGCGCCTTCAGCATTAGATGCTAATGCTAGAGGGGTTAAAGCTTATAAAAGTCTAATTAGTTCTTTATTAAATCCGGCGGACTAGATCACAGTTATGAAAGATTTAAAAACGAAAGACAGTACTATGACTGGCCCGCAATTAGCGGTACAGCGTTATCTTGATGATTTGTTACAAGAAGCGACAGACATTAATTCATCTGATCAAATAGATGGTCAGGTGGAAGATTCCGAAATGGGCGATCAGGCTCAAGGAATACAAGAAATAAAAACAGATTCAGATTCTAAAGGAATCGAAACGCGAAGTTCTGAGTTAGAAAGCGAGGAGCAATTACTTACCACTGAAGTCATACCAGAAAGTGAGTCGTTTCACTCAATTGAGACATCCTTTGCCGATTTTGAGGCCGCCATTACTGATGTTCCCGCTGCGGTCTTGTCCGATAGTGAGTATGAAATAGAAGCTGATGAGCCAGAGCCAGAGGTGCGTAAATGGGTCGCTAAAACCGAACCATTACCCTGGGCTAGTGGAAGATTTGAATGCCTACTATTTTATGTTGGTGGATTAAAAATGGCTGTGCCATTGATTGAACTAGGCGGTATTTTCCAAAGTGGAGGGGAAAAATTAACCTCTATTTTTGGTCAACCTGACTGGTTTATGGGCGTTGCTAATGTAGGGGAATTTAACTTGCGGTGTGTTGATACCGCTCGTTGGGTGATGCCTAATCACTATAAAGGTGAACTTAAAGAAAATTTTAAATTTGTTATTCAGCTAGATCGTTCTGATTGGGCGTTAGCATGTGAGGAAGTCGCCGAGGCTATCTCTTTAGAGCCTTCACAAGTAAAATGGCGAAGCGATAGAAGTAAAAGACCGTGGTTGGCCGGAACCGTTATTGATCATATGTGTGCCATATTAGATGTTCAAGGTTTTATTGAATTGTTAGATGACCCTGATAATGGTTTTAAGAAACATCTTTGATAGACGTATATTGATTATTTTACTATTTTAAGGAAATTGATGTGACGACAATAGGTAGAGCGTTAAAAGAGTCTAAACAAGCTGAAGATCCAATGCTTCAATGGGTCACATTTAGACTAGAAAATGAGACCTATGGCGTAAATGTCATGCAGATAAAAGAAGTATTGCGCTATACCGAAATTGCCCCAGTACCAGGAGCCCCTAGTTTTGTGCTCGGTATTATTCATCTTCGTGGCATGGTTGTCACCGTTATTGATACTTGTCAGCGATTTGATTTACCGTCAGGTGATATCAATGATGCCACTCGTATTATGATTGTCGAGGTTGAAGGGCATGTTATAGGTATTTTGGTAGATTCAGTTTCTGAAGTCGTGTATTTACGCCAATCTGAAATTGAAGCAACGCCGAATGTCGGTAATGATGAGTCTTCAAAATTTATACAGGGTGTATGTCACAAAAATGATACTCTGCTTATTTTGGTGGATCTTGATAGGCTTTTATCCGATGATGAATGGTCTGAAATAGGCTCAATGTAAGTTAAAAGGTAGTTGTACTCGATGGAATCTCAATGGTTATTTAATCTTCTGCTCACCTTTCAGTTTGTTATTTTAGTGGCTTTAGCGGTCTGGGCTGTACGTTTATCAAAGCGTATAAAACAAATGAAAATTCAGCATCAGGAAGACAGTGTTAATCAAAAGAAACAGGTGCAAGTATTAGCATCAGGCTCGATTGGTATGGGACGCCGTTTGGTTGCCATTGAGAAAAAGCTCAATATGGCGGTTGAGCGTCAAACCGAGATCTTATCGAAAGAAGGCAGTGTTTCGTATAACCGTGCGATGGAATTGTTGGCGATGGGAGCGACGGTTGATGATCTTGTTTCTAAGTGCGGTTTAATAAGGGCAGAAGCTGAATTGATTAATCTGTTGAAAAAAGAATCACACCGTAACTCTGATTACCATTAAACCTAATCAGTCTAATACCCATTTGTTTTTGATATTGTGTGCAAACGCGATAATTTCTGCGACGGCTAGATAAAGAGATTCAGGTATTTCTTCACCGAGTTCGAGCGTACTTAACATTTCAACAAGCTCAGGGCTTTGATGAAGTACCACATCGTTCTCCTTAGCAACCTCCATAATACGTTCTGCTAAATAACCTGAACCCTTTGCTATGACTGTGGGAGCTTGAGCGTAATCATATTTTAGTGCCACTGCTTTTTTCATTAGGTTCTCACATCGATTAACGAAGTTTGAGTCGGGCTTTTGGGCTTGTCTTCTTGCAGCTTTGTTTGGAAGACATCGAGCCTTTGCACGTCTATATTCTTATCGATTAGCTGTTGTTTTAATTTCCCCATCTGTTGCTTGATCGCTTTTATAGTGTCGGTATTTTCGGCGGCAAAAAGAATGCCTACTTTATTTTCCTGAATACTGGTTCTTACTTCAAAACGTCCTGTTTCTTCAAAATCAAAGTTAAGTTTTACTAACCAGCGACGCTCATGGTCTGGCACAGTGTTATCGTGTGCATCTTGATCTATTTGTAACTGTACTAAACTGGTGTTCTGGTTGTCTTTTATAGGCAGTTCTATCTGTAGCGGATAAGTTTGAGCATTGACCTGATTAAGGTCTGAAAAATGCCGTAATTGGTTGGTGGTGATTCTTTCGATGGCGTTGGCGACTTGCTCAGTTGGAAAATTATTTGAGCGCTGCACCGGCGAATCATTCGTTGTGTTCTCTAAACGCGTTAAATTCAACTTAAGATCTGTATTGAGCTCGCTGATATTCGCATTTTTCAATAGCGACTCAGCAAACGGGCCGCTGGTTTGAATCGCGTGTTTCATTGCGCTGGGTGATTGAGTCAATTGCTCTAAGGCAGGCAAACTTTGGATTAGCTGAGCGAGTGCGCGCTGCGATTGGGGTGATAATGACGTAGAGGCGGTATTATTGATTTCCTGTAATTGCTTGATCAGTTGAGACATTTCGGAAGCGGATAATTGCTTGGGCAAGCTTTGCTTTAACGCGTCAATTTGCGGTGCACTTGCCGCCGTTGTTTTATTTGGAATGACTTGCAATTGATTGTTCGAATCGAGCAGTACGCGAACGCTATCGCCTTTTTGTAGTGGCGTTTGGCTGGTGATTTGAAATTGATTGTTGCCATCAGAAACCGAGGTGAGATAGCTGCCATTGGTGTTGCTTGAGGCCGATAGGGCGGTTAAAGAGATAATACGTGACGCCACGCTGAGGTTGTTGATTGTACTGCCTTGGATTGCGTTGCTTTGCATGCTGCTATTTGGCTTATTATCTGAGAAAGTTAAGCTGGCTTGATGTTTTGCTGTGAGAGTTAGCTCTGCTGTTTGTTGGCTATCGACGGGTATTCTTGGTCCGGTATTGATCAGGGTAAGTGGCTGTTGTTGGTTGGTTGTTACGCTGAGTAGTTGGGCGGGCTTGCCTTGAAATGACAGTGATTCGCTGCCTTGTACTTTGATCAAGCTGAGCGACTGGATGAGTTTTATTTCGCTTTGCAATTGGCTAATAGTGCCGGTTTGCGCAGACAGACTCGAAGGTGTTTTACCGGGTAGCGCTTGATGGTTAGTGTTTTTGATATCAGGAATCATTCTCGCTGCCATTCGTTCGTTATTTTAAGACGTTTCACATATAATGAAGACGCTTTAGCGCTTGCTTCAATGCGATTAAGCGGCGCTTATTATTTTATCGGCCCACATGGACATATCTTTTGCATTCTGTTGCTATTTTAACCATATCAGATTTATGGGTTGAGCGAGGCGAAAGCGATCTCTTAAATGGATTGTCTTTTTCCGCTCGCTCGGGCGATGTTGTGCATATCACCGGGGCCAATGGCGCAGGTAAAAGTACTTTTTTCAAAGCGCTGTTAGGCTTGCTGCCGATATTAAGTGGCAGCATGACGTTTAATGGTGATTCGCTCACTCAGCAGCGCCAGAATTTCCTTAACAATACGCTCTACATCGGCCACTCCGCAGGGTTGAATGACGCGCTCACTGTGATGGAAAATATACGTTGGTATTTGCCAAAGTGCTCCGAGAAAATCATCGAACAGGCATTAAGTGAGTTATCATTAGGCGCTTTTGCAGAGACCCAATTGCACGCGCTTTCTGCTGGGCAAGTTCGTCGTGTGGCCTTGGTGCGACTCTGGTTATCAGAGCAGCAAATTTGGTTGTTAGATGAGCCTTTTACCGCGCTGGATCAAGGCTTAATTAGTATGCTGGAAGCGAAAATGGCGGCGCACGTGGCGTCAGGTGGTATTGTTATTTTGGCCTCTCATTTACCTTTAGCGCACCTTTCTTATCTGCAAGTGGAGTTATAGCTTGTGACCTACTTGTCGTTTTTTAAAGCCGAATGTCTAACGCTTTTTCGCAGCAAACAACGGGTCGTTAATGCGTTACTCTTCTTTGTTCTGGTCGTCGTGCTGTTTCCGCTAGGCATTGATCCTTCAGCTGACTTTCTGGCACCTGCTGCAGGCGGTATTATTTGGTGTGCTGCGGCGCTGTCGGTGGTGGTTTCCATCGAAAGCCTATACAAGGAAAGCTATGCAGATGGCACCCTTACTCAGCTGATTGTGAGTGGATTGTCACTACCTTGGCTTATCTTAATCAAGGTGGGGGTCTATTGGCTGGCGATGATGCTACCCTTATTGTTGCTCACGCCTGTTTTTGCTCAGATGTTGTTTCTACCCTCAGATAGCCTGCTTGTGTTGCTGGCTACCTTGTTGATTGGTACTCCAGGGTTGTTTCTTATCGGCAGCATTGGTGCGGCGTTAACGGTATCGTTAAAACAAGGGGCTATGCTGATGGTGCTGCTTATTTTGCCTTTCTATTTCCCCATTATTATTTTTTCAACCGCGGCGATTAAAGCGATACAATTTGGCTTGCCTTATGGTGGTTTATTGGCCTTGTTGGCGGCTATTTCATTGTTAGCGCTGGTGGTTGCACCTGTGATGACATCCCTGTGTATTAAAGCGAGTGTGCGTTAATGAGCTGGATCTGGTTTCATAAATTAGGATCGCCGAAATGGTTTTACCAATGGTCTAGTAAGTGGGCAACTGCGGTGTTTTTGATTGGCTTGCTGGCGACGCTGATTGGGGTTGGCTGGGGGCTAGGTTTTGCTCCGACGGATTATCAACAAGGCGAGACTTACCGGATCATTTATCTGCATGTACCGGCAGCCGTGTTGACGGAATCTTGTTACTTCTCTTTGGGTGTCGCTGGTTTTGTGTATCTGGTTTGGCAAATGAAAATGGCACCGATATTTATTAAATCGATGGCGCCGATTGGCGCAGCGATGGCGGCTATTGCCCTTTTGTCAGGGGCTATTTGGGGCAAACCCACATGGGGTACTTGGTGGGTTTGGGATGCTCGGCTCACGTCTGTATTAGTATTGTTCATTTTGTATATGGGCATTATTGCTCTGCAAAATACCTTGGAAGACGTTACGTTGGCGAACCAAGCTGCCGCGATTGTCAGTGTACTGGGTTTGATTAATTTACCGATTATTAAGTATTCGGTGAACTGGTGGAATACTTTACATCAACCCGCATCGTTTAGTTTGACTAAAAAACCAACGATGCCGATGGATATGTGGTTACCCTTATTGATCGCGGTGATTGGTTTTTATTGTTTGGTAGCAGGGCTAGTTATGTGGCGCATGCAATCAGAGATTTTACTGCGCGAGCGTCGTACCCAATGGGTTAAAGAAAAGGTAATGAATGATGGCGTTTGATAGTGTGGCTGATTTTCTACAAATGGGAACTCATGGTGGGTTTGTGTGGTCAACGTATGGCTTGGTTTTATTGATCTTAACCGGCTTGATACTGAATACGCTTCAAGGTCGCCGCAAGGTGATCCGACAATTAAAAAAACGCTATTTAAGAGAGTCTAATTCCTAGTGCACGCCATCCGCAAAAAACGCCTTATTACAATAGCTGTTATCTTGTTCATACTCAGTGCAGCGCTTGGCTTGGTGATGTATGCACTCCAACAGAATATTAATTTATTTTACTCGCCAACCCAAATAGCGTCAGGCGAAGCGCCTGTAAATACGACTATTCGAGCTGGTGGAATGGTTGTGGTTGGTAGTGTGCACCGTAATTCTGACACCCTGGACGTAACATTCGATGTAACGGATTTTAAGCATAATGTCCGAATTCAATATCGAGGCATACTTCCTGATTTATTTCGCGAAGGCCAAGGTATCGTTGCCCAAGGCAAGTTGATGAATAATGGTATCTTCAGAGCGTCACAAGTGCTTGCTAAACACGATGAAAAATACATGCCGCCGGAAGTCTCCGATGCTTTAAAAGAAGCACAGAAAAAGACGACGACTAAACCCTCTACTAGTGATTTTTAGGCTTTTATGATTCCTGAAATTGGACATTTTGCATTAATATTAGCGCTGTTTTTCTCTCTTTGTCTGGCCGTTGTTCCTTTGATTGGTTATTGGCAAAAAAATCCAACGCTACTCTACACCGCTCGCCCTTTGACGTTTTTAATGTCTTTTTTTGTGTTAGTGAGTTTTTTGGTGTTAGCGTTTGCGTTCATGACAGATGATTTTTCTGTTATGTATGTCAGCCAAAACTCAAATAGCCATTTACCTATTTGGTATAAGTTCAGTGCTATCTGGGGAGGACATGAAGGCTCATTGTTGCTGTGGGTTTTGATCTTATCGGGTTGGAGCTCTGCGGTAGCGTTAAAAATTCATACCTTACCCAAAGACGTTGGCCCTGTTGTATTGAGTGTGTTGGGCATAGTGTCATTAGGCTTTTTGTCTTTTATGTTATTTACCTCCTCGCCTTTTGTGCGACTGATGCCTGAAATACCGACGGATGGACGAGACTTAAATCCGCTACTGCAAGATATTGGACTAATTATTCATCCACCTATGTTGTATATGGGCTATGTGGGCTTCTCTGTGGCGTTTGCGTTTGCTATTGCTGCACTAATCACCGGTAACTTGAACTCTTCTTGGGCGCGCTGGACAAGGCCTTGGACATCTTTATCTTGGGCTTTTTTGACACTGGGTATCACGTTAGGTAGTTGGTGGGCGTATTACGAGCTTGGTTGGGGTGGCTGGTGGTTTTGGGACCCAGTCGAAAACGCTTCTTTTATGCCTTGGTTAGCGGGTACGGCACTCGTGCATTCTCTGGCGGTGACTGAAAAGCGTGGCGTGTTTAAAAGCTGGACCGTGTTGTTGGCTATTTTTACTTTCAGTCTCTCTTTATTAGGCACCTTTTTAGTTCGCTCAGGGGTACTCACCTCAGTGCATGCTTTTGCCGCGGATCCGACACGAGGCATTTATATTCTTGCCTTGTTAATTGTGTTGATTGGCGGCAGTTTATTGCTTTACGGCTTTCGCGCAGGTCAGGTTCGTGGGAGTGCAACGTTTGGTATGACGGGGCGAGAAGCTTGGTTGCTGCTGAATAATATTTTATTGACTGTGCTGACGCTAACGGTGTTGTTAGGCACTTTATATCCGTTGATTTTTGAGGTGTTAGGGCTTGGTCGTATTTCCGTCGGTGCGCCTTATTTTAATACCGTATTCTCTCCGATAGCGCTTTTACTGATTGTCTTTATGGCGGTTGGTCCCCTTTCAAAATGGCACAAGACAAAAGCATCGGTCTTACTAAAAGCTTGTCTTTTCGCGGCGTTACTTTCCATCGTGCTAGCGGGAGCAGTGAGTTATGTTAATTCACTAGGAAGCTTAGCTTGGTTAACGTTAAGTGTGGCATTTTGGGCGGTGTTACTGACCTTTAAAGATTGGTTCGATAAAGTTTCTGCTGGAACAAAAGGTATTATTCCTAGGGCACGACAATTACCACGTAACTACTATGGCATGATGCTTGCGCATCTTGGCATGGTTGTTACCTTGATTGGCATATTGTTAGTGAGTACCAGTAGTTATGAATCAACGCTTAAGTTATCGCCAGGTGAGTCTGTTTCTTTTGCGGGTTATGAGTTTCATTTTGATGGAATATCCCATGTGGAAGGGCCGAATTATATAGCGGATAGCGGTGAAATATCAGTCTCTAAACAAGGGCGATTTGTCACTTTACTGACACCAGAAAAACGCTTTTATTCAACAAGCCGCCAAGTAATGACAGAGGCGGGTTTGGACGCTGGCTTTACCCGCGATCTTTACGTCTCTCTTGGTGAAAAGTTAGAAGGCGACGCTTGGAGTGTACGTATTTACGTGAAGGCCTTTGTTCGCTGGATTTGGCTAGGTGGGTTAATGATGATGTGTGGTGGTTTATTGTCTGCATTAGATAAACGCTATAGTACGAAAGTGAGAGGTAATAATGCGTAAATGGGTGTTATTTCTGCCACTGATTGTGTTTATTGGTCTAGGGGTTGTGTTGTATAAGCAGTTGGGGGCTAACCCTGAATATATGCCTTCAGCATTGATAGGTAAGCCAGTACCTGACTTCACATTAGTCACGCTGCAAGCAGATAAAGTACTTGATCAATCTTCACTCCCTAAAAGTGCTTACTTGCTGAATTTTTGGGCGACGTGGTGCCCAACCTGTGAAGAGGAACACGCCTATTTAAATCAACTTGCTAACCAAGGTGTTCCTATTGTTGGGATTGATTATAAAGATGATCAAAAAAAAGCGCAGCAATGGTTGTCTATTAAGAGCAATCCGTATCAATTGGTTCTAATGGATGAGTTGGGTAAGTTTGGTGTTGATATGGGGGTTACTGGCGCGCCAGAAACATTTATCGTAAACAGTAAAGGCATTATTGTTTACCGCTATCAAGGTGCTATGGATGACGTTGTCTGGCAAAAAATCAAAGGCTATTTACAATGAGAATGATTAACTCTTTTCTTGTGATGATTGCTTTGTTAGCTTCATCTTGTGTTCTTTCTGAGCCGCTAATGACCTTTAGTTCATCTTTAAATCAAACTCGTTTTCAATCTTTAACACAAGAATTGCGCTGCCCTAAATGTCAAAATCAAGATTTGGCCGATTCTCAATCTGGGATTGCTAAAGATTTAAGAACGCAAATTCACTTTATGATTGAACAAGGTAAAACAGACCAAGAAATAGTCGATTATATGGTGGCGCGCTACGGTAATTTTGTTTTATACCGACCAAAATATTCAGCGGCAACCTCGGTACTTTGGATGGGGCCAGTGGCCTTTTTAGTGATTGGTTTAATGGTTTTTGTGTTCGTCGTTTGCCGTAATAAAAAGCGAAGAATGGGAGAAACGTCATGATGCTACTTTGGTTAGTGATGGCATTAATGATGGTGGGAAGTCTGACGTATCTTTTTCTTTCGGTGCAAAAAAGCTTGTACGATGAAAGACATAATCATGAAGAAGATCATATTGCTGAGAGTTTTTCACGGGTCCGAAAAGTAGAAATAGAAAACGAAGAAGAAATAGGGCGTTTGACCTCAAAAGAAGCCGAAAGACTATTAAGTGATCTTCAACTAGAGGAGCAATTATCTTTCGAACCAGTTGAAAAACCTTTATTTTACAGAGTGCTCTCTTTGCAAAGGGCGCTATCTACAAAGTACGTTTTCTTGGGGATTTTCGCCCTAGTCGTGCTAGGTAGCGTCAGCATGTATCAATATTTAGGTTATGCGAAAGACGTCACTTTTACTCAAGAACTCGCATCTAAAACCAACACGCCTAAAAGTACGCTTGATTTTTTGAAGTATAGAAGTCAGCGGTATGACCGGGCTGAAGATTGGTATTATGAAGCTAATGATTTAATGGCTTCTGCGAACTATAGCCAAGCGATAACGGCGTTTCAAAAAACATTGGAAAAATTACCAGAAAACTCCCCTGACAGGGTCGCAGTATTGGTGAAATATGCTCAAGCCATTTTTTATAATAATGGTAATGTGAGTAGTCCAGACATGGAGAAAATCGTTAAACAAGTGTTGGCGCTTGATCCAAAAAATGCGACAGCTCTAGGGTTGAAAGGCGTAGTTGAATTTGATCATAAAGAATATTTAAATGCGGTGTTAGCGTGGCAAGAGGCAGCTCGATACAATGAAAATGCCATCGAACGTCAAACATTATTAGGCGCTATTCAGAGCGCTCGAAAAGTGGGAAATATTAGTTATCAACAAGTGCCCGCGCTTGTAACTCGTCAAATTGCGATAAGAATTGTTTGGGATAAGAACAAGGTTGTGTGGCATCCTGATGATGTATTATTAATTTATGCCGTAGCGCCCGGTCAAAAAATGCCCGTTGCGATACGCCGAGTGTATCCGCAGGACTTAAATCGATTAGTAATATTAACGAATCTTGATAATCTAATGTCAAAAATGTCATTGGAGAACGTAGGGAAAGTTGATCTTGTTGTAAAATTATCGAAGATTACAGCAAAAGATCTGACAAAAGGGCGGGTAATCGGTATAAAAAAAGCCGTACCTTCAAACACTAAGGCGATTTATGCAATCAATGTGACCTTATAATTGAATCCTAAGGCACTTCGTTTGATAATAGCATTAACTTTATTGATCTAATTCGGAAAAATGTAATGGAATTTAGCTTGCGTGAGTGGCTAATCTTGATTGGGGTTGTTGTTATAGTCGCAATTCTGGTCGATGGATTTCGTCGATATAAAAAAGGCCAACAGTTTAGTCAGGAAGAAGATGACGATGATTTCGTCGATCCTGAAGAACTAGCACGTGAAGCCATTGTCAGGAGAGAGTTGCCTAATGGCGGCGCGAGACCAGCCTCATCTGAGGTAAAACGTGGTCGTTCGAACCCTATTAATAATGCGTTTGAAAATGCTCGTCAAACGGTTAATGCACCGCTTGCAGACGTACCTCATAAAGTGGATTCAGGGCCTACGTTAGATCGCGATGAAGGTTTGCATCTTGATGAATTGGCTTCTTTGGTGCCGGATCGTGAATCGGACTCAGTGCGTTTTTCTGAGCAGAATTATTCGGATGATCATTTTGAGGAGCATGATTCGGAATCATTTAGCGATCAATATAGTGATCTGGATGTTGGAAATGAAACGCCAAGTCATGAGACTTTTGAAGAAGTAGACTATGAGCGAGACTATTCAAACGTCGATGTAGATCAACGGACTCCGCAAGGTAGCGCTTATGATTTAGTTGGCGATGAGCAGGAAACTGATGACGAGGCAGAAATAGAAGAAGTCATTGTTATTAATATTCTAGCCCCTGAAGGACAAACTTTCTCAGGTATTGAGCTACTTCAGTTGGTCTTAAATTGTGGTATGCGTTATGGCGATATGGATATTTTTCATCGCCACGAAGAAGGCTTTGATCGTGGTCGAGTGCAGTTCAGTATGGCCAATGCGATTGAACCAGGCACCTTTGATTTAGACACTATGGGTGAAGGTAATTGTCCTGGTGTGAGTTTCTTTATGGGATTGCCAGGCCCTAAAAACAGCATGAAAGCATTCGACTTTATGCTTGAAACAGCGCAAGCATTAGTGCGTAATTTAGGGGGGGAGCTGCGCGATGAGCGTCGCACGCCAATGAGCGAACAAACCATAGCTCATTGTCGTCAGCGGATACGTGATTTTGAGCGTCGGCGCTTGATGAAACGCAAACCTTAAATTTTATCAAGGCCCTAAGGGGCCTTGATTGTTTCTACCTTCTGTACGGTTTTATTTCGAGCTTTCTTTATGAGTCACAACAACGGCATTACCCAAGAACAGACGCAGGCTTTGGTTAAACAATTAAATGACTACAGTTACGCCTACCATGTAAAAGACAATCCATTAGTTCCTGATGCTGAATACGATCGTTGCTATCGACAGTTGCAGTCTATAGAGGCTGAGTATCCTGATTGGATTCAAGCGGATTCTCCGACTCAACGGGTAGGAGAAAAACCAGACAGCGGTTTTGAAAATGTACCACACACAGTCCCCATGTTGTCCCTTGATAACGCCTTCGATAATGAGTCTTTAGCAGATTTTGATCAGCGTATTCGCAAACTACTGGACGTCGAAAAGGTCACTTATTGCTGTGAGCCAAAACTTGATGGCTTAGCGATCAGTTTACGTTATGAACATGGTCGATTAGTGAGAGGTGTCACTCGTGGTGATGGTTTATCTGGGGAAGACATTACTTCCAACATCAAAACAATTTATTCCGTTCCTTTGTCGTTGCGAACAGATACGCCACCGCCTGTACTTGAGGTGCGTGGTGAAATCTACATGCCAAAAGCGGGCTTTGAAAAGCTTAATTTGCAAGCGGTAGAGCGAGGCGATAAGCCATTTGTGAACCCTAGAAATGCCGCCGCCGGCTCACTCCGCCAACTTGATCCGAAGATCACGGCGTCACGTCCTTTGGTGATGTGTGCTTATTCTATTGGTTATGTTGAAGGTTGGTCCCAGCCAGACAGTCATTATGATGGTTTGGTGCAATTAGGCGAATGGGGCTTTCGTATTAACGACCTGATGCAAACCGTTGAAGGCGCGGCAGGTTGCATTGAATATTATGCCATGCTCAACGAGAAACGCCCGAATTTGTCTTATGACATCGATGGTATTGTGTACAAAGTTGATCAGATCGAGCAGCAAGAAGAGCTTGGTTTTATTGCTCGTGCGCCGCGTTGGGCAATTGCTCGAAAATTTCCCGCTCAAGAAGAAGTGACGCGCATTTTAGGCGTTGATTTTCAAGTGGGACGTACTGGCGCCATTACACCGGTTGCGCGCCTAGCGCCAGTGTTTGTCGGCGGTGTTACCGTGTCTAATGCGACCTTGCACAACAAGGATGAAATTGCGCGCTTAGGAGTAAAAGTAAACGATTATGTGGTGATTCGCCGTGCTGGCGATGTGATACCACAAGTGGTTCAGGTGCTAGAAGATCGTCGTGTTGAGTCAGAAGTCACCAGTGTGGTTTTTCCTGATGTGTGTCCGGTTTGTGGCTCCGATGTTGAGCAAGTTGAAGGCGAAGCCGTAGTGCGTTGTACTGGTGGCTTGGTGTGTGGTGCGCAATTAAAAGAATCGTTGAAGCATTTTGTATCCCGTAAAGCGATGGACATTGATGGTCTAGGCGACAAGTTAATTGAGCAATTAGTCGATCAAGAATTGTTAAAAACGCCGGTGGATATTTTCACTTTAGCAGAGAAAAAAGACACCCTATTGTCGATGGAGAGAATGGGGCAAAAATCGGTTGATAAGTTGTTGAACGCGATTGATGTGGCGAAGAAAACACAGTTTAACCGTTTTATTTATGCCTTGGGCATTCGAGAAGTGGGTGAAGCCACAGCGCGCTCTTTAACAAGTCATTTTGCCGAATTAAATGCTTTGATGCATGCAGATCAAGAAGCCTTGGTTGAAGTGGACGATGTTGGTCCTATTGTCGCGCAACACGTCAGATTGTTTTTTGAGCAAGAGAAAAACGTGGCGACGATACAAGGTTTGCTGGCAGCTGGGATTGAATGGGAAACAAAAACACTAGTCGATGACAGTGATTTACCCTTGGTTGGAAAAACCTATGTGGTGACAGGGTCGTTGAGTCAATTTTCCCGGGATCAGGTCAAAGAAAAGCTGCAAGCTTTGGGCGCTAAAGTGAGCGGCTCAGTATCGGCCAAAACCGATTGTTTAGTGGCAGGTGAAAAAGCAGGGTCAAAATTGACCAAGGCGCAAAGTTTGAATATTCCGGTTCTTGATGAGGCGGGTGTTATTGCGTTATTAGCCAGTCATGGAGCGGTGTAATGGATACCTTGATTCCTTATGAATCTTTAGAGTCGGACACATTAATGACCATTCTTGATGATATTGTGTCTCGTGAAGGCACAGATTATGGTGATTATGATTTGTCTGCAGAACAGAAGCGTCAGCAAGCCGTAGCCGTATTAAAAAGCGGTGAAGCGGTTTTGTTATTTGATACGGAAAGTGAAACCATCAAGATGGTGCCAAAAGACACGCTAGGACATTACGACCTCATGTGAGGGCGTAATGTCGGTTAGTAAGTCGTGATTAAGACGCTGTCGCGTCGCTGCAATCTCGAACGCAATGGTTAATATTGTGATCCATTGCGCGCGAAGGCTCTTCGCCAGTATTGCGGCCAACGATTTTGGCAGGAACGCCTGCCACCGTGGTATGGGCGCCAACGGCTTCTAATACCACACTACCAGCACCAATTTTCGCGCCTTCACCGACTTCGATGTTTCCCAATATTTTCGCACCAGCGCCAATCAGGACACCTGAACGAATTTTGGGATGACGATCGCCATGCTCTTTTCCAGTGCCACCAAGTGTGACAGATTGTAGAATAGAAACATTGTCTTCGATGATACAGGTTTCGCCAACGACCAAGCCTGTAGCATGGTCTAACATGATGCCACAGCCAATCCTTGCTGCCGGATGAATATCAACGCCGAATACCATCGACATCTGGCCTTGTAAGTACAGGGCAAGACTTTTTCTGTTGTTTTTCCACAGCCAATTGGCAACGCGATACGTCTGTAAGGCGTGAAAGCCTTTAAAGAATAGCAGGGGGGTCGTTAGGCAATCGCATGCGGCATCCCTTTCTTTTATCGACAAAATATCTTGCTCTATACACTCAACAATGCCAGATTGAGGGGCAGACATGGCTTCCTCAAAGACCTCTCTTAGTACGATAGAGGGAATTGAAATACTGTCCAGTTTACAGGCCAGTAAGAAGCTAAGCGCTGAGCTTAACGACTCGTGCCTAAGGATAGTGGTATTGAAGTAGCTGGCGAGTATGGGTTCATCTAACGCAAGTTTTTTTGCTTCAGCTTGTAAAGATGGCCATAAGTTGCCAGAAGTCACGGCATTGTACATTGTGTTACTCAAGGGGCTATTTACCTATGTTAATTCGCAGCTAGAATGTTAGTAATAGTGTTAGCATGAAACAAAACAAGGCGTAAGGCAAAGATTGCCACAGATTATGGAGACAGTATGACTAAAAAAACCGTTGCCGATGCATTGCATGTATTCTACGAGCTAAATTCTACTTTCGCTGATGCTTACTGGGAAACCAACGATATTAATCAAAAAGATCGTTTTTTTGCTATGAAGAGCATGTTACAAGATGAGCTTGATGAACTCCATAAGCTAAGTGTTCAAGACCATATTTATCCTTATGAATCGATAGATCCTGGTGTTTTGCAACTGAGTGATAAGTTACGTTCATTGTTACCTGAAATGAATCGTATTGTGTTAAGGCCGAAAACCATCAATCGTTTCATCGAATTGATTCCAGCTGCGTGTGACCTTTTCGAACTATAAAAAAGACGAATGCTAATCTTTTCTGTTTTAGCATTCGCCTAATTGGTTAGCGATTATCTCGTTTACCCTCGTTTTAATGCTCTGATTACAAAGCGATTAGGATGAAGCTTATCCATAATGCTTTGCTCTAAGGGTGAGGGGGTATTCGTGATTAGGCTGGTTAGGTAGCTGCCGCTTAAAGGGGCAGAAACTAACCCTCTTGATCCATGGCCAATATTGATAAATAAACCATCTTGAGGGTTAGCGATTTGATTGCATTTCCATTTGGCATTTTTGCTGAGCATGGCGTAATGGTTTTCTAATATTGCTGGTGTCGAAATGGGACCTACCATAGGAGTGTAGTCAGGAATGGCGCAGCGAAACGATACTCGTCCACCACAATCTCGCTCATTGAGTGTCCCTGTTTCTAAGTGCAGTAAATCTTCTAAAATACGCAGATTACGTTGCTGACTTTCTGCTCTGACTGTTTCATCTAAATCTCTCACATCGTAAGTCGCGCCAAAGTGTAGGGTTTCTTTCAGTGCTGGAGAAACATAACCTGCTTGGCAAAGAACATGCTCAGTGGTTAACTTTTCGACGTTTTCATTAACGCTTGAACAGGCTTTTTGTGCGGCTTCTAGAGGTAAGTACGATACTTGACCACGAATAGGGTAAGCCGGTGTTTTTGGTAAGAAGCTCAAATCATGAGTGTCATTGGCAGTACAGATAACCACATGAGAGAAACGTTCTTGCGGTATTTTATCATTGGCTGGCTGATGACTGGCTAACCACGGGTGAGGCGCGTTATCGTCTTTCTCTAATCCTTCTAAACGTGTCATTAATCGCACATTAATTAAAGGATGATCAAGCAGTTTTTGGCAGAGGTCGGTTAGTACAACCCAACCAGATAAAGGTAAGAATAAGCTGCCGTTCTCACCGTGTTTATGCACGATAGAGGCTGGGTAAAGTTTGTTTTCTAGCAAGTTGGTGAAACGTTGCTTTTCTTTCTCGTTTGTTGGGCGTTGCTCTAGGCCGCATTGCTGCCAAAAGACCGCGCTATCATCAAGCTTAGAGTAGAGTTTGCTTGCGTATAAATAAGAACTTAAATAAAAACGATTTACCGGAGTGTCCTGACTGGCAAGCTTAGGGTAAAGCATGCCTTGAGGGTTACCAGAGGCTTTACAAGCAACGGTTTTACCTTGTTCCCACACTGTCACCTTAATACCTTGTTCAGCGAGTGCGTGAGCTGTGGTGGCGCCTGCGAGCCCAGCGCCAACCACCAATACGTGTTTTGGATGGTGCTCTTCATGGCCACTGTGCTGGGATGGATTTTGTCGTACATTAAACCAAGCTTCGCCTTGTGCCATGCGTTCAGTAAACGTTAGAGGTTGTTCGTTCAGCTCACCAACAACCATTTCTCGCTTTTGGCCAAAACCTTTTACTTTTTTAACCTCAAAGCCGACGTCTTTTAGGCCTCGACGCACTATGCCAGCAGCGGTAAATGTTGCACACGTAGTGCCTTGGTGGCTGAGTCTATGGATGTGCTTAAATAAGTTTGGTGTCCACATTTCTGGGTTTTTGCTGGGAGCAAATCCGTCTAAGAACCAAGCATCTACGCTAGCATTTAATGCCGCAAAGCCCTCTTCCGCTTCGCCAAACCATAGGGTCAGCTGAATACGACCTTGAGCTAATTCAATACGATGAAAGCCATGGGTGAGCTCAGGGTAATGGGCAATCAACTGTTGGCTGTATTCTTTTAGAGACGGCCACATAGTTAGCGCGTTAGTGAGCATATCTTTTGTTAAAGGAAACTTTTCAACGGAAACGAAATGCAGGGTGGTATCGGTGGGGGCGTCTTCTAAAAAAGCTTTCCATGCGCAGAGAAAATTTAACCCTGTACCGAATCCAGTTTCTGCAATGGTAAAGTGATCTTGACAAGGCTGAGCGCTGGATAGGTTTTTCCAACGCTCATTTAAATGGTTATTTTGAAGAAAAACATACCGTTTTTCTTCAAGCCCAGCGTCTTTATCAAAATACACATCGTCAAACTTTTCAGAGTGAGGGGCACCATCTTCCCCCCAATTTAGCTTGGGTGTTTCTAAACAATAACTAGTTAACACGTTTGATGCTCTCAATCACAATAGGGGTAGAGGGAACATTTTGGTAGGGACCCATAGAATGAGTAGGAAGCTTAGTAATATTGTCTACTACGTCCATACCAGAAATTACATGACCAAAGACGGTATAGCCAGGAGCGCCGCGAGCGCCATCGTTTAGAAAACTGTTGTCCGCTTGGTTTATAAAAAACTGAGACGTGGCACTGTCGGGGTTTTGAGTGCGGGCCATGGCAATAGTGCCTCGATTATTCGCTAGACCATTGTCACCTTCATAAGGAATCGCTGCATGGGTTGGTTTTTGTGTCATGTCAGGAGTAAAACCACCGCCCTGAATCATAAAACCTGGAATGACGCGGTGAAAAATAGTGCCATTATAAAAACCTTCTTCCACATAACTTAGAAAGTTTTTAACCGTATTAGGAGCCGCTTTATCATTCAAATCGATGCGAATAGCGCCTTGATTCGTTGTAATATCCACTTCTGTTGCATTGGCTTGAGAGCAAAGTGCGGTAAACATAAGGCCAGCAATGAAAATTTTACGCATAATAGGATTTCCTTAAAGAATGAATGGCCCAATAGTATTGGGAGCATGGCTGCAGGCCAAGTGGTTTTGACGTATTTATAGACATTATACAGGAGAGATTGATGCGAACGGCGGTTATAGAGATTGAATATTGTACATTGTGTCGCTGGATGTTGCGTGCGGCATGGCTGTCTCAGGAATTACTGACGACCTTTGATGATGACATTAAAAGTGTCACCTTGATTCCTACGCAAGGCGGGATTTTTAAAGTTAGAGTAAACGGTGAAGAGGTATGGTGCCGTAAAGCGGAGAATGGTTTTCCAGAGGCAAAAGTGCTTAAGCAAAGAGTGCGAGATGTCATCGATCCGGAGCGAGATTTAGGTCATTCTGATGTGAAAACAGACGCATAATAAAAAACCGCTCGTTGCAATGGAGCGGCTTTTAAAATACCGGAGATGAAAGTGATCAGTTCGGAAAGACTTGTTTGAAAGGCTTCACTGTTACATTTTCGTAAACTCCAGCAGCTATGTAAGGGTCTGCATCGGCCCATGCTTGTGCTGCTTCTAAAGAGGAGAATTCTGCGACGACAACGCTGCCAGTGAATCCCGCATCACCAGGGTTATCTGAGTCTATTGCAGGGTTTGGCCCTGCCAAAACTAACTTACCGTCATCTAAAAGTTGCTGTAAGCGCGCAAGATGGGCTGGACGTGCTTGTTGGCGTGCCGCTAAGCTATTTTCTACATCGTTACTAATGATGGAGTAAAGCATGATTATTCCTTGTTTTGAATTTGTGATGAAAGGTAGATGCCTTGTAAAATGATAAAGACAATCGTCATACCAAGTAGGCCAAATAGTTTGAAATCTACCCAGGTTTCTTCGCTAAAAGAGAAGGCGACGTAAAGATTTACAACACCTGAAAGAATGAAAAAGGCGACCCAAGCAATATTCAGCGTACGCCAAACTTTAAATGGTAGCTCGATTTTATCTCCCATCATTCGTTCAATGATGTTTCTTTCGCCAATAAACTGGCTTCCTAAGAAAGCGAGAGCAAATAAACCATTTACAATGGTTGGCTTCCATTTGATGAACTCGCTGTTACCAAATATAACCGTTGCGCCACCTAATAAAATAACCAATGCCAAAGAAACAAGGTGCATTTTTTCCACTTTTTTATAGCGGAGCCAATTATAACCAACTTGTAATATGCTGGCAGGAATCAAAACAGCGGTAGCGAGTATGATGTTTCCAGAGAGTTTGTAGACTACGAAGAAAACAAGGATAGGAAGAAAGTCGAATAATATTTTCATATAAAAACCAATTTATGTATGCTGAACCCATGATAACCACCATTTCTTTTAAAGAACAGCCTATCTATGCCTGAAGCCGCTTGTTACCGTAAAGTTGATCTACATTCTCATTCCAATTTCTCAGACGGGCGATTATCGCCAACTGAATTAGTGGATTTAGCCGTTGAGCAAGGTGTTACGCTCTTCTCACTTACAGATCACGACACCTTAGATGGATTGCCTGAAGCGCGTCAGAGGGCAAAAGAACATCAGTTAAGCTTTTTGAATGGCGTTGAGCTTTCTACACAGTGGAAGGGGATTCCTCTTCACATGGTGGCGTTGAATTTTGATCCAAATAATGCCGCCTTATTATCTATCGTTCAGAAAAACCAACATATTCGTTTAGACCGAGCCCGTTGTATCGCTGACTTATTAGTGAAGCAAGGATTGCCTGACTTATTTGATGAGGCTGTTGCATTGGCGGGAAATAGCCAACTAGGGCGACCTCATTTCGCGACCTTGATGGTAGAGAAAGGGCTAGTGAAAGATGCGAATAAAGCTTTTGACCGTTATTTAGGCAATAAACGTCTTGGTAGTCTTAGAGATGTTTGGCCAGAGCTGGATGTTGTCTTAGGTGTGTTGAAAGATGAAAATATGGCTTTGATATTAGCTCATCCCAAACGCTATCCGTTAACGGTGACTAAATTAAAACGCTTATTAGCAGACTTTAAAGCATGGGGTGGTACGGCAATGGAAGTTGCCTCAGGTAATGAACGCCCGGATCACGTTCGCCTTATGGAACGACTTTCTCAAGAGTTTGCTTTGAACGCCTCAGTGGGGAGCGATTATCACGGGCCCTTTGGTCCTTGGACGCAGGTAGGGCGCTTTACTCAGATACATGAAAGTGAAGTGGATCTAGTGTGGCGAGATTGGGTTTAGTTTTTTGAGTTGAGTCTTATGCCTCGAATGGTCTAGTATGTTGTTGATATGGCGTATTTTTAAACGCCTTCTTATTATAAATGGAGTGTATTTTGAGTCAGTTTTTTCAAATTCATCCAGAAAATCCACAAACACGTTTGGTGAAACAAGCTGCTCAAGTTATTCGTGATGGAGGAGTTGTTGCCTATCCTACAGATTGTGGTTATTCATTAGGGTGTCGTTTAGGTGATAAATCGGCAATGGATAAGATTAAAGCCATTCGTCGTTTGGATGATAAACATAATTTTACATTGGTATGTCGAGATTTGTCTGAGATATCGACTTACGCCCGTTTTGATAACCATCTTTATCGTTTGCTTAAAAATAATACGCCTGGGCCATATACTTTTATTTTCCACGCAACGTCTGTTGTTCCTAGGCGTTTAATGCACCCTAAGCGTAAAACGATAGGGATTCGGATTCCTGATAGTCGCATCGTTTCTGCGTTATTGGATGAACTAGGAGAGCCTTTGATGAGCGTGTCTCTTATTTTACCAGGTGAAACTGAGCCGATGACAGATCCTTATGACATTCGCGACACGCTAGAATACGCTTTAGATTTGGTTATTGATGGCGGTTTTTGTGGCTTAGAGCCAACCACTGTCGTGATGATGGATTCAGAAAAAATAGAGGTTGTACGCATTGGCGCGGGTGATCCTGCGCCTTTTATGTAAATAGTTAGGAATGTCGCTGTCAAGCACCGCTATGTATGACTATAATGCCCAAAATTTTGTGTTTAAAAAACTGGGTTGCTGAGAAGCATTCCCTCTAAGAGGTTCGTAATGGACGAGAAGTTACAAAAAGTTTTAGCTAGAGCGGGTCAAGGCTCACGTCGTGAAATGGAAACCCGTATTCGTGACGGGCGTGTCATTGTGAATGGCGCTGTTGCGACGCTGGGCGACCGAGTTAGCGTTAGTGATATTATTGAGCTGGATGGTTATCCTGTAAAACTGACCGAAGCAGGCGAAGGCCGTCGAGTCATTATTTATAATAAGCCAGAAGGTGAGGTATGTACTCGCAAGGATCCAGAAGGCCGTCCTACTGTCTTTGATAACCTTCCTAAATTACGTGGTGAACGCTGGATTGCGGTTGGCCGACTAGACATTAATACCTCTGGTTTGTTGTTATTCACCACTGATGGTGAATTAGCCAATCGATTGATGCACCCTTCAACAGAGATTGACCGTGAATATTTGGTCCGTGTAATGGGTGAAGTCACTGAAGAAAATATAGCGACCCTTAAAAAAGGCATCAATTTAGACGAAGGTATCGCTAAATTCACTGACATCGTTGATGGTGGTGGCGAAGGTATTAACCGTTGGTTTTACGTTTGCTTGATGGAAGGTCGTAACCGTGAAGTTCGACGTTTGTGGGAATCTCAAGGCGTAAAAGTAAACCGTTTGAAACGAGTGCGTTTTGGCCCTGTCTTTTTACCTTCTAAAGCCAAAGTTGGCCGTTGGGTAGAAATGGAAGAAGCTGACGTTAATTCACTGTGTGCCATGGTAGATCTGAAAGTATCTGCTATTGCGCAAAAAACACAGCAGCAAAAGCTGGATGTGAAGCGTACTAAGAATAAGCATACTGGTGGCGCTCGTCGTCCAAAAGGCTTTGACTGGCAGAGTACAGACAAGCCTGAATTCAAGCCTAAAAAGCCAGGTAAACGTACATTTAGGTAGTAGTCACATTTTTTAGGAGTCGTACTGGCATGGTTCGTTGGATAAGCCTTTTTGTTGTTGTTTTAGTAATAGGTTTTTTTGCTTACATCAAAATAAATAATCGGCCACCTGAGGGTTTAGGGGTGACTGCGGAATTATTAAAACCGTGCCCTACGTCTCCTAATTGTGTTTCTAGTCAGGCAGAAAAAAGTGATGCAGCGCACTATATAGAGCCAATTATTTATCATGGAAGCCGTATGGATACACAGCTTTCTATTGAGTCTTACTTTCTAAATCAGGGTAATGCTCAGATTATTAATAGCCAATTAGGGTATGTTCATATTCAAGTTAAAAGCCGTTATTTAGGTTTTATTGATGATGTTGAATTTTATTTGCCTGAGGCTGATAGCATAGTTGATGTTCGCTCTGCTTCGCGTGTTGGTTACTCTGATTTGGATGTTAATCGCGATCGTATTGAAAAACTTAGAAGCTATCTTGCTCATTAGTTTTTACAGAAAGATGCATTTATTTATATAAAAATAGAGAACATATATTAGGAAGAGGATTGCTTATGAATACGGATGACAACTACTCAATTTTAATTGTTGAAGACGATGAGCGGCTAGCCTTACTTACTCAAGAGTATTTAATTAAGAATGGTTTCTTGGTTAATGTTGAGTCGGATGGACGAGCGGCTATCTCTCGTATTATTGAAGAACAACCCTCTCTTGTTATTTTGGATCTTATGCTTCCTGGTGCTGATGGTTTTACTGTCTGTCGTAGTGTGCGTAATGATTACAAAGGTCCTATTCTAATGCTGACCGCGCGCAGTGATGATGTAGACCAAATACTTGGCTTGGAAATTGGCGCTGACGATTACGTCTCTAAGCCAGTAAAACCACGAGTGTTATTAGCTCGAGTTCAATCGCTGTTACGACGTAGTACACAAGATGTAGATTTATTGGCTGCAGCAGAGAAGAAGCCAGAACAAACGTTAACGTTTGGTCCTTTGGTTATTGATAACTCGCGCCGTGAAGCTTGGCTTTCTACTGAAGAAGTTGAATTAACAAGTGCAGAGTTTGATCTTCTTTGGTTGCTTGCTAGTCAAGCGGGAAGAATTCTAAGCCGAGAAGAAATTTTTGGTGAATTACGTGGTATTGAATACGATGGACAAGATCGTTCAGTAGATGTTCGTATTTCTCGCATTCGTTCTAAAATAGGGGATGATCCTATTCATCCTCGCCGGATTAAAACAATCCGCAGCAAAGGTTACCTTTTTGTAAAAGAGGTTTAATCGTCCAATGCAAAAAGAAATATGGCGGTTATTTCAACACCTGATTGTGGGTTGTTTAATCATACTCGTTTGTTGTTATGCCGCCGTTGAATTTGCAGATTATCGTTTTAGTCAAGCAAAGCGTGATCAGCTTTTATGTGTTGATGCTGAGCTCAGTGTTGCAGTACTGGCAAGTGGCATCACAAGGTCACTCCCAGATTCTCAATTTAATTGGAAATCGGCTAATTTATCCCTTAACGCTCCTCAAGTGACGGCTTTGTTAGCGACAAAAAGAGGGGCTTATTTGCCAAATGGGGACTATCAGCTGTCATTTGGTCCGCTCTCACATCCCAGTTTAGTCGGTGTTGTTTCAGCAAAAAGTTATATGTTTCATCTAGAGGCATTACTTAAAACACTGCTTCTTTCCCCTCTTTCATATGCAGATAAGCAATCTTTATTGAAAAGCATATCGTGCTTGAAGGTAGAGAAAATCTCTTCTCCAATGACGCTTACAGTCGATGACGTTACCTTAGTTCACGCAGAACATAACTATTATGGCTTTTTGTGGAAGGGGGAAGTATCAGGTGATGTAAATTACATTTCTATTGATCACGTTAGCCCTGTCTCTTTAACGTTTATTGTTGTTGTTATTGTTGCCATTGCAATTATCGCTATGCTTATTTTAATTTGGCGAGAGCTGTTTTATCTCGATGAAAAAAGAGAAATATTTGAGGATATGACTCGTCAGATTGCACGAGGGCTAAGTGGTTTGCCTACAGAAATATCTGACAGTAGTGGAACATTAAAAGAGTTGGCGTATTCTTTTGACTCTATGTCGTCGCATATTCAAAGATTGCTTAAAGTACAAAGAGACATGATCAATGCCATTTCACATGAGCTGAGAACGCCAATTGCTAGGCTTCGATTTGGCTTAGAAGTTGTCAAAGACGAAGTCGATCCATCCGTTGTGCACACTGTTATTGCTCTAGAAGATGATGTAGAAGAGCTAAATACATTAGTGGATGAAGTACTGACCTATGGAAAATTAGAAGAAGGTACGCTAGCGCTAAATTTCCACCCATTCGGGATTAAGCAATTAGTAGACTCTATTTTGCAGAATAATGAGTCGTTACTAAAACACTTGAAAGTAAATGTGGATATTTCTGAAAAAGATGTCGTCATTGCTGATGAACATCATTTGCATAGAGCACTGCAAAACTTAATCCTAAATGCTTCAAAATATGCCACCAGTCAAATTGCTATTATTTTTTCATACGATGAGGATCGCTGGCAGCTTGATATCGAAGACGATGGGCCAGGAATTTCTTTTGAAGATCGTGATAAGGTATTTATTCCATTTCAGCGCTTAGATAACAGTCGGACGCGCGCTTCGGGTGGCTATGGATTAGGGTTAGCAATCGTACAACGCATCGCTTTTTGGCATGGTGGTGCAGTGCTGGTGGATGAAAGCAGTCTTGGTGGGGCTAAATTTAGTTTGATTTGGTCCCGTAATCAACGTCAGGATAATTTGTCCTGATGTTGATTACGGGCTTTGTAAAATTAAAGGTCTGGCGATAAGATGCCTTTTAAGTTTTTAAAGCATGTTTTCGATGCGGTATTAATCAAGTCTTCCATATAGGCATTATTGCGCTGATCTTTTCTTATTGCTAAGTAAAGCTTGCACCAAACACCTTCTTCGCCCAATGATTTTGTAATTACATATTGTCTATTTGAATACTCGGTTAACGCCCAATTAGGGATGCAACAAACGCCACGGCCACTGGCCACTAACTGCATCATCATTAAGGTTAATTCACTGTGGCGAATTTTTGCAGGCGCAATTCCAGCGGGCATTAGAAAATGTTTAAAAATATCCAAACGCTCAGATTCAACAGGATAAGTTATCAGAGTTTCTTCTTTAAAATCTTCAGGTTCTAAAAATTCTTTCTTTGCTAATCGGTGGTGTCGAGATAAGGCTACTTGGGCCTCATACTGGAATAAAGGAATGTATTCCAGATTGGGTAGATCTTGAGGATCTGAAGTAACCACTAAATCTAAATCACCGCGAGCAAGTGCAGGCAATGGCATAAAGCTAAAGGCTGTGGACAAGTCCAGCTCAACATCTGGCCAATGTTCGCGGAAATGATCAATGGTTGGCATTAGCCATTCATAACAGCTGTGACACTCAATAGCGATATGAAGACGTCCACTTTCACCTTCTGCAAAACGTTGTATGTCTCTTTGTGCCGAGCGAAATGATAATAAGACATCATCCGCCAGTTGCAATAGTCTAAGGCCAGCGCTAGTGAATCTAACAGGTTTAGTTTTACGGATGAATAAGGAGCAGCCGAGCTTTTCTTCTAGATCTTTAAGTTGGTGAGAAAGCGCGGATTGGGTTAAATGAACCCGCTCAGCCGCTTCTACTAAGCTGCCAGTTTCTCGAAGTGCTGTTAGTGTTTTTAAGTGTCTAACTTCAATAATACTCATAATAATTTACAGTACGTGAGTTTAATTCAGTGAATGAGATAGAAAAAAACCATGATATAAAATACATCACGGTTTTTTAAAGATTCTTTTATTTACACAATAAAAATTCGAGAAGGGCTTTTTGTGCATGCAGACGATTTTCTGCTTCGTCCCAGACAACAGACTCAGGATCATCGATAACATCTGCAGAGACTTCTTCACCGCGATGGGCTGGGAGGCAGTGCATAAATAAGGCATCAGTATTTGCTAACGCCATTAATTCTGTATTCACTTGGAATCCATCGAAGTCTTTTAGCCTTTGTTCTTGCTCATCTTCTTGTCCCATAGAGGCAAAAACGTCGGTTACGATAAGGTCTGCCTCTTTGGCTGCTGCTTGAGCGTCATGTAATACAGTGACTCGATCTTGATGCTCTGCAACCAATTCAGGGCTAGGTTCATAGCCTTTAGGGCAAGCGATAACCAATTTAAAATCCAGCAATGCAGCAGCATTGATGTAGGAATTACACATATTGTTTCCATCACCAACCCATACGACTTTTTTGCCTTCTATTGAGCCTCTGTGCTCTTGATAGGTTTGCATGTCGGCAAGTAATTGGCATGGATGGTAATCGTCTGTAAGCGCATTGATGACGGGCACAGACGAGTATTTAGCGAAGGTTTCAACAATGCTATGTTCAAAAGTACGAATCATTACTGCATCAACCATGCTAGAGATAACGCGAGCACTGTCTTCGATGGGTTCACCGCGTCCCAGTTGCGTATCACGAGACGACAAAAATAAAGCATGACCACCAAATTGAGCCATACCAGACTCGAATGAAACCCGAGTTCGGGTTGATGATTTTTCGAAAATCATCCCCAAAACACGATTTTTAAGCGGTTCGTATAGTGTGCCTTCGTGATGAATTTTCTTAAGTTCTGAAGCTCGAGATAGTAGCTGTTTTAACTCTGCAGACGAAAGGTCTTTGAGAGTAAGAAAATGCCTTGGCGACACGCTAAACTCCTTAACGGTTATTTAAAAAAGGGTAATCGTCCAATCTAATACACTCACGGGAGTGAGTAAAGCGTAATTCGCATTTGAAAGAACAAAGGAAACCATCAAATTGGGGTTGTAAATAGTAGGTCAACCCCCATAAACTGGGTCAAGTTGATTCATTTACCGTAATATTATTTTTGACGGTTATCACAAAAAGACGAGACAGGGTGAGGTTTTATAATGAGCAGTACAATTGAGACAATTAAAGAACAAGTAGCAAGTAACGATATTCTTCTTTATATGAAGGGTAATCCTCGCGCGCCACAGTGTGGTTTTTCATCGCAAGCAGTGCAAGCCCTTATGGCATGTGGCGAGCGTTTTGCTTTTGTTAATATTTTAGACAACCCTGATATTCGTGCTGAATTGCCAAAATACGCCAATTGGCCAACGTTCCCACAACTATGGGTTAAAGGCGAATTAGTCGGTGGTTGCGATATCATTATGGAAATGGCATCAAATGGTGAGCTTCAAACGCTAATAAATGAAGCGGTAGGCTCTACAGAAGAGTAACTGTGCTATCTATTTTTTAGTAGGTAGTTTACGCAAAATTCAACATTCGTATATTCAAGAGGATTTAATATCATGTCTATTCTAGTTGGTAAAAAAGCGCCAGACTTTATGGCTCCAGCGGTACTTGCTGATGGCCAGATTGTTGACTCATTTAGCTTGTCTGAAACGATTAAAGGAAAATACGCCATCGTATTTTTCTATCCATTGGATTTCACCTTTGTTTGTCCTTCTGAGATCATTGCAATGTCTCATCGTATGGATAAATTCCGTGAAATGGGTGTGGAAGTTGTTGGTGTGTCCATCGATTCTCATTTTACCCATAATGCGTGGCGCAATACTCCAGTAGAAGAAGGCGGGATTGGTCCGGTTGAATATACGCTAGTTGGTGATATGGATCATTCCGTTGCAAAGGCTTACGGTATTGAAGCTGAAGCTGGCGATTCTTATTACCCAGTAGGCGTTGCTATGCGTGCTTCTTTTATTATTGACCAAAAAGGTATTGTTCGTTCACAAATCGTGAACGATGAGCCAATCGGTCGTAATATGGATGAGTTGGTTCGTATTGTTGATGCGCTTCAGTTTTTTGAAGAGCACGGTCAAGTTTGTCCGGCTGGCTGGAATAAAGGCGACAAAGGCATGGTAAACACACCTGAAGGTGTTGCATCTTACTTGTCAGAAAGTGGTAATGCGCTTTAGTCGTTATTAATTAGGTACATGAAAGCACGTATTGGTTTAGCTAATGCGTGCTTTTTTTTGATTTTTTATGTTATTTCGTAGAGTTCTAACGGCAGGTTATCAGGGTCGGCAAAAAAGGTGAAGCGTTGGCCTGTAAGATGGTCTGTGCGTATATCTTCTACTTCAATTTTGTTCTCTTTCAGGTGTTTTACGCAGGCGTCTAAGTCACTGACTGCAAAAGCAAGGTGCCTTAAACCTTGCGCTTCTGGGTGGGAAGGACGTATTGGTGGATGAGGAAATGAAAACAGTTCAATTTGTTCATTCTCATTAATTTTTAAATCTAGCTTAAAAGATTGTCGTTCTTCTCGATAAGTTTCTCGAATAATGTCGAAACCTAACAGTTCGCTGTAAAAGAATTTAGATATTTTGTAGTCTGAGCAAATAATAGCCACATGATGGATGTGTGAAATATTAAACATAGTAGCGCTCATTTTGGATTTATTTTTTTAAGCTCATTTGCAAGTTCAATTACTTGCCTTCTAAACCAAATATGGCTAGCGTCATGATGTAGCAAGGCGCTCCAAATCATTTTAAGCTCTATCTTAGGTATCTTGAAAGGGGGTTCCAGAATGACAAGGTCTGGGTTGTTTCGATTGATCATGGCAACCTTTCTCGGCAGTGTGGCAATGAGGTCTTGTTCAAGCGCAAGATGCATTGCAGTATGGTAGCTTCTAGTGAAAACACGGATACTGCGCTTTCTATTGATGCTTTGCAGGGCTTCATCAACCCAGCCTAGCTTTTGTACGTCGTTCGGGTCCATGCCAACACCAACGCCAAATCCTGTTTTGCTGACCCAAATATGCTGAGACTGTAAGTAGCTTTCAAGATTGAAATTGTTTCTTACCGCATTGTCAGTGCTCATCATGCAGACGAAATCATCATGCCAAACGCTTTTCTCATGAAAGGATTGTGGCAGTTCTTCAAAGCGATTAATCGCCATGTCAATTTTACCAGCTTCCACATCATGAAAGGTAACATCACTTGGTGTCATTATATCAAGAGTAATGCCTGGTGCATTTTCACGTAATCGATTTAAAAGTCTCGGAATTACGGTGGAAGCGGCGTAGTCACTGGCCATTATGCGAAAGACTCGGGTACTTGTTCGTTCGTTAAAGTCCGCTTCAGGTTGTAAGGCTTCTTCGAGTTCTAGTAATACTTTACGAACGATTGGCTGTAACCGAAGCGCTTTTTCAGTGGGTTTCATTCCTTCGCTAGTTCGGACTAATAATGGGTCGTTAAGTAAATCCCTTAGTCTCTTTAGTCCATTACTCATAGCTGGTTGTGTAATGTGTAATTTACTCGCCGCTCGAGTGACGTTACATTCTCGCAATAAGACATCTAAATAAATAAGTAGGTTTAAGTCTATTTTGTTTATATTCATCTTGGTTATGGCAGCCAGCTAGATTGTCGCTTTAGGGTGTTGATTGTATTGACCTTAACGCAAAGTATAACTGAGTATTACTGTTTCTTGAGAACTTTTTAAGAGCGATAGGAAAAGCATTGGCAAGTGGGTTGGTCGGCTTACTCGCTTCTGGCATAATGCAGTCATTCTGATAAGGCTCGTTAGTGCATGTGAAGTTGGTCTAGGGTTGTTTTGTTGCCCTATTGCCTTTTTAGTGTGTTTGTACGGCTTTATGACTTTTTATGGGGTAATAATGAAAGCTTCATGTTTATGTGGTTCTGTTACGTTTACGATAACTTCTCCTTTTATAAGCGCCAGTATTTGCCATTGTAGCCAGTGTAGAAAAACACATGGTGGTACTGGAGCGGCTTATGGTACTTGCTTAAAAGAAGACGTAGAGTGGATTTCGTCGAAAAAAAGAGTGCGTCGCTTTGCGTCATCGGAACGAGTTAGGCGTGGGTTTTGTAAGGATTGCGGTAGTCCAATTTACTATTATCATAAGGATTTCCCTAACCACATTGAAATTTCGTTAGGGGTTTTGGATGAAGAGCCAACTATGGCGCCTGATCACCATTTATTTGTCTCCAGTAAGCCTGATTGGTATGACATAAATGATGATTTAACTCAATATCCAGAGCTTAAGTGAGATTGTGTTGATTGTTAGTTATTCCATTGCTTCTTATAAGGAAGTAATGGAATAACATTGATCGACAAAACTTTGTGCGTTTTTAGTAAGGGCTGTATTTTTCGGGGTGATAATGAGTAGGTTTCGATTGAGCTCCAAAGGCGTTTGGTAAAGTTTAATCAAACCAGAGCTGAGCTCTTGAGATAGGGCTATTCTCGACAAGCAACCTAATCCCATTTTATGAATAACTGCTTGCTTTACCGCTTCCATATGTGCGAGTGAAATAACCACATTCAGCTGTGTTATATTTTTCCCCATTGCTTGTTCAAGTATGTTTCTGGTGCCAGATCCTGCCTCTCTCATGACCCAATCCGCTTCTTGTAAATCATTCCAAGACAGGCTTTCTGGGCGAATTTCTTGTGCTGATCCAAAGACCACTAATTCATCTTTTAACCAGACTTTCGTCATTAGCTCTGCGTGTTGGCAATAACCCTCAATAAAGCCAACTTCCGCTTTGCCTGTTAATAATTGTTGGATTACGTGCTGTGTATTACCAATATCTAAATTAAATCTTATATTGGGGTGTTGTTGTTTAAATATCGACATCTGTTCTGGAAGTAGATAGTTCCCAACACTTACACTGGCCGCAATATGGAGCGATCCGCTTAGCTCGTCATCACTTCCCATGCTTTCTATTTGTTCTATCTGGCTTAGAACGGCTCGCGCTTGAGGTAAAAGATGCCTAGCCTGAGGCGTAATTTGTAAGCGCTTTCCATGCCTTCTAAAAAGTGACTGCCCCAATAATGCTTCTAGTTCACGCAAGGCCTGGCTGGCGGCTGGTTGGCTAATAGATACCATTTCGGCGGCAGCGGTCACTGAACCGGTATGGACTACGGCTTCAAAAATTTGTAATTGTCTTAAAGTTATTCTCATGGGCTCATTGTATCCGCATTTGGATTTTGATGAGTAGCCATTTAAGCATTTAATAAACGCGAGCAGGGATCGCCTTTAGCATGCAATATTAAATTATCTACAGTGGTTGCAGCGATATGCTCTAACGCTTCTTGGGTAAAAAAGCCTTGGTGCCCAGTAACAACAACATTCGGGAAGGTCAGCATTAGCTGAAAGACGCTGTCCTGGATGATGTGTGAAGACATATCCTCAAAGAATATTGCATTTTCTTGCTCATAAACATCCAGTCCTAAATAGCCAATTTTACCTGTATAGAGCGCATCGATGGCTTCTTGTGCATTGACTAAAGCGCCTCGGCTGGTATTAATAATCATGACGCCGTCTTTCATTTCAGCCAGACTGTTTTTGCCAATTAAATGATGAGTGGAGGCATTGAGAGGACAGTGCAAACTAATAATATCACTTTCGTTATAAAGCGTTTCTAGGTCTGTATATTCACACCCTGCTTCTAGTAGTGCTTCGTTAGGTGTTACATCGTAACAAATGACCCTACAGCCAAAGCCTTTCATAATACGGCAAAAAGCTTGCCCTATGCGTCCGGTGCCAATGCAGCCAACGGTTCTGCTTTGGATATTGAAGCCGAGCAGGCCTTCAAGAGCAAAGTTACCTTCTTTTACTCTATGATAGGCAATGTGCGTTTTTCTATTTAGCGTCATGATGAGCGCAACCGCGTGTTCTGCCACGGAAGTAGGGCTGTAATCAGGGACATGATAGACCTTAATTCCAGCTGCTTTAGCGGCGGATAAATCCACATTGTTGAATCCTGCACAACGTAGCGCGATGGCGGTGAGCCCATGTGCTGCTAAATAGTCAATTACGTGACAATTAATATCGTCGTTTACAAAACAAGAAACCGCGTCAAAGCCTTTTGCTAGTGCCATCGTCTCTGGGCTAAGTCTACTTTCTAAATAGACTAATTCGATCGCTGGTGTTTTTGTCACAGCATCGGACAGTGTTCTTTTGTCGTAAGGTTTGCATGAAAAAACAGCCACTTTCATAATTGTTAGCTCCAATAGCGCTTTGTTTAGGGTTTAAAAAGTATACTAAGGTGGTTGGGAAAGAAACTATTCGATTCTTTGTTTCTTTATAGAGTATTGATTTGACTCAAGATAACTACTTTTAGCCATTATCTTGATAAAAATTGTTGAAAACTTGATTGACCTGATGACGGAAAGCGGACTACAATCAATTTCGTTTAAAAGAGTTGGCAATATTTATGTCCAGAGTTGCGAATACTACGTCATGTATGTTCCGTCCTGTTAAGTCATAAGTAATACCGAGTTTTTTTAGCACAACAACGTATGATGATAACATCTACGTGTAAATTAACTTACCTACAGGAAAACAGACATGTCTGACGTAGTAACTGGTACAGTAAAGTTCTTCAACGAAACTAAAGGTTTCGGTTTCATTACTCAGGATTCAGGTCCTGATGTTTTTGTTCACTTCTCTGCAATCAACACTTCTGGTTTCAAAACTTTGGCTGAAGGCCAAAAAGTTGAATTCCAAGTAGCTCAAGGCAAAAAAGGCCCTGAAGCTCAAAACGTTACACCTTTATAAGGTAACGTTGCTGAGGTTGATCTCAGCAGTGCGAATGCTAAAAAGCGACTTTTAAGTCGCTTTTTTTGTTTTTGTCCAAAATGGAAAACTTAACTTTACGTTACTCGAATACAAGATTTGATTATTATCGAATGTGTTACTTAGCATAGAAAAGAGGTGATTTGATGGCGGCTAAATCATTGCAGGAGCAGCTCTTAGGAGCGGGGCTTGTTAATAAAAAGAAAGCAAATAAGCTAAAAGCGGAAAAACTGCAACATAAACAGAAAGTAAAAAATGGCAAAGCGGCTGCTCAAGATGATAGTGAGCGCCAGTTAGAGCTAAAAAAACAGCGTGAAGAAAAAGCAGAGAAAGATCGTCAGCTGAATTTAGAGAAGCAAAAAGAGCTCGAGAAAAAGGCGATACAAGGCCAAATACGTCAAATGATTGTGCAAAATAAAATCATCAAGCAAAACGGTGATATTGCCTATCATTTTACCGATGAAAAAAAGGTTAAGAAGCTTTATGTTAATCAAGCGATGCACGATGACTTAACAAAAGGACGTTTAGCTATTGCTAAGCTAGACAGCGGCTATGAGCTTATCCCTGAGCCTGTTGCGCTAAAGATTATAGAGCGAGACGAGCAGTATATTCTTGTTTGTAATAGCCGCACTGAGAGGGTCGAGGATGAAGAGGATCCTTATGCAGATTTTCAGATCCCAGATGACCTTATGTGGTAATGAACACAGTCTCTTTCTCCGGTGTTTGCTCAAAACACCGGAAATACCTAGATAACGCGCATTTAAAAGCTCTGCTATAAATACACATCTCTCAATCTTCTGTTCTTTTTTAGGATCATTGTTGATTTTCAAGAAAATGACATATTTTTTCTTTATTACCTTATTTCTTGCGAATATGGTGGTATATTAGCCTCTGCACGGTGTGGAAATTATGCAAATAACGACTATAAATACCTGATTTATATTGCATTTATATTAATTTAAGAAGAAGTCTTCACATCTTTTTAAAACTGTGTATATAATAATGACGAAATAAGGATAAATTGTGCAACATAATGCCTTGTTGTTGCCTATTTCGTAAGAATGTTTAGATTGTTTGATTGTTGCTTGCACATATCAAGCGCTCATAATAAAGAACGCAATACATCATCTATAAGGGAAACGAGAATGAAAAAATCAATTGTCGCTCTTGCAGTTACTAGCGCTGCTTTTGCCTCTATCTCTGCTTACGCAGCAGATACTACAACGGCTAATTTTTACGGTAATATTCAATACGGCTTCCAAGATACAAAAGGCGGCGGTGAAGTTTTTGATAACGGTTCAGCGTTAGGTTTTAATGGCGAGTCAGTTATTGATGATTCAACTACTGCCTTTTTTAACATTAAATACAAAGTGCCATTAATTAAACAAGGTTATCAAAAGGTAAAATTGGACACTGCTGAAGTAGGCGTTAAAGGTAACTTTGGTAAAGTTCGTGTAGGTACTTTTGATGGTATCTATAATGATGCTGTTCAAGATGGTATCGACAACTCTGAAGCTTTATCTTGGGACTCTAATGACGTTTCTCCTGAAGGTGATACTGTTGCGTATTACTCTCCATCTATGAATGGCTTTGAATTTCAAGTGTCGCTTCAAGGTTCTGGTTCAAATAGTTCAGTAGGCGGTTCAACAGGTAATTCGGCTATGGCTGTTGTTAAATACTCTACAGATATGTTCACTGTAGCGGCAGCTTACGATGCTCGTAAAAATGCGACAACTGCTGTTGACAAATCGACTACTGGTATTAAATTAACTGTAGCGCCTATGGAAAATGTTACTCTAGCGCTTAACTACGAAAGCCTACAAGATACTCAAAAAGTAACTGGTCTAGGTGCAACGTACGGTTACGGTATGGGTACTATTTACGCGGCTGTTGGACATGTTAGTCCAAACGGTTCTGCATCTAGCTACGGCCAATCTGAAATTGGTGCTAACTACAGCATAAACAGCTCTATGTATGTTTATCTTGAAACTGGATCAGTTAATAGTATCTCTACTTCAAATGTTGGTGTAGTTTACTCTTTCTAAGATTCTCGTAGCCTAACTTTAGGTGATGTGAAACTTTATACTTTATGAGACTTTTTATTTAAGTTTTATATTAAAAGCATCAGTTTACTGATGCTTTTTTTTGTCTGTATGAAAGTTGGCTGCTCTTTTTTAGTTGTTTATTTAGTAATATTCTGAATATACTGACTATTTCTTACTGCACGATAAGAAGCGAGTAATTGGCTTTACTAATAATCCTCTCCCTCTTATGCTACTTCATAATAAAAACATCTAAAGAGTCGCGAGGAATGTAATGAAGTATATCGTCGAAAAGCAACCTGCTGTGTTGTTGCCAGTCACTAATAGCGATGATCTTTTTCCAGTCGGTCGAGTGTATTGCGTAGGGCGAAACTATGCTGAGCATTCTCGTGAAATGGGTGATGATCCAGACCGTGATCCTCCTTTCTTTTTTTGTAAAGATGCTTCTTGTGTTTTTCCTGTGTCTTATGGTGTAAACAATACCATCCGTTATCCTATGGCAACCTCTCAGTTTGAGTATGAGGTTGAGTTGGTGGTTGCCCTTGGTAAAGGAGGGATGAATTTATCTCTCGATCAGGCTAAAGACTCGGTTCTTGGTTATGCGGTTGGCTTGGACATGACGCGTCGTGATCTGCAGGGGCAAGCTAAGAAACAAGGACGACCATGGGAGGTGGGTAAATCGTTTGATCAGTCTGCGCCGATTGGTCCTATTACTCTTCACAGCCCTGAGTTGGCCGTTAGTGTTGCTTCAAGTGCTATATCCTTATCAGTAAATGGCGAGATAAAGCAAACTAGTAGCGTGGCTAATTTGACTTGGTCTATAGAAGAAGTGATTTGTAAGCTATCAGAGGTGTTTGAGTTGCGACCTGGGGATCTTATTATGACGGGGACGCCGGAGAATGTAGGCCCTGTCGTGATGGGTGATAGTATGTTGGCTAGCATTGATATGCTGGGTGATATTACCGTTTCTGTTACTGGTTAAACTCTAGAAACCTCTCTTTTAGTGCTGCTGCTTGTGGGTATTTCGCTTTATTTAAAAGATGGATGACCACTTCTGCAGTGCAAAGGCCTGCTTCTTTTTGATTTTTACGTTTTGTGTAAATTGATTTTTCTCCTTGGATTTCATAATGAGGGAAGTTTTTTAGGTAGGGGGATTGGTTGTACATTTTTCTGGCCTGCTGCCAGGTTCCATCTAAGATGATTATATTTTGAATGCTTGAAAAAGTGTCGCTTTCAAGGGTAGGAGAATCCTGATTGACTAAATAGACGATGGCGGTTGTGCTGGGGTTCAATGCCAATAGCTCAGGATGTGGGTTTTTTCTAGCCCATTCAATCATTCTACATTGGGCCATTAATACTTCTTGTACTAATTTCCCCGTTCCCGTTTTTTTCTTTCTCTCTTCACTGTGTGTTAATAACCAAATATTCATATTGGATGTCTTTACCCTCATTTTTGTTTTTCTATTATAATGGTATTTAATGGGAAATATTGAATTCGATCCTGATAAGTTATTAGTTTTTATATAAATCTTACATTTAATTACAAACTTTTTTGTAATGGGCTTCCCATTTGTTTTTCTTCGTCATATGATCAAAGCCTTAGTGTGTTTTTTAATCTATTTTCAGGTTTATAGATTGAGCGCTTTTAGATAGACTAAAAGATTATATTCTTTTAGTTTTAAATAAGGTGTTAAATTAATAGCACCATAAAAGAGAAATGAGGTTTTTATGTCAGGTCAATTAGTTTCCGGAATTGTTAAATGGTTTAATGACGAGAAAGGTTTTGGGTTCATTGAGCGTGAAGGTGGTCCAGATGTGTTTGTTCATTTTCGTTCAATTAACGGTGACGGCCGTAAAACTTTGACAGAAGGTCAAAAAGTCTCTTTTGAAGTAACTCAAGGCCAGAAAGGTCCTCAAGCTGAGAACGTAACCGCTATCTAGGTAATGAGCGATAGAGGTCACTTTAGCGATTTAAAAAGCCATGCCCTTGTGTGGTTTTTTTATGTCTCTCTTTTGCTGTATATTCAAACGTATATTGAGTTACAGGTCTTGTGAGCAGATTTTGAATCCTATTTTATATTCCTTTCGTCGTTGTCCTTACGCGATAAGAGCAAGATATTGCCTTGCTATCTTAGATGTTCGTGTAGAAATAAGAGAAGTTGTTTTAAAAAATAAACCTGATGCTTTGTTGTTGCTCGGTGGTCGTACCAGTGTTCCTCAGCTGATTGACTCAAGGGGGCAGCGTTTTGCTGAAAGTTTAGATATTATTTTTTGGTCATTGGAAAATACAAATAACCAAACGTTAGTAAATTCTTTATGGCCGTGCGAGCGTACTAGGCAGCAAAAATTATTGTCTTGGATACATTATAATGACCATTTCTTTAAATATTGGTTAGATCGTTATAAATACGCAGACCGTTATCCAGAGTTTTCAGAGGAATATTATCGTTGTCGCGCAGAGGTGTTTCTGCGTAGGTTAGAGGGTCGATTAAAAAGCCATGCTTTTATAATGAGTGATTCATTGTCTCTTGCTGATATTTGTCTTTTTCCTTTTGTTCGTCAGTTTGCTGCTGTTGATCATGCCTGGTTTAACGGTAGTCGTTATGTAGAAGTGAGGCGCTGGCTGTCAGAGTTTTTGGCATCGGAGCTATTTTCTATTGTTATGAGAAAATATGAAAAGTGGGAAAATGGACAGCAGATGCGGACTTTTCCTGATTGAGGTTTTGTAAAAAGCTAACAGCAGAAGTTGTGCGCTGTTAGCTTTTTGTTTGCTAGTTTTTTATTTTCTAGTCACTGAGGCCAAAACTTACCCAATACCAAAAGCTTGGGTTTGCGTCACTTGGCAATGGTAGTGGTATGAAATTCCCTTCTTTATTAAGGTGAGGGGAGTTTGGGTAATTGTTCTTCAGCACGGATAAGTTTAATTGTGCTAAATCAGTGAGATTAAGGTCATTATAAGACTGAATCGTGATTGCTAAAGCCTCTTCCACTGATGTTGACGTTGGATAGTGGTCGATAACCGCCTGACCTCGACGTAAAGCCGAAAGAGGGGCTTTGCGTTTTAGATAGTAACGAGCAACTTGTAACTCATGGCGAGCGATTGTGTTGCGCAAGAAGATCATGCGCGCTTTGCCGTCAGGTGCGTACTTGCTGTTAGGGTATCTTTGTAAGAAGTCTCCCATTTCTCTAAAGGCTTTTTGCAGCTCTTGTGAATCTGTTTTACTAGGATCGCTATCTAGATAGCGTTGGAGAAGACTTTCAGATCCGGTATAAGTCGATAAAGCTCGCATGTAATACGCATAGTCAATGGCATCATGGTCTGGGTGGTTTTTTATAAAACGCTCAGCTGTTGAGTGAGCGGAAATATAATCTCCAGATTCGTATTGCGCGTAGATTAGATCCAGCTCTGCGCGAGTACTAAACTCGCCAAATGGATAGCGAGAGTCTAAATCTTGTAGATTTTTGACTGCCGTTGCTGGAAGATTTTCGGCGAAAGCTTGTTGAGCTTTTTCATAATAAGCATGTTCTGGGAGGTCCGGTTCTTGAACCTGTTTGCTTGAACATGCCGCAAGAAGTAAAGAAAAACTGGCGATTCCTGCGAATCGGAGCAGCGAGCGATTAAATCCCATGTATAATCAAAACCTTGAAGTGGTAAATTAGCCTCTATCGGCATTTTGTAGCGTTCTATTGCGAAATCAAAGTAAAAGGCAAGATGCTACACGTTTTTTCACATTCAGATCTTATGATAAAATCAAAGGTCTGAAAACAACAGATTGAAATACATTGTATGGCAGAGCGCATAGTAAAAGAAGCCCAGGTCCCTTTTGATTTGGGTGGTACTCGTTTCGACCAAGTAGCGACTGAGCTATTTAATGATTATTCCCGTTCGAGAATCAAGATTTGGATAAAAGAGGGAACCCTTCTTGTCGATGGTAAAATCACCAAACCAAAAGAGAAGTTGTTTGGTGGTGAAGTGATAACGCTTGACGTTGTTCTTGAGGACCAGGAAGACCATGAGGCACAAGAAATGCCACTGGATATCATTTATGAAGATGATGATATTATTATTGTAAATAAACCGGCAGGCTTGGTAGTTCACCCTGCTGTGGGTAACCGAGATGGCACGTTAATGAATGCCATTTTGCACCACGCGCCAGAAACAGCCCATGTGCCTAGAGCGGGTATTGTTCATCGTCTAGACAAAGAAACAACCGGTTTGATGGTAGTTGCAAAAACTTTGGCGGCGCAAACAGATCTAGTGGCTCAGCTGCAAGAGCGTAGCATGGGGCGTGAGTATGAGGCTGTTGCTATTGGTGAGATGACTGGTGGTGGGGTTGTTGATGAGCCTATTGGGCGTCATCCTCATAACCGTCAGAAAATGGCGGTTGAGCCGGTGCATGGTAAAGACGCTGTGACTCACTATCGATTAGTGAAGCGTTTTAAAAACCATACGCACATACGTCTTAAGCTTGAAACAGGGCGTACACACCAGATTCGTGTTCATATGGCGTATATTCAATATCCGTTACTTGGTGATCCACAATATGGTGGACGCCTTAAAATGCCAAAAGCGTGTACGCCAGGCTTACAAGAGGCATTACGAGGGTTTCGCCGTCAGGCGCTGCATGCCAAAAAGCTAGAGTTATCACACCCTATTACGGGGGAGTGGATGCAATGGGAGATTGATCTTCCTGAGGATATGCAGTTGCTATTAGATGCCTTGAAAAAGGATCTGAAAGAATCGGACAGCGATGACTCGGAATATTTCTAATAAAAAAGCAGCTTCGGCTGCTTTTTTTTGCCCTGTTTTATTGCTCTGCTTTACTCTCTGTTCTTAATGGATTTTTTTATTGGAGAAAAATGTGACCGGCAAATCATCTCAAGCTTATTTAACCCCTTCATGGCCAGTGCCAGCTAATGTAAAGGCGTATGTATCAACGCGAAAGGGCGGTGTCAGTCAGGGAGAGTTTAGTTCGCTTAATTTAGGGGCGCATGTTGGTGATAAAATGAGTGATGTGCAAACTAACCGCCAACTTTTTTCGTCTATTGTTGCTATGCCAGACAGTTTGATCTGGCTTAATCAGGTGCATGGAATTGATGTTGCTGTGTTACCTAATGATTGTGGCTCTATTGCTGCTGATGCTGCGACTACGACAGAGCTAGGGCAGGTCTGTGCAGTATTGACAGCTGACTGTCTCCCCGTATTTTTTTGTAATAAGTCGGGTACTCAAGTTGCAGTTGCTCATGCTGGCTGGCGCAGTTTGTGCTCTGGTGTCCTAGAGGAAACTTTGAGCCACTTCAATGTATCGGATGACATTGTAGTTTGGTTGGGACCAGCTATCGGTCCTGAAGCCTTTGAAGTAGGGGGCGAGGTTCGAGACGCTTTTATTGAGCGGCAGAAAGAGGCAGAAGCGGCATTTACACTTCAGAATAATGGAAAGTGGTTAGGTGATCTTTATTTGTTGGCTCGCCAAAGGTTGGTCGCCCAAGGTGTGACTGAAGTGTATGGTGGCGATTTTTGTACTTATCAAAATGAAGATCAATTCTTTTCTTATCGGCGCGATGGTAAGACTGGAAGAATGGCCTCGGTTATTTGGTTGGAAGAGTTGTTCAGCGTGTGAAAAATTGTTTTTTTTATTGATGAGTGTCAAAAAAATGACACTCCCCTATTGAAAAGGCATTAAGCGGACCTATTTAATCAGTAACAAAAGATATTTCCCTTTTTCAAGGAGGTCAAAATGCAAATCGACCATTTAACGAGCAAGCTTCAGTTGGCACTTTCCGATGCACAATCCATTGCGCTTGGGCAGGATCATTCTTATATAGAACCTCTTCACTTAATTATTGCTTTGATGGATCAGCAGGGCGGTAGCACTCGTCCGATTCTCCAGCAAGCGGGTATTCAGGTAGCGAAATTTCGAGAAGGCTTAAACGCCCTGCTAGATCGTTTACCGAAAGTGAATGACCATGATGGCAATGTGCAGATCTCACCTGAATTGGGGCGTCTGTTTAACTTAGCGGATAAAGAGTCACAAAAACGAAAAGATCAATTTATTTCATCTGAATTGGTCTTAATGGTCATGTTTGATGGTAAAGATGATTTAGCAAAAGCATTAAAAGCGACAGGTGTGACGAAGGCTGATATTGCTTCGGTTATTGATAATGTTCGTGGTGGCGATTCAGTTGATGACCCAAATGCTGAGGAGAATCGTCAGGCACTTGATAAATATACTGTGGATCTAACCGCTAAAGCGGCTGAAGGTAAATTGGATCCTGTGATTGGTCGAGATGATGAAATTCGTCGCACTATTCAGGTGCTTCAGCGTCGTCGCAAAAACAACCCTGTGCTTATTGGTGAGCCCGGTGTTGGTAAGACCGCTATTGTGGAAGGTTTAGCGCAGCGCATTATTAATGGCGAAGTTCCAGAAGGATTGAAAAATAAACGAGTCCTATCGTTAGATATGGGTACCTTGATTGCTGGCGCGAAATTTCGTGGTGAATTTGAAGAGCGCCTGAAAGCGGTGCTGAATGAGTTGTCTAAGCAAGAAGGGCAAATCATCCTGTTTATTGATGAGATTCACACCATGGTTGGGGCTGGTAAAGCGGAAGGCTCTATGGATGCGGGTAATATGCTGAAGCCAGCATTGGCTCGCGGTGAGCTTCATTGTGTAGGCGCGACCACACTAAATGAATATCGCCAGTATATTGAAAAAGATGCTGCTCTTGAGCGTCGTTTTCAAAAAGTCTTAGTCGAAGAGCCTACGGTGCTGGATTCGATTGCGATTTTGCGTGGTTTGAAAGAACGTTATGAAGTGCATCACGGTGTGGATATTACTGATGCAGCGATTATTGCGGCGGCCAAGTTGTCCCAGCGTTATATTACGGATCGCCAATTGCCTGATAAGGCCATTGATTTGATCGATGAGGCGGCGAGTCGAATTCGCATGGAAATGGATTCTAAGCCTGAGGATATGGATCGCCTAGAGCGCCGTTTGATTCAATTAAAAATTGAGAAAGAAGCGCTTAAGAAAGAAAAAGACAAGGCTTCTAAGGTGCGCTTAGGAGAATTGGAGGAAGAAATTGAGGTGCTGCAGAAGCAGTATTCTGATTTAGAAGAGATTTGGAATGCTGAAAAAGCCTCTCTTCAGGGGGCGCAAAAATTAAAAGAAGAGTTGGAGTCTGTCAAGCAGGAAATGGAAGAAGCTCGTCGTAAAGGTGATTTGGCAAAAATGTCAGAACTGCAATACGGTGTTATTCCAATGCTGGAAGCGGAGATCGTAAAAGCGGGTCAAGCTGAAGAGCAGGCTGAAACGACGCTGTTGAAAAATCGAGTGACAGAAGAAGAAATTGCTACGGTCGTGTCTCGTTGGACTGGTATTCCAGTAGATAAGATGCTGGAAGGCGAAAGGGATCGTTTGTTGCGCATGGAAGATGCGTTGCATGAGTCTGTTATTGGACAAGATGAGGCCGTTCATGCTGTTTCTAATGCGGTAAGGCGCTCCCGTTCTGGATTGGCAGATCCTGATCGCCCTAATGGCTCATTTCTCTTTCTAGGGCCTACTGGTGTCGGTAAAACCGAGTTATGTAAGTCATTGGCCACGTTCTTATTTGATACTGAGCAGGCGATGGTGCGAATTGATATGTCTGAGTTTATGGAGAAGCACTCTGTGGCTCGATTGATCGGTGCGCCTCCAGGCTATGTTGGCTATGAAGAAGGCGGTTATTTGACCGAGGCAGTAAGGCGACGTCCGTACTCTGTGTTGTTGCTTGATGAAATAGAAAAGGCGCATCCAGATGTATTTAATATTTTACTTCAAGTGTTGGATGATGGTCGTTTAACAGATGGCCAAGGTAGAACGGTGGACTTTAGAAATACCGTTATTGTTATGACGTCGAATCTTGGCTCTGATGTTATTCAAGGGTACCAATCCGATGATCAATATGAAGAAATTAAGTCTAAAGTGATGGAAGTGGTGGGTATGCACTTCAGGCCTGAATTTATTAACCGCATAGATGAGACGGTCGTTTTCCATCCATTAATGCAGGCGCAAATTAAAGGCATTGCTAAAATTCAATTGGCGCATCTAAATGATCGATTGAGTGAAATGGGGATGACTTTGACCTTGTCAGAGCCTGCGTCAGATCAGTTGGCGGAGATAGGTTATGATCCTATTTACGGAGCTCGACCTTTGAAGCGAGCTATACAGCAATGGATAGAGAATCCATTAGCGAACCAATTGTTGTCTGGGGACTTTGTTTCAGGCGATCATATTCTTGCGAATGTCGTAGACAAAAAAATTGTTTTTACTAAGTCTGCTTAATTTATTCGAGTAATCGTTTTACTTATTGTTTAGCTAAAAAAAGCCTCGCTGATTCAGCGAGGCTTTTTTATGCAGTCGCTTTTTTAGAAATCGACAAAAGCACCGATAAAGACGCCAGAGAAATCGCTTTTAACGTTTTTCCCGCCGATGTCGCTTAGGTCTAGGTTCATTTTGCGATAGCCGCCTTCGATACCGACTAAGAAAGGCGTTTCGTATTTTACTTTTAAAGTAGTGTCTGTGATGCTTGAGCCATCGAAACCGCCAGCTTTCACTTCACCACCAAAGGATAGGCGAGTACCTGGGACAGTGACGTATCCAGAAAGGTAGCCAAGTGGGTAAGAGTCAGATAAATCTGTTTTAGAGCCTGCTATCGTCACAGAACCATCAAATTTACGTAGGGTTAGGCCGGCGTCTAGGTCGATCCAAAGAAGCCCATCAAGAAATTCGTAGTAAAGTGTGTAATCTTGGTGAGAAAGGTCTAACTTGGCAGATGAACCACCAACTGATCCGTTTGCTTTCAAGCTAAGGCTTTGGAATCGAACGTTAGGGATGATAGGTAGCGGGTGTTCAAAAGCAATACCAAAATAGGTGCCGCTTTTTCCATCAAGATCGGCAGACTGTTTGCTGCTACCGTGATTGTTGATAAAGCTATTATCGGCGCTTGGAGAGTAAGAACCAACCTCGGCGGTAAGACCAAGAACATCGGCATGCGCTGCGCCTGCTAGTAAAGCAGTGGTAAGGACTAGGGCTGATTTCATCATAATGTAGCATCCATAAATGAAAGATTGACAAATTTCTTCCATTATAGGTCTTCAGGTAACAAAATCCAGAAAAATAAGGAGTAAGAAAGAAGTAATGAGGATGTCAGTATGGAGTTAATGCATTATGAGGTGGTGGTGTGTGCGATGTGGATATGATGGCTGGGGTAGCAGGATTCGAACCTACGCATGACAGGATCAAAACCTGTTGCCTTACCGCTTGGCTATACCCCAAAAATCATATTATCGTCGAGTGGTGGCTATGACTAGATTCGAACTAGTGACCCCATCATTATGAGTGATGTGCTCTAACCAACTGAGCTACATAGCCTAAACTCTATTTTTGTACTTTGTCTTTCGATGGCTGGGGTAGCAGGATTCGAACCTACGCATGACAGGATCAAAACCTGTTGCCTTACCGCTTGGCTATACCCCAATATCGAATTGTTGGTGGCTATGACTAGATTCGAACTAGTGACCCCATCATTATGAGTGATGTGCTCTAACCAACTGAGCTACATAGCCGTCGTCTATTGGCTGGGGTAGCAGGATTCGAACCTACGCATGACAGGATCAAAACCTGTTGCCTTACCGCTTGGCTATACCCCAATAGACTATCACAAGGACAGTTTTCGTATTACGATCTGCTGTCTCTGTGGCGCGATATTATTCATATAAGTCGTTAATGGGTCAAGTCTTTTCTAGATTTTTTTCTAATAAATCAAACGTTAAAACGAAAATGCATCACATCGCCATCTTTCACGATGTACTCTTTTCCTTCTAAACGCCATTTACCAGCTTCTTTCGCGCCACTTTCACCTTTATATTGGATGAAATCATCATAAGCAACGACTTCTGCGCGGATAAAGCCTTTTTCAAAGTCTGTATGGATCACACCGGCTGCCTGTGGGCCAGTTGCGCCTTGTTTGACTGTCCATGCACGAACTTCTTTAACGCCTGCTGTGAAGTAGGTCTGAAGGCCTAAGAGCTCATAGCCTGCGCGAATGACTCGGTCGAGTCCTGGCTCTGTCATGCCCATTTCATCTAGAAACTCTTGCATCTCTTCTAGGTCCAGTTCAGAGATTTCTGCTTCTAGTTGATTGCAAATGGGAACTACCATGGCACCTTCTGCGGCGGCAATTTCACGGACTTGATCTAGATGTGGGTTGTTTTCAAATCCATCTTCAGCAACGTTAGCAATGTACATCGTTGGTTTGGTGGTTAAGAGGTGAAATGCCTTTACTTCTTTTTCTTGATCTTCGGACATTTCCATTGCGCGAACAGGTAAGCCGTTTTCTAGGTGATCTTTAATACTTTCTAGAAATGCTTTGTGGGCAATGGCGTCTTTGTTACCACTTTTTGCATTTTTTCCTGTGCGGAATATTTGCTTCTCTATAGATTCTAGATCTGCAAAGATTAATTCTAAATTAATGACTTCAATGTCTGCTTTAGGGTCTACTTTGTTTGATACATGGATGACGTTGTCATCTTCAAAGCATCGAACTACGTGAGCAATAGCGTCTGTTTCACGAATATTGGCAAGGAATTTATTGCCAAGACCTTCGCCTTTTGATGCGCCTTCTACAAGGCCAGCAATATCAACAAATTCCATTGTGGTGGCAAGTACGCGTTCAGGCTTCACTATTTCAGAGAGAGCGTCTAAACGAGGATCAGGCATGGCGACGACGCCGGCATTTGGCTCAATAGTACAAAAGGGGAAGTTTTCTGCACCTATGCCTGCTTTGGTTAGGGCGTTAAAAAGAGTTGATTTACCAACGTTAGGTAGCCCTACGATGCCGCAATTAAAACCCATAGTGATATTCCTGAATAATTAAGTGGTTATGCTTTGAAGCTATGTAAATGATTCATCACGGGATTGAGGTTGCCGAGTACAATATCATCCACATAGCGTAACGATTCATCGATCGTTTGCTGTATTTTGCTGTAGTCATCTGGTGAGGCTTTTTTAAGAACATAATTAGCCACTTGGCTGGCATGTCCGGGGTGGCCAATGCCTATTCGTAATCGCCCAAAATCTCGATTATTTGCCAGTTTTGCTATGATGTCTTTTAAGCCGTTGTGGCCGCCGTGGCCGCCACCTTTTTTAAGCTTAACTGTGCCAGGGGGGATATCAAGTTCATCATGAATGACAAGAACTTCTTCTGGAGGGATTTTATAAAACTGACAAACGGCTTGTACCGCTTTCCCGCTTAAATTCATATAGGTGGTGGGAATAAGTAAGTAGCATTCTTCACCAGCTATAGAAACTTTGCCAAATTGGCCTGAGAATTTTTTTTCAGTACGTAAAAGGCATTGGCTCTGACGAGCCAATGCCTCAATCCACTGTGCACCTGCATTGTGACGAGTATTCTCGTATTCGCTACCTGGATTACCCAGACCGACTAATAATTTGAAACCTGCCACAATACTACACCTTTAATGGTTTTTACTATTTCACTTTACCGATACGAGCGATAGGTTGGTCGTGATCTTCGCCTTTAAGTAAAGCGATTAACTCAACGCCTTCAGGGATAGTCGTATCAGATAGGTGGAAAATCTGACCGAATTGGCCGTTGATAGCATCAACAACTAGTTCAGTTGGAAGGTTTGCTGGTAGGCAACGAACTTCCGCTAGTTTAGCTTCAACAGTCAAGCGACCGCCAGCTTTAACGCCGTCGCTTTTAGCTGCGTTGATGAAAGTTAAAGGAACACGAGTCGTGATCGTTTGGTCTTCAGCAATACGTAGCATATCCATGTGCATTACGTTGCCTGTTGCTGGATGGCGTTGAAGTGCTTTAACAAGTACTTTTTCCGCTTTTCCGTCAACAGATACTTCTACAATGCTAGTTAGGAAACCAGGCGTTGTAACAGCTTTCAGTATTTCGTTGTCTTTAAACGTAATGGATTTTGGTTCTGCGCTGCCACCGTAGATTACGGCAGGCACTAGGCCTTCTTTACGAAGGCGGCGGCTCGCACCTTTACCTTCTAGAGTACGGGCAGCGGCATTAACAGATAATGTCATGGTATTATTCCTAATAAATAGTAAGTTGTGCCCAGAACTGCGACCCGTTCCGAGCGAATGTGTTTGGATTAGGCCCCAAACATGGCACTGATAGACTCTTCGTTGCATACGCGACGAACAGCCTCCGCCATAATGTCAGACATCGACAATTGGCGTATTTGAGGGCAATTAAGCGCCTCTTGTGTCAATGGGATGGTATCAGTCACGACCAACTCATCAAGCACGGAATTTTTTATATTTTCGATCGCTTTGCCAGATAATACAGGGTGAGTGCAGTAAGCTAATACTTTCGCAGCACCATGTTCTTTTAAGGCTTTGGCAGCGGCGCATAAAGTGCCACCGGTGTCACACATATCATCGATAAGTACGCAGGTTTTGCCAGCAACATCACCAATCAAATGCATGATTTGTGCTTCATTAGCGCGAGGTCGGCGTTTGTCAATGATGGCCAGATCTGCATCGTCTAACAATTTTGCAAAAGCGCGTGCGCGAACAACACCACCCACATCAGGCGAGACAACGGCGATATTCTCGTGGCCTTGGCGCTGTAGGTCATCTAGTAATAATGGCGTAGCATAAACGTTATCCACAGGGATATCGAAAAAGCCTTGAATCTGATCGGCATGTAGGTCGACCGTTAATACACGGTTAATGCCCACCGCAGAAATCATATCAGCAACCACTTTTGCGGTGATTGGAACGCGGGCAGATCGAACGCGTCGATCTTGTCGAGCATAACCAAAGTAAGGAATGACTGCCGTTACGCGAGAAGCGGATGCGCGACGCAGAGCGTCTGCCATCACAATCAATTCCATTAAATTATCATTACTAGGAGCGCAAGTGGACTGGATGATAAAAACGTCTTTACCTCGAACGTTTTCATTAATCTCAACCGCAATTTCACCGTCGCTAAATTTACCTACGGTTGCATTTCCGATGGGTAAGCCTAAGCGGCGAACTACCCTGCGAGCGAGCTCAGGGTTTGCATTACCGGTAAAAACCATTAACTTAGACACTGTTATACCCTTTGTATTTTGAAACGATGAACATAGAACAGCTGGGTAGATTAGCGAGTAACTTGGCTAACTATCCCTTATTTTTCTCAATCCATTGGTTTAGCGCAGTGTGAGTTGGAGAGATGTTGCAGCCTCGACAAACCCGAGCTTGCCATTTCTCAGGTGTAGACGCTTTTAATTGCTCAGCGTCTTTCTGGTCATCAAATGCCAAAAACAGACAAGCTCCCGTTCCGGTCAATTTGGCATCCCCATGATTTTTAAGCCATAAGTACGCTTCATTTACTTCAGAATTGTGCTTTATCACCACGTCTAAACAATCATTGTGCCCACCCAGCTCTAAGGCGTGCGATATTTTGATGGGAGGAGTGTCTCTTGTCAAATGTTTATCGGTAAATATTTGAACAGTGGATACGTGGCAATTGGGTTTTATGATTAAAAAATAAGGTGTCTCTAATTGAATGGGTTGGAGTCTTTCGCCAACACCCTCTGCAAAAGCAGATTCCCCCATAACAAAGACGGGGACGTCTGCACCTAATTGAAGACCTATTTCAGCGAGTTTCTCCAAGGGTAAATCACAATGCCATAGCGTATTAAGTGCCAATAAAGTGGTCGCGGCGTTAGAGCTACCGCCACCAATTCCTCCCCCCATAGGTAGTTGTTTTTCTAACACAATATCAACCCCAAAGCATAAGTTTTGGCGATAAGGCATTAGTAGTTTTGCCGCTTTAAAGATAAGGTTCTCTTCAAGGGGCAGCTCAGCTATTTCTGGTGATATGCTGATACGATCTTCTTCGTTTATCACGAACTCTAGCGTGTCGCAGAAATCGGTGAGTTGAAAAAGAGTTTGCAAATTATGATAGCCGTCATCACGTCGACCTGTAATATGCAAAAAAAGATTTAATTTCGCCGGAGAGGGGAGTTTCATGCGATTTACTGAATAGTCCATTGGGTAATAATTAGATTAACTCGATAAGGCGGGTGAGATATCTGCATTTTTTGTGGCAGAGATAAGCCTCGAATGTCTGAAAATCTTTCGTAAGAAATGCTCCAACCATCTTGAGTTATTTGACTCGGAAGGTCGCTTTTGAATTGTTTGGTGATTTTGTAGGGAGTATTTGGGTACGGCAACCCTCGTATCCAATAGGCGACTTGGCGTACAGGGAAACGCCAGCCTAGGCGTTGTTTCAGTAGCTGTTCAGCATCAGAACCTTCTATTTTTTTACCTTCATAGGCTAATACGACTCGGCCTTCCTTATTTTTGCTAAGCTCGGTGCTTCCTTGTCCGAATGGGCCGTATATTCTTAGGTCGAATGTATTTGGTGTGTGGCTCCAGCTAAAATTACCAGATACCGCGTCTTGTTCTGTTCTAATGCCAACACGACCTTGCGCAGCCCATTTTTGAATAGCATTAACGCTAGAGGGTGGAGGTGTTTGTATTTGCGGTTGGCTAGAGCAGGCCGCCAACAACATCGTAAATAGCGCTAAGAGGACGAAACGGAAGAGCATCATTAATTATCCTTAATTTCTGATTGGTTGTTCTCTAATAGAGAAGGATGTAACCGTTTAATTGTTTCTAATAATAAAGTATTGTTTGGATTGTTACTAAGCGCTTCTTTCCAAATATCAATGGCTTGCTGATTGGCTTTTTGTTGCCATAAAACTTCACCATAGTGAGCACCAATTTCAGCATCGTTTAATATATCCCAAGCTTTTTTGAGATAAAAGGACGCTCTTGATAGCTTATCCTGTAAGAAAAACCCCCAGCCTAAACTATCAACGATCGCCGGATCCTCTGGGTCTTGTTGGTAGGCTTTTTCTATGTAGCTCATTGCCTTCGTTGTATCGTGAGTGTGTGTTAGAAGCGTATAGCCTAGAGCATTCAAGTATTGAGTGTTTTGTGGACTTTTATGCAGCAGGAATTTCAGTTCGACAATCGTATTTTTCCAGTTTCCCATTGTGTCTTCAAGTAGTGCTTTACGATAGCGTAATGCATCTGATTGAGGGTAGATTTGTAGTGTTTTTCTTAATAGCTCTAATGATAGGTCGTTGTGTTTATTTTCTTCGTGCAAACGGCAAATGGCAGTGACAACTTCCGGAATGTGCTCTCTAGAGGTGCGTTGTAATACCATGTTGTTAATTTGTTTTTCTTGGTCTTCGTCATAGAGCCAAAGTGCTATTTGGTTAGTTGCGTGGGTGTTTAATATGCCAGTAACCTTGTTCATTTCTTTAATTGCTTGGCCTTTTTTACCAAGGTCGGATAAAGCATTGGCAATTAAATAATGGATTTGATCTTCAAAGCCATATTGTTTTTCTGGTAACTGATTCAATGTTGATAATGCTGCACCAGGGTATCCGTTGGAAAGTAGGGTGTTGCTAAAGTTGATACCAGCTTGAATGCGATCCACGTGGTTTAGTTTGGCTTCTTTATACGTTTTAGACGCTTTGTCCAATTGTTTTGATTGCACTAAAAATTCTAGCAAAGGGGTTAATAGTCGAGTGCTTTGTGGAAAACGGGTGCGGCCTTTTTCGATTGAAGAAATGGCTGTGTTTTTATTCCCGAGCTGGTCTTGGCTATAAGCTAGAATCAGAAAAAGCGGTTCTGTGTCGGTGGTGTTTTTATTTGCTAATAACTCGCTGCTTGTTTGTATCGCCGATTGATAGTTGCCTGAACTAAATTGGACGCGAGCATCGCTGGCTTTAATAAAGAGGTTTTTGTGGTCCTCATTAGGGAGCTGCTTTAAGGTAGCGGCTACTGTATTCATTAAGTCGTTGTTGCGGATGTTTTTATCGATAAAAAGAGGTAGGAACTTAATAGATATCCCTTTTTTGAGCGCTGTTACGATAACCGCTGATGCATCATTAGGGCGATTTGATTGCATTAGCATTTGCAGTTTTAGAGCGTAGGCTTGTTCGTCGTTTGGAGAAATGGAAATCAGCAGATCTGTACTTTTCTCAATGTTGGTATTATTTTGGCTGGCAACCGCAATGTGAACGAGTCTTTCTGCTAGCGCTTTATCTTTGGTTTTTTGAGTGATTTTATAAAATGGCAAAAAAGCTTGGCTGGGGCCTTCTCTTTGCAGTGTAAATTCGGCTTCAAGTAGTTCTTTGATTTGGTCATCTGGGTACGTGGTGGCAAGAGTACTTGTATTATCCTGCTCTTTTGGCGTATCACTGGATTGATGCACTGAGCTGCAACCAAATAAAGTAAAGGAGCTCGCAATAAGAATGAATGTAGCGACTAGCCTTACTTTAGACAATTTAGTGCGTGCACAGATAAAGGTGTGCAAATAAGGAGGCATGTGTGTTCTCGATGCTAAATTCATATAACCCTTATGGTATCGTTAACCGGTAGGTTGTGTCAGCCACAACTATAAACTAATCCTATTACTTTTATTGATCCTATGGGGTGCGAAAATAAGCTAATTTCTCGTATAATGTGTCCTCTTTATGTAAAGAGCCGTGCTGGAATGCTTATTCCTTTTCTCCTTGTGCTGTGATCCCGATCCTTGAAAAGAGTTTCTTAATGCCGCTAATTACCGTGGGTGTCAACCATAAAACAGCCCCTGTAGGGATTCGTGAACGAGTCGCCTTTGCTCCTGAAAAAATGGTGGAGGCTTTGTCTTCTCTGGTTTCTAATCAAAAAGCCAATGAAGCGGTCATCGTATCTACATGTAATCGTACAGAGCTATATTGTTCCGTTGATAATGTAGAAGATGCGAATGAGATTATTCGCTGGCTTGGTAATTACCATGGGCTGGACTTTGATGATCTCAAGCAATATTGCTACACACATTTAAACGATGACAGCGTGCGCCATATCATGCGGGTTGCTTCTGGTTTGGATTCTTTGATCTTAGGGGAGCCTCAAATTTTAGGGCAGGTTAAATCAGCCTATGCGGTTTCTCAAGAAGGGACTTGTATTGGCCCTGACTTACAATCTCTTTTTCAACGAACGTTTTCTATTGCTAAGCGCGTACGAACCGATACCGCGATTGGTGAAAACCCAGTATCGATCGCTTTTGCCGCGGTGAGTTTAGCGCAACGCATTTTCGCAGATATTAAAAAAAATACGGCATTATTGATAGGTGCAGGACAAACGATAGAGTTAGTCGCTAGACATCTTAAAGAGCAGGGTGTTAAGCGAATTATTATTGCTAATAGAACGTTAGCTCGTGCTGAAACATTGGCTAATGATCTGAATGCTGAAGCGATTATGTTAGGTGACATAGGCGATTATCTTGCTGAAGCGGACATCGTTATTTCATCGACGGCGAGCCAATTACCGATTATCGGCAAGGGAATGGTGGAGCGTGCTTCATCCAAACGCCGCCATAAACCAATGTTGCTTATTGATATTGCTGTGCCTAGGGATATTGAGCCAGAAGTAGAAGAGGTGAAAGATATTTACCTCTATACGGTCGACGACTTGCATTCTGTGATTGAAGAAAATGTCAGAGCAAGGCAAGATGCAGCCAAAGCGGCTGAGTTGATCATTGAAGAAGGGGTCGATTCTTACCGACGAATTGTGGAATCGCGTAAAGTATCGGATTTGATTGTTGACTATCGACATACTGCTGAAGATATCAAAAATATTGAACTGGTCAAGGCGCTGAAAAGTTTAGAGTCTGGCCACTCGCCAGAGCAAGTGATTAACAAGCTTGCTCATGGTCTTATGAATAAATTGATCCATGCTCCGACTCGCTACCTACGAGATGCCGGAGCCGATGCAGATCAAGACGCATTAACCATTGCCGCAAATGTTTTGGGCATTTATGAAGATAAAGATAATTAAAAATGAAAGATTCAATAAAATTAAAATTAGAAAGCTTGTCTGATCGTTACGATGAACTTGCTGTGCAGTTAAGTGAAGCTGAAGTTATTATGGATCAGGATTTATTTCGTTCTTACTCAAAAGAGTATGCGGAATTAGAGCCGGTTGTAAAATGCTTTAATGAGTATCAGCAAGTCGCAGATAACATTGAAGAGGCTGAGCTGATGATGACAGATTCCGACCCTGATATTAAAGAGATGGGTGTGGAAGAAATGAAAGCTGGTCAGCAACAGCAAGAAGCATTGCAGTTGGTTCTACAAAAACTGTTATTGCCTAAAGATCCTAACGATTCGCGCAACGTTTTCTTGGAAGTTCGTGCTGGAACGGGTGGCGATGAAGCGTCGATTTTCTCTGGTGATTTATTTCGCATGTATTCACGCTATGCGGAAACGCAACGTTGGAAAGTTGAAATTGTCAGTGCGAACGAAGGCGACCATGGCGGCTATAAAGAAGTCATTGCAAGAATCGTTGGTGACGGCGCTTATTCAAAGCTTAAATTCGAATCGGGCGTACACCGAGTGCAGCGTGTGCCTGCGACAGAATCACAAGGCCGTATTCATACTTCAGCTTGTACCGTAGCGGTTATGCCTGAAATGGACGAAGTTGCTGATATCATCATTAATAAAGGTGATTTACGTGTTGATACTTTCCGTGCTTCTGGTGCGGGTGGTCAGCACGTTAACAAAACAGATTCTGCCATTCGTTTGACCCATATTCCGACCGGTGTGGTTGTTGAGTGTCAGGAAGAGCGTTCACAGCATAAAAACCGTGCTAAAGCGATGTCGTTGTTGGCGTCTCGTTTGTTGGCGGCAGAGCAAGAAAAAGCGGCAAGCGAGCAATCCGAAGAGCGTAAGTCTCTTGTCGGCAGTGGCGATCGCTCTGAACGAATTCGTACTTATAATTACCCACAAGGCCGTGTTACCGATCATCGTATCAATTTGACACTGTACAAGTTGGATGAAATTGTGGCTGGGGAATTGAATGTTTTGGTCAATCCTCTTGTTAATGAATTCCAAGCGGAGCAATTAGCTGCGTTGAGTTCAGACAGTTAATCGGCTTGTTATATTGGTCGACAGATAGGGTTTATATCGCACATGCGAATTGATGAATTACTAAAAGGCGCTTACGAGCGCCTTACTTTTGTTTCTGATACCGCACAACTGGATGCTCAGCTTTTGCTTGCGCATGTTTTGGGTGTGACGACCGCTTATTTCTACACCTGGCCTGATAAAATAGTGGCAGATGAGCACCTTGCTGAATTTGAAAGGTTAATTTGTCGGCGAGAGCAGGGCGAGCCGATTGCTTATATTATTAAGCATCAGGCTTTCTGGACACTGGATCTGGAAGTGGCCAGTTCTACCTTGATTCCGCGAGCAGATACTGAGCGTTTGGTGGAAGTTGCATTAGATTTGATTGATGTGAGTCGAGCTAACCAAATTTTAGATTTAGGTACTGGGAGTGGAGCAATTGCGCTTGCGTTAGCATCAGAAAGCCCAAGCTCGACGGTCATCGGAGTCGATTTGATTGACGATGCCGTGGCGTTGGCTAAGCGTAATGCGGTTATCAACCAATTAGATGTAGAATTTATACAGAGCAGTTGGTTTGATCAATTAGATAGTGCAAAAACATTTGATCTCATTGTGTCTAATCCGCCTTATATTGATCCAGACGACATGCATTTGTCTCAAGGTGATGTGCGCTTTGAGCCTAAAAGTGCATTAGTTTCAGAGCAACATGGTCTCGCTGATATTTTACATATCATTAACACCGCGCCAATGTATTTATCAAAAGATGCTTTTTTAGTCTTCGAACATGGCTATGATCAAGGGGAAGCTGTGCGTCAGGCTTTTCTTGAAAAAAATTACACCAAGGTGGAAACCTATCAAGACCTAGGTGGAAATGATCGAATTACTCAAGGTTGTCGTCCAATATAATCGGTCTTGATCTACATGGAGTTAAATGACTCCATGTAGATCAAGGTTTTATTTTTGCGGCTGAGCGCTTTCTGGGCGAATAAAAATAGGTGTGTTTTCAGAGGAGCGCTCTGCATCGTAACGATAGCCCGCAAGATCAAATTGTTTTAATTCTTCTAGTGTTTCACAGCGGTTTTCAATCAGGTAACGAGTCATTAATCCTCGTGCTTTTTTCGCATAAAAGCTAATTACCTTAAACTGGCCATTTTTTTCATCTAGAAAATTAGGGCTAATTAGTGTGGTTTTGAGCTGTTTTACATTGACGGCTTTAAAATATTCATTAGAGGCAAGGTTGACTAGTAGCTCATTGTCGTTTAATTCGCTGTTTAGCGAATCAATTATAATGTTGCCCCAAAATTGATACAGGTTTGATCCTTTAGGGTTTTCAAGTCTTGTGCCCATTTCTAAGCGATAGGCTTGCATGAGATCTAATGGCTTTAATACGCCATACAAACCGCTAAGGATTCTAAGGTGTTGTTGGGCATAGGCAATGTCGTTGTCTTTTAGTGAATAGGCATCAAGTCCGGTATAAACATCTCCCATAAATGTGTATATAGCTGGGCGGCTATTGTGGGTTGTATGGTTTTTCTCCCAGGCTTGATAGCGTTCGACATTGAGTGTCGATAGCTTGTCACTTAGTTTCATCAGAGACGCAACCTGTGCTGGAGTGTATGGCTTGATCGTATTGATAAGCTGCTGCGATTGCTCTAAAAATTGAGGTTGGCTGAATTCAGTGACACTCGGAGAGGATGTCATGTCTAGCGTTTTTGCTGGCGATATTAAAAACTTCATAGGGATTCCATTGGCTCTATTATTGCGTTTGTTAAAGATTATCCATAGAGTGTCGATAGATATCTAGAGGGCGAACCAATAGAGAAAGGTTATGAATGATAATCTGATATTATTTCCGAAAATAGAAAGAGTAGAAAGTACTAATTCAAAAAAATCCGCGTCAAGCCTTGAGCTTAAGGAATTGCGTGATGCTTTTGATCGAGCTCGCGAAAGCTGGCCTATCGAAATTGCTGAATTGCCAGAAGCAAATAAGATATACTCTCATAGTAAAAAATAATCATTTCAGCTTTCTATTTGAAAGTTCATATCTCAAGGATGTAAGTTACATGTTTGCTTTCCTCATTCGCCACTCCCTATTGTTTATGTTTTTGGCGGCTATTCTAGGTTTTTTGCTCCCTTCTTTGTCGCTCACTATCTTTCCATTTCTTTCCTATGTTTTGTTCTCCCTTATGACGTTAACATTGCTTGGTATTAAGCAAAATGCGTTAATCCTTAGGTTAAGAGATAAAAAAATTTGGGGATATGCGTTATTACACGCGGTATTTTACATGCTTTTTATCGGTGCTATTGGTTGGCTTTTTTCTGCTAATGCGTCACTTCAGTTGGCGATGGTTTCTGTTGCTGCGACAGGGTCATTGTTTGCAACGCCTGCTATTGTTAGGGCGCTTGGCTTTGACAGCGTCGAGGCGATGGCAATGACGATAGCTACTACGCTTTTTCTACCGGTCGTTATTTTTATAACGTTACTTTTTTATCAAGGCGATAGCGTTCACCTTGATCTTGTTGCGTATTTTTTACGATTAGTCATATTTGTTTTCGGGCCGATGGCTTTTTCTTTTGTCGTGCATACTTTTGCTCCCCGAGAAGCGCTCGATCGTATGTTGCTGAAAATTTCGCCTTATACTATTTTGCTCGTATTTGTTTTTCCTTTCGGACTAATTGGAAGTTTTAGGGTTCTTTATAATACAGATCCAATGGCCGCTCTTAATTATCTTCTTATAGCGACTGGCTTATGTGTGCTTTTCTTCTTTGTCTCGCTTGCTATGTATTGGCGTAGCGGAAAAGAAATGGCGCTTATTGCCGCCATTACTTCAGGTAATCGAAATGTTCTACTAACTTACAGTATCGCAGGTGCTTTATTGGGGCCTGCATTCCTTCCTCTTGCGGGAGCGTTGCAGCTGCCAACCTCTCTTCTTCCGATAATGACTCGTTGGTTAAATAAGAGGTTGTAGTTGTTTTTTTAATATTAATAACGTCTTTCAGAAACTAGAAAACTAGTGATAAGAAATATCTTATCAAATAATAGCCATGTCTTAGGGAAAGGCGTTCTATGCGTAAAAATCTTCACACCACTGATAATGAAAGAACTTTTGATGCAAAGGAAAAGCTTATTTCTACAACAGATTTAAGTGGTCGAATCTTGCATTGTAATAAAGCATTTGTGGCAATTAGTGGCTTTGATTATGAAGAATTGATTGGTAGCCCACATAATATGATTCGCCATCCGGATATGCCGAAAGAAGCATTTTCTATTATGTGGGAGCATCTCAAGCAAGGTAAACCTTGGATGGGCTTGGTTAAAAATCGTTGTAAAAACGGTGATTTTTATTGGGTTGATGCTTATATGACTCCGGTGACAGAGAATGGCAAAGTCATTGGGTATGAGTCCGTTCGTACGGTTCCAGCTCGATCTGATGTTAAAAGAGCAGATAAACTTTATACGCGCATTAATGCGGGTAAAAAAATTACGTCAAGTGGTGCTTTTTCTAAGCTAATACTCTTGCTATTACTGAGCATGGTATTTGGCGCTACTGCTTGGAAAATGGGCGGTATGGCTTATGGTTTAGGCGCTTTATTGGCTTTTAGTCTATTGGGTAATGCCTTGTCGTTATTCAGTAAAAATCAGCAAGAACGCTCTCTGAAAGAAAAGTTAGCAACAGCTTTCATGCATCCTTTAGCGGCGATGAGCTATTCAGATAGTGGATTAGCGACAGGAATATTGGAAGTAGGAATAAAAAGCCAGCAGGCTCGATTAGAAACGGTATTGACCAGAATAGAAGATGAATCATCCAAGGTGTCGGAAAAGTCTACTATTGGTTTGTCTTTGACGGTTGAGTCAACGGAGAAAATGACTCGACAGCAGACTGAAACACAAGATGTTGCAGCGGCTATGCATCAAATGACAATGACGATCAACGATGTGTCATCACATGTACAAAATACCGCTGATAGTGCTAAATCCTCTTTAGTTTCTGCGCAAGAAGGCCGTGTATTTATTGAGCAGACGAGACATTCTATAGAAGAATTGAGCGTTACGGTAAATGAGATTAGTGAGACCGTAGTTGATTTGTCGAATCAATCAGAGAAAATTGCTCAAGTTGCACAGATGATTGACCAAATTGCTGAGCAGACAAACTTGCTGGCCCTAAACGCAGCCATTGAAGCTGCCCGCGCAGGAGAGCATGGTCGCGGTTTTGCTGTTGTTGCCGATGAAGTTAGGCAGCTTGCTCAGCGAACTCAGGGTTCTACAAAAGAAATTCATCAAATAATTGAAACCTTACGTAGCGGTGCTCAGCGCTCGGTAGACACGGCTAATCAAGGCAAGCTAGATGCTGAGACGGGTGTTAAGCAAATGCTAGAAGCGGAGTCTACATTGCAGTCGATAGTTTCTGGTGTTGATACTATTGCTGATATGGCAACGCAAATGGCGGCAGCGGTTGAAGAGCAAGCTCATGTGTCTGAAGATATTAATTCGCAAATAGTCCGAATTTCGGATCTGGCGACGGACAGTTTATCTAAAGCTAATATGTCCAGTGATAGCATTCGTGAATTACAAGCAGTGTCATTAGAGTTGCATGAACTTGTCGTGCGTTTCAGATAAATTGCTTAAGCAGGCTATTTAGAAAAAAGACCGTTACTAATTAATTAGTAACGGTCTTTTTTTGAGTCTCATTATTAGGAAACAATAACATGGTGCCTAAATTAATGTTCTTGAGGAAGTGGTAGTGTTTTCAGTCGATTACTCGCTTGGTTAAGGCTGACCATTACAATGTCCTGACTTGCTTTCGTGTCCCCCATTGCTTTGAGTAGACGGCTTAGCTCAGCAAGGGCTTCATTTTGGCTGTCTAATGAAAAAGCTTGCTCGTAGTAATCTTTGGCTTTTCCCCAAAGGCGAAGCGATTGACTTAAGCGCCCACATACAAGTAATAAATTGGCACTACTGGTTTCTTTTTTAAGCCAGTTTTCACAGTTAGCTAACAGTTTTTTTGCCGCTAGTTCGCGTAGGTTTCCATATTCATAAATTAAGTCATTTGACCATTTTTTGTTTAAACTATGGCGAATAAAGCTTTCTGCTTTTTCTTCATCTTTAAAGCTAATAAGTGTTTGAGTATACAGTTGTCGCATATGGTCATCTTGAGAAAGCGTATCTAGTTTATTCCATAATTTTTCTACATCAGTGACAAGTTCTTTATTGCTTTCACCTAGTTTGTTGCGGAAGGTTATCTTATTTAATAAAGCCAAAAACGCATTTTTCTCCAATTCAAGCATGTTGTCGTTATCGAAAATGCCTTCTTTTTTGAGTGTTGGAGTGAGTTCGAGCAATGCATCCCAGTCTTTCAGTTTGGTATAAACGGCAACTAACATTTTTAAGATTTGTCTGTGCTTTGGTTTTAATTTTTGTAAACGAATTAAAGAAGCGAGAGCACCTTCATAATGCCCTTGCCTCATTTGTATCTGACTTTGTGCGAAGCCAATGGCAAATTCAGCCTCGGGTGAGGATTTGTGTGCTGTTCTTAATAAGGCTTTAGAGCGTTCGTGTTCGTCTTGTTCATTAGCTGCATAAGCGGCACCAATGTAGTTTATCAGGGGATAAGCGACATTGTTTGCACTGTTTGTTAATAGCTTCTCAGCTTTACGCCAGTTACCTCCGACCAGCTCAAGCATGCCTCGAATTGTGTTTTTTGTGGCGCGTTTACTGGCCAAATTATCTGTAATCCTAGACAGGGAGTTGCTCGGTCTAAGGATAATGAAAAGAATGCGTTTCACCCAACTTAATACGAATAGGGCAACAATCAAAGCGGCAACTAACACCCATACGCTGGTTTCAATGGTGATACCGTTGTATGCAATTAAGACATAACCACTGTCTTGTCGCATTAGTAATCCTAGTACGCCACCAATTGCCATCACGATGACAAGAATAAAGAGAAGCTTTCTCATGCTTGTTCTCCTGCCGCTTTGTCTTCAGTGATTTTTTTATCAGATTCACCTGAAAGTGGTGTGACTTTATCTTTTGCTGATTGCTTTGTGCTCTCTTGTGGAGGCTCATTCAAGGTAGAGGGGGTTGTATCTGGCGTTGAATCAGCTTTTGGAATAGAGCGGGTATTCCATTCTTTCATAAGTTTTTTCATGGCATTGAGAGAGTCTCTGGGTAGAGGGAGCTCTGGAGCCGGATTAACTTGTTGTAATGAGGTTAAGCTGGTCATGAAGGCAATGACGCTTTGAGATCGAGTATCAAAATGTTCGGTGATGGCATTGGCAACCCGAGATAATGCTTTTTGATAGATAGATGTTTCGCCTTTCACCATAGCAACTTGGGCGACATCAATTTGTAATTGTAGCCCAGTGACTAACTCTTGATATTCGGCTGGTGGTAATAACGTTTTAATCGGTTTGTGATTGTAGTTTATAACAACAAGAGACTTAATAGAGTCCCATATTTTTGCCAGTGTGCTACTTACTTCGGCAGTCGTTTGTTTTAATTTGCTTTGCTGCTCTTTTTTATTGGCTTCTAACCATTTTTCAGAAGGTTCGCGTTGCGGCAGCTGGCTTACTTGGTCGTAAAGCGCGCCTAATTGTAAGTAGCGTCCTTCTACATCAAAGTGTGTGGTTGATTTTAGTGCTTGGATATCACGCGCAATGGCTTTTCTTGCATCAAAGAAGAGAGGGTCTTGCAGTTCAGCAAGAATACTGTCGGCATTGCTTAATAATGCTTCGGCACCATTAAGGTCAGATTCAAGCAGTAGTCTTTGATTGGCTAAGCGAACAAGGTATTCCACTTCTGCTAGTTTCCAGTCTTCTTTGCTCGCACTGTTTATTTGGCGCATGCGATTTTCAAGCGAAATCAACTGGTTCTGCTGTGTGGTTTGTTGAGCTTGTAGCGATCTTGTTTGTTGTTTGGTGTTTTGCTCTGATTTAGCAACTTGATCGGAAAGTTTAGTGAGCTGATTGTAGGTATTATTGTGTGCGTTAAGTTCTGAATTAAAATTATCTTGCTGATTTTTTAAGGCGGCTAACTTGGCTTGAGTATTATTTTGTTCACTTTGATAAAACAACCAACCCGCAGCGCCTAAAGCAATCAAAGAAATAACGAGCGAAGTGGCTATTAATGTTTTGTTAAGGGCGGCAGGGTCTTTCGTTCCACCAGAGTTCTTTTTTGACGGCTCTGATGTGTCTTTTTTAAATTCTTCGTCAATCGCCGTTTTAGGTTCTGAGGCTTTCTTATTGATCTCTATCATTCTTGTGTCCTGTGTGAAATTCCGTCGCCGTTATAAGACTCGCGTCATCTGCGCCATTCGCGCAAATCGCATTCTGCCACCCCATATCCTTTGCCAATCTGTTCACTCTTTCGCTTGGCGTTAGAATTAACAGTGATTTATGGCTGGGCTTATATTGTTCTATGTAACTATTTAAGTTTATTAAACTTTCGCCACTGGTTGTCCATATTAGGTCAATATCAGGTAGTAATGCGAAGGTTTGAGCCTGATAAACCGGCTTTTTTCGTTCATAAAGGGAAAGATAACGTACTTGTGCGCCTCTTTGCTCTAATTGATTGCCTAATTCTGGTCGTCCCCCTTCCCCGCGAACTATTAAAACTTTCATTCCTCTCATTTTTGCAGGCTTTAGCCATTTCAAAAGTGCTTCGCTTGTATGGCCAGGGTTGGCGATAGCGGGAATGTTTTCTTTAATTAATTCTTCAGTTGTGCCTTGCCCGATTCCGATCCAATGAGTGTCAATAGGCAGCATCGGCCAGCAATTATAAATCCATTCTGCCGCTGCTCTAGCCGCATTTTTACTGACGAATATCACGTATTGATATTCGTCAATATTGAAAACATGTGAGCGAATGGCGGCGACTTTCCTTGTGTCGTTAATAGGTACTATATCTAGCATTGGAAGAGCAATGCCATGAAAACCTTGCCGAATTACTCTTTCGCAGCTAAGTGCGTTTTCAGGTTCAGGTCGGGTGATTAGAATGTTTAATTTACTCACCAAGGTTAGTTGCCTTTATTCGCTATTTTGTTATTAATGGTAAATAGAGGCTAGGATAATGTCAGCGCCACGTTTTAGTAAATCATCTGCGAGTTGAACGCCTAAATGCTTAGCGTCATCTTTATGACCAGTGATTTCGCCTTCAATGATGGTTTTTCCATCTGGGCTGCCAACTAAGCCGCGCACAAATAACTGGTCGCCATCTAATGTAGCAAAGCAAGCAATAGGAGCTTGGCAACCGCCATTTAAGCGCTCATTGATCGCGCGTTCCGCGGTGACTCGAATCGCAGTTTCTTCATGTTGAAGAGGCTCAAGTAATGTTAAAAGTTCTAAATCATCAGAACGACACTCAATCCCCATGGCTCCTTGGCCGCCAGCAGGTAAGCTGATGCTGTCAGGAATTCTTAGTTTGATGCGATCTTGCATCTCTAGTCGCAATAGCCCCGCAGTCGCTAGAATGATGGCATCGTATTCGCCGTTATCTAGTTTTCGTAGTCGAGTATTGACGTTGCCACGAAGGTCTTTCACTACAAGATCCGGTCTTTTCATGCGTAACTGGCTAGATCGTCTCAGGCTGGAGGTGCCAACGACACTGCCAAGAGGCAGTTCATCTATTGAACTGAAATTATTAGATACAAATGCATCTGTAGGGTCTTCTCGTTCGCAGATAACCGCAAGGCCAAGGCCTTCAGGGAATGCCATAGGAACGTCTTTCATCGAATGAACGGCGATATCTGCGCGACCATCCAGTAAGGCGGTTTCGAGCTCTTTTACGAACAGACCTTTTCCTCCAATTTTGGAAAGAGGCGAGTCTAAAATTTGATCGCCTTTGGTCGTCATACCAAGTAACTCAACCTTGATCTCTGGGTAGAGTGATTCTAATTGGGCTTTAACGTTATTGGCTTGCCATAGGGCGAGTTGGCTTTCACGCGTAGCAATCACAATTTTCTCTTTCACAGATACTCCTAGTAAGACTTCGGAAGAAAAAGTATTCTTCGTTGATATATAAGCTTAATCATACTCGTTAAGAGTAGGGGCGTCATCCTTCTGTGCTTTATATGTATGGGCGCTTGAGGTACTCTTGGCAGCTGTTTGAATTTGTGTGGGAACCGATTGAATGACTGATACTAATAAAACCACGAACCAGCAATGGGGTGGTCGTTTTTCTGAGCCTGTTGATGCTTTTGTAGCACGTTTTACGGCTTCTGTTGAGTTTGATCAACGAATGGCCAAACAAGATATTCAAGGATCAATTGCCCATGGCAAAATGCTGGCTAGTGTTGGCGTTTTGACGGAAGAAGAGCGTGATCAGATTATTCAAGGTTTGACTGAAATCGAAGAAGAAATCGCACGCGGTGAATTTGCTTGGTCGATTGAATTAGAAGATGTTCATATGAACATTGAAGCTCGATTGACTCAAAAAATTGGCATTACTGGTAAGAAACTTCATACCGGTCGTTCACGTAATGACCAAGTCGCAACGGACATTCGTTTGTACCTGCGTGATGAAGTGGATTTCTTGCTAGAAGAAGTAACTCGTCTGCAGCAGGGTATTTTGAGTTTGGCTGAAAAAGAAGCTAATACTATTATGCCAGGCTTTACGCACTTACAAACGGCTCAACCTGTGACTTTTGGTCATCATTTGATGGCGTGGTACGAAATGATGCAGCGTGATTACGAGCGTCTAGTTGATTGTCGTAAACGTATTAATATTTTGCCATTGGGTGCCGCGGCACTGGCTGGTACTACGTATCCAATCGATCGTAATATGACAGCGGAATTGTTAGGTTTTGAGCGCCCAACTTATAATTCATTAGACTCGGTTAGTGACCGTGACTTTGCTATCGAATTTACCTCAGCAGCTTCCATTATCATGATGCACATGTCTCGTTGGGCAGAAGAAATGGTGATGTGGGCATCTGCGCAGTTTAATTTCATCTACCTACCAGATCGTTTTTGTACTGGTTCGTCGATTATGCCGCAAAAGAAAAATCCTGATGTACCAGAGTTAGTGCGTGGTAAAACAGGTCGTGTTTATGGTCACCTAATGGGGCTATTAACATTAATGAAATCTCAGTGCTTGGCGTACAACAAAGACAACCAAGAAGACAAAGAGCCGCTGTTTGATACTGTTGATACATTACGAGGGTCGTTACGTGCTTTCGCGGACATGATTCCAGCCATTGAGTCTCGTAAAGACAACATGTATGAAGCTGCGCGTCGTGGTTTCTCCACCGCAACTGATTTAGCGGATTATTTGGTTCGTAAAGGTGCTGCTTTTCGTGATGCTCATGAAGTGGTAGGTAAAGCGGTTGGTTATGGCGTGAAAGAAGGTAAAGACCTTTCTGAAATGACCTTGCAAGAACTGAAAAGCTTTGGCGAGATGATAGAGCAAGATGTTTTTGATGTATTAACGCTAGAGGGGTCAGTGGCCGCTCGAGATCATATTGGTGGAACCGCTCCCGCTCAAGTCATTAAAGCGGTAACTCGCGCTAAGCAGGAGTTAGCCGTGCGCTAATTATTGTTTCCTAGAGTGAGTAATTAAAACGGCGCATTAGGCGCCGTTTTTATTTTTCTAGGGTAAAGGGTGAGTCAGGCCCAAGTAACTCATTGGTTAACATACTTGGGCTGATATTTAGCTCAAAGTTAAAAGATTTACTCTTCAAGCCACAGCCATCAAAAACAATAGCCCAGCCGCTGTTGGTTCTATTGTTACTTGAATTCTTGGGCATTCGCCAGCAAACCCCTTTTATATTGACATAACGTGTGCCGTCAGCGTCCTCAGTGATTGGGTAACTGGTTTCTCTTTTTGTCCCTTTTAAATAGTTTTTTTGGGCTTGTTTAGAGGCGGCTATTTTTTTCTGTAGTTCTTTAGAGAAAATTTTCTCGGTCACTTCATCATCAATATCTGGAGAAAGCGAAATTTTGGATAAATCTAACACCGATGATTTCGTTGATACATCGCCATGATTTTGCTGTGCGTTGTCATGATCTAATAGTGAATCATCTGTAACCTTGGTAGTTGATTGCGATTGAAGGTCATTTGGGGTGACATGGTTATCGCTTGGTTGAGTGTTGAAAAAATGGTCTTTCTCATCCTGTGTCTTGGTGTTTTTAGAGGGAGCCTCTGGAGTTCTTGTTTCTAAAGGTGTTTCGTTCGTTACTTCTGGCGTTGTTGAGGGGTGTGTTTGTTCTTTTGAAGCAACAAGTGTGATTTCTAATTTTGGGGTTATTGCTGTGCTTTTAATGTCTTTAGTCGCAAACCAGCCTGCTGAGTAGATTGAGGCGATAGCAATAGCGTGCAGGGCAAGCGCGAAAATAAGTGCAATTACCCAAGCAGGGATGTGCTGTTTGCTTTTTTGAATCAAAGCGATTGCCCAATTGCGATTGAAAATAACGACCCCCTGTCTAAATATTCATCTTTCTATAAATTGACGCAAATATAGTAAATTCAAGCCCTGAGTGGTTATATTATTAGTAAAGAATATTGCTATTAATAGTGCACGAGGGTTGGGAAACGCTTAGCCTACCAGTATACTGTTGTCATCAAAAATTGAAGAGATTAAGACGATGTTCAAATGGCTTACAGTACTTATCCTAGCTACGTTTCTTATAGCGTGTGGTAATAAAGGCGCGCTTTATTTGCCGACTGATAAGACTGTGTCACAACAAGAATCGTCTACTAATTGAGGATACCCCTTTGGACTTTTTTAATTATTCAAACCAGATGTTGCAAGCTGAAAATGTCGCATTGTCTGATGTTGCAAAACAATACGGAACCCCTTGTTATGTCTACTCTCGAGCAACCTTAGAGCGACATTACACGGCTTATTCGGAAGCGTTTTCATCCCACCCAACGTTGATTTGTTATGCTGTGAAAGCGTGTTCGAATATTGCTATTTTGAATGTGCTTGCTCGATTAGGTTCGGGTTTCGATATTGTTTCTATCGGCGAATTGGAGCGCGTGCTTAAAGCTGGCGGAGATCCAGCCAAAGTCATGTTCTCTGGTTTAGGGAAACAAGCGGTAGAAATGCGTAGAGCGTTGGAAGTGGGTATCCATTGTTTCAATGTGGAATCTGAGGCTGAATTGTATCGGTTGGATCAAGTCGCTGGCGAAATGGGTAAAATTGCGCCCGTGTCACTGCGTGTAAATCCAGATGTGGATGCAAAAACACACCCGTATATCTCGACCGGTTTGAAAGAAAATAAATTTGGTATCGATATTCAAGATGCGGTTCGCATCTATCAAATTGCTCACAAATTACCAAACTTAAACGTCATGGGCGTGGATTGTCACATCGGCTCTCAATTGACAGAATTGAAACCTTTCCTCGACACCTTTGATCGTTTAATTGGTTTGGTAGATCAGTTGGCGGGCGTTGGCATTGAGATTAAGCACCTTGATTTAGGGGGCGGTTTAGGCGTGCGTTATCGCGATGAAGTGCCGCCGGAGCCTGCTGAGTATGCCAAGCTTATTTTAGAAAAAGTAAAGGGTCGTAATGTTACTTTAGCGTTTGAGCCAGGCCGCTCTATTGCAGCGAATGCTGGTATCTTATTGACTCAAGTTGAATTTTTAAAATGCACGGCACACAAGAATTTTGCGATCATTGATGGTGCTATGAATGACTTAATTCGTCCTTCTTTGTACGGTGCTTGGATGAATATTGTGCCTGTTTCTCTTGCGCCGACATCGGAAGGCGTTCGTACCTATGATTTGGTAGGCCCTATTTGCGAGACTGGGGATTTTTTAGGTAAAGATCGAGAGTTGGATATTCAGTCAGGTGATTTATTGGCAGTGCGCTCTGCTGGTGCTTATGGTTTTACCATGTCTTCAAATTATAATAGTCGCAACCGTGCGGCTGAAATAATGGTAGATGGCGATAAAACGTATCTTATACGCGCTCGTGAAACGATAGAGCATCAATTAGCCGGCGAGCAAGTATTGCCCGACTAAGGAGCCTATTGTGTTATTAAAATTTACAAAAATGCATGGTCTCGGCAATGATTTTATTGTTGTTGATGCCGTGTCTCGAAAAGTGTTTTTTAACCAAAAACAAATACAGCGGTTAAGCGATCGTAACTTTGGTATCGGTTTTGACCAATTATTAATGGTAGAGCCGCCAACCAATCCAGATATGGATTTTCGCTATCGTATTTATAATGCGGACGGGTCTGAAGTTGAGCATTGTGGTAATGGTGCGCGTTGCTTTGCGAAATTTGTGTTGGATCGCGAACTAACGAATAAACGCGTTATTAACGTTGAAACGAAAGGTGGTCCAATTCAGCTTCGCGTTGTGGATGGCGGGTTGGTAACCGTTGATATGGGAATGCCGCGTTTTGAGCCTAAGGATTTGCCTTTTATCGCAGAACCTTCTGCCGCGTTATATCCGCTTAGTGCTGGTGGTCAAGATTATGAAATCACGCCGGTTTCTGTTGGCAATCCGCATGCTGTGTTACGAGTTGATGCATTGCAAGACGATGAAGTTTTAACGGTAGGTGCGCTGATAGAGTGTCATGAAAGGTTTCCTAAGAAGGTCAATGTTGGCTTTATGCAGGTGCTAAACGAAGGCGAAATTAACCTTCGTGTTTATGAACGTGGTGCAGGTGAAACTAAAGCTTGTGGTACCGGCGCTTGTGCGGCTGTAGTCGCTGGCATTAAGCAAGGTTGGTTAGGTCATAAGGTGACAGCGCATTTGCGCGGTGGCGATTTACATATTGAATGGCAAGGTGAGGGTCACCCCATTCTTATGACAGGTCCTGCAGAGAAAGTTTTTGAAGGACAGATCTACCTATAGAGGTGTTATGAACGAAGCGGACGTTATTCAGTATTTATCAAATAAACAGGATTTTTTTGTGAAAAATCCTGAGTTGTTGGAAAGCTTAACGCTTCCGCATCCAGTTCATGGCAACACAATTTCTTTGCTTGAATATCAAGTCAATTTATTAAGAAAATCTACGGTTGGCTATCGTCAGGAATTTGAACGTTTAGTCGAGGTGGCTCGTGAAAATGAGGCCATCATGCAAAAAACTCGACGACTTATTCTGGCTGGTTTGAAGTGTGCTACGTTGGATGAGTTCGCCGTTATAGTTGACGATATGGTAAGAGATGATTTTGCTGCTTCTCATCATACTTTTTTGCTCTTTGGCGATGATCATGGGTCTTCTATTCGAGGCTGCTCAACAGAGGATGTGTCAAAATATCTTACTAATGCTTCTCGAATGAAAAAATCAGCTTGTGGTACTTTATCAAAAAAAGCATTGGCTTATTTGTTTCAGGAAGAGGCCGCGAGCATTCGTTCCCACGCCGTGCTTCCAATGATTCACCTTCATGGTGATAAAAAATATACGGCTGGATTGTTAGTTCTTGGGGCAGAGTCGGAAAAAATCTTCTCTAAAGAAAGAGAGACCTTGTTTCTAGAATACACGGCAGAATTACTAAGTGTATTAATTCAAAGGTTGTCATCATGAAAAAAGTAGTCGCTTTCGACCTAGATAACACATTATGGGATGTTGATCCTGTGATCGTGAGAGCAGAATACGCTATGGAGACTTGGTTTGAGGCGCGCTTCCCTGGCTTTAATTCGCGTTACCCATTTGCGGTACGACAAGATATTCGAAAAGTGCTAATTGATGAACAGCCTTCTTTGTTGGCCAATATTTCAGCGGCTCGCTATGAAGTATATAAAAACACCTTGAAGCAGTTTGGGTTGCCGACAGAAGAAGCGGATTCGGTGGCTCAAGCTGCGCTGTCTTATTTTTCTGAATGGCGTCAAAAAGTCGATTTGTACCCGCATGTGAAAGAAGTGCTCGAACGTCTTCAGTCTGACTATTCTCTGATTGCGATTACCAATGGCAATGCGGATGTATTTCATCCTTATGTTGGTATTGGGCAGTATTTCGATTTCGCGATTCGTGCCGATCAAGTAGGTGTTGCTAAGCCAGACAGCAGGCTGTTTTCGATGGCCGCAGAGAGGGCGGGTGTCTCGGTAGAACATATGGTTCACATTGGCGATCATCCTATTGATGATGTTGCAGGAGCTGCTAGAGCAGGAATTAAAAGTATTTGGTTTAACCGGCACGGTGCTCGGCGCTGGGATGATCAATGGTCCTTGCGCTCAGATTCTGAAGTACATTCTATATTGGAGTTGCCTGAAGCAGTGCGTTCGCTGCTGTTATAGTGTTTTTCTATTGCCTTAGTAGATGGAACTTATTTTTACCCAAATAGTTTAGTGTTACACTAGGCTCATTCATTAGTTAAAACCGATTTTAAGGAAAATGTTATGAGTGATAAAATAGCTCACATTAGCGATGCTCAATTTTCAGAAGAAGTATTGAATTCTGATGTACCTGTTATTGTTGATTTTTGGGCACCTTGGTGTGGACCTTGTAAAATGATTGCACCAGTATTGGAAGATATTGCTGCTGAATTTGAAGGCCGAGTTAAAGTGGTTAAGTTAAATGTTGACGAAAACACTGAAACAGCGCCAAAGTACAATGTTCGTGGTATTCCAACGCTATTAGTTGTGAAGGGCGGAGAAGTGGTTGCTACTAAAGTAGGCGCTGTATCTAAGTCTCAACTAACTGAATTCGTAAACGGCGCTATCTAATATTAGTCGCTCTGTTTATATGAAAAAGCAGCCTGATGGCTGCTTTTTTTTTGTCTACTATTTATGTACCTAGCGATAGTCTGTCTTATTTACGGACTATCAATCTTTAAGTAGGGCTAATCTTTGTGAAAACTCTGCAGAGTTGGAGTTCGTCAAATCCGCAACCACAGCTTGAGCATAAGGTAGGTATTTCTTTAAGTCTGCTTTCGGCATTGGATCGTCATTGGGTAACTTCACGGTTACAGGGTTTTTATGGACGCCATTTACTCTGAACTCGTAATGAAGGTGTGGCCCTGTTGCCCAGCCGGTTTGCCCAACATAGGCAACAATGCTCCCCTGGTTCACTTTTTTACCCTTACGCATGCCACGTGCAAAGCCGCGTAGGTGGGCATATAGGGTTTGATAGCCTTTCCCGTGATTGATAATAAGTACATTGCCGTAACCATTTTTTTTGCCTGCAAAAGAGACTTTGCCATCTCCTGCTGCTTTAACGGGTGTGCCGCTGGCCGCGGCATAGTCTACGCCACGATGAGGGCGACTAGTTTTGAATATTGGGTGCAGTCGGTTCGGATTGAACTTGGATGATATTCGAGTGAAGTCTACAGGTGTTCGGATGAATGCTTTGCGCATTGCGAGGCCATCAGGGGTGTAATAGCTCGCTCCCTTTTTCGTCTCGTAGCGAATAGCCTGAAAAGTACGGCCGTTATTAATGAACTGTGCGGCAAGAATTTTTCCATTAGCAATTTTTTCACCATCTAAAAACTTCTCTTCGTATAGCAGGCTAAAGCGATCGCCTTTACGAATATCGAGAGCGAAATCGATGTCCCAGCCAAAAATATTCGCCAGCTCAATGAGGAGGGGCTGATCAATGTTTGCATTCATGCCGTCCACAAATAAAGAGTTATTGATTACCGCTTCTTTGTAGGTTTGAGAAATATCCGGCGTTCGGCTGGTTTCACCGCGCTCGAATTGATCGTCCTTGCGTTCGAAATTGATGCTTTGCAGTCGATTTAGCACCAGACTTAAATGTTGGAGTGAGCCAGATGGTTGCTTTATTGCAAACTCAAGGTGTTGTCCTGGCCTCATGCGTAACAAGCTTTTTTGCTTTTTATCAGCGCTGGATACCTTGTAAATATCATTGGCAGATATTTTGTAGCTAGACAGTACTTTAGAAAGGGAGTCGCCTTCTTTAATTTGTACTGAGTGTTTCTCTAGAGTGAATGTTGGGCTCGAATTAATGGGTGATGATTGTTTTGAACTTGTTGTATCTTGATGAGAGTCACCACTATTATTTGATTTATTATCAATAACATAGGCTGAGCCATTACCAGAAGGCGAACTGTCGGTAGCCTGAGTATTGACGCTACTTAATGAGGACGAGTCGCTCTTAAATAAAGTCAGTTCAGATTCCTTAATAACTTGTGGCGTTATTGTTAAGGAAATGTGCTGCGTGTCTTTTGATGCGTCTGTTGGAAAAGCAAAAAACACAATTGCTAGAAAGGCACAGACAATGCCGATCAGTAAAAGATGCTTCGCTGGTATAAGTTTAAACAAAATGAGTACCCAAAATTCTTTATTAAAGCCTTATAATCGTACCAACATTACTTTTATAATTGAATGCTTTAATCAAACTAACTCTCAGGAAATGGATCTAACAAATGACAGTAAGCAGTAACGACCTTTTAAAAGACTTACAGGCTCGTGGTCTAATCGCCCAAATGACGGCAGAAGAAGAGCTTAAATCTCATCTAGCTGGTGGAAGTCGTACGCTTTATTGTGGTTTTGATCCAACTGCAGATAGTCTGCATTTAGGGCATCTTGTTCCTTTGCTTGTGCTAAAGCGTTTTCAAGATGCGGGGCATAACCCTATTGCTCTAGTCGGTGGCGCAACAGGTTTAATTGGTGATCCAAGCTTTAAAGCCGCAGAGCGTCAGTTGAATACCTCTGATGTAGTGGCAGATTGGGCGGAAAAAATCCGTGGTCAAGTCAGTCAGTTCGTAAAATTTGATGATGTGCCAAACCCAGCAAAGGTAGTGAATAACCTTGATTGGGCAGGTGAAATGAGCATGCTAGATTTCCTGCGTGACATTGGTAAGCACTTTTCAGTTAATGCCATGATCAACAAAGAATCAGTACAGCAGCGTCTTAATAGAGAAGGTGCTGGTATTTCATTCACTGAGTTCTCGTATGCTTTGTTACAAGGTATGGACTTTGCTGAATTAAATCGCGCTTACGATTGTACGATTCAGGTAGGTGGTAGCGATCAATGGGGAAATATTGTTGGTGGGATCGATTTGTCACGCCGTCAGAATAAGTCACAAGCATTCGGTTTGACGGTTCCTCTAGTAACAAAGTCTGATGGTACTAAGTTCGGTAAAACAGAATCCGGTGCGGTTTGGTTGGATTCAGCCAAAACCAGTCAGTACGCTTTCTATCAATTTTGGATGAATACATCAGACGCAGATGTTTATAAATTCCTCAAATTCTTTACTTTCTTAAGCCTTGAAGACATTGAAGCGATTGAAAAGGCGGACCAAGAAAGTACAGGTAAACCTGAAGGGCAATCAATTCTTGCGCGCGAAGCTACAAAATTGGTTCATGGTGAAGATGGGTTGCAAGCTGCAGAGCGTATTACCAAAGCTTTGTTTAGTGGTCAGGCTGATGATCTAAGTGAACAAGATTTAGAGCAAATTCAGTTGGATGGTTTACCAAGTAGCTCATTGCAAGGGGTTGACCTAGCCGCTACGCCATTAACTTCTTTATTGGCTGATGCTGGATTGGCAGCAAGTGGCAAACAAGTAAAAGATGCATTGCAGCGTAATTCGGTTGTAGTTAATGGGCAAGCACAAGGTCTAGATAATAATATGGACGCGGCGAGTATCTTTGCAGCAGAAAACGGATACTACAATAAGTACTTCCTAGTGAAGCTAGGCAAGAAAAAGCATCATCTTTTTGTTCTTTAATAGGACGTTCACTTAGGTTACAAAAAAGGCGCTTCGGCGTCTTTTTTGATATGTGGTTAGATTTTTTAACAAACTATCAAAAAACTTTAAAAAAGCCCTTGCGCTAGAATTTTTACGATGTATTATACGCACCCACTGACACGGACAACGACGCAAACAACAGTTTGCAACTTAGCTTGCTAAGTAAGTCGACCAACACGTCAGACGCTCTTTAAAATAGATAATCAGATAATTTGTGTGGGCGCTCGCTGGAGTCTTCAGAAGATCATCGCCATTCGGTTTTACCGGAAGGTAGTTGGTCAAAAAAATTGAAGTCTTACGAGAGTCTACACGGCAATCGCTTTATGTTGGTTTGTTGCTTAGGCAATGAATCGATTAAGTTATAGTTAGTGTAATACGATTTGAGTGAGCAAGTTCTTTAACTGAAGAGTTTGATCATGGCTCAGATTGAACGCTGGCGGCAGGCTTAACACATGCAAGTCGAGCGGAAACGAT